>WJIN01000102.1 GCA_014730295.1 Promethearchaeota archaeon | reverse complement strand
TATGACTGCTGAAGATATTCTTAGACAAAATCCCCGATACCTAACGCTTTCAAAGAATTTCGACAGCTTTTTCAGTTTTGGTCCTGCACTTCTCACACCCGATGAGATTGATGATGTTTTAAATTTAAAAGTTGCTACCGTCCTCAATGGATCAATCCACGCTCTGAATATCATTTCAAATATGCAATTTACTCCAGATTTTCTCGTATCTTTTCACTCTAAAGTGATGACCTTGCTACCAGGGGATATTATCTCCACAGGAACACCTCGGGCGGTCAAATTAACCCATGGTGATACTATCGAATGTCGAATCACAGGCTTTCTCTCATTAATAAATAATATCAGAGATCTTAAATTAAATAGCAGAACTAAAGGAATTTCTTAGCATTTGGACTAAAAGAAACTTAAAGAAGGAGTAAAAAAAAGATGAAAATATAAAAAGAGATAGATTAATTGATTTTATTTATATAATTTTTCTCTCCGAAAATCTATGTACGCCTCGATAACATTTCTCTTGTCTAATCTTGAGTATTCTCTCCGTAAGAGTGTATACCCCTCAAATAGATCGAATACGTCTTGTGCTTCTTTTTCTAGAGGGTCCGATAAGTCATGAGTTTTTTCTTTAACTTTATATTGACCCATTGCTTCAATACCCATTTTTTTTTTTTTAGATATAATTTTGTATAGTATTTGGTTTCTATATGCATTATTAAAGAAAAAAAATTTAAAAAAAAGAAGAGGGTTGAGATTTCCTATTAGTCTGGGTTATAGAAAAAACGGAGTAAAGGGAATTCCCATAATTAAAAATATTATTCCGCAGAGTGCGCTGATCCCTCCCAAAATTCCTATCGAAAGGGATACTTTATCGATTTTTTTATTCATTTTAATTTTCACATTAGAACTGGTGTTACATGAAAATATGATATCCCTATTTAAAGAAAAAAAGTATGGAATATAGTACCAAAAAATATTACCTGTTCTTGATGATTATATATCCCATATTTTTTCCCTTCGGGCAAACTGAATCAATACCTTTCTTGTATTCCGCCTATCCATATTCATCAACTACTCAAAAAATTAACTTGTTGAGTTATTATAATTTAGTATTGCAGTTTATATAAAAAAAATGGGGGTTAAGTAGTTAATCCGAGGATCGTGGGCTCAGCACTTCCACGCGACGCCGTATGGCATCGATGATGAATTCTGAATGCGTTCGATACCCAAGTAAGTTCTCGGTGTCGTTTATAATCTCAAGCACCGAGTCTACTAAAGCTTCGGGGATCCTCACGGTTCTATATTTTCTTTTTTTTGGTGTTGTAACTTCAAGCATACTATAACCAAACCTCGTGAAACTGATTTATAATAATTAAGAGAACGATGATATTTAAACAAAAAATTCTACCAATTACAATTCAATTTCTCATACTAAATGAAAAATAGGTGTTTTTTCTTTAAATATGATGGTCATATATTTAGAGTAAGTGCTACGGAGATACGCTGAAAAGGAGAGTTGGAGAGGTTTTAAGAGACGGATGTTCCCTCTCCGATTCTTATAACCCTTTTGAAAATAAAAAAGACTTACTTTTTGTGTTCTGTAATACTCAAGATTTATTCAGCTCTAATTTGTGTTTTATGATTTTCCTTAGTAAAATTGAAGATGTGGGATACAAATGAATCTAAGGAACGTTCGTGGGAAATTATAATCATCTGACGCGTATCCAGTTTCTCAAAAATATCTTGCATTTTTTTGACCTGTTCTTGCGAAAATCCGTCCGTTGGCTCGTCCAGGATTAACAGATCACGCGTTTTAATTTCGGGATGTTTCTCGGTAATTGTTTTATTGAGGGCTAAGCGATATGAGAGGGAAAGTGCGCTTTTTTCTCCGCCCGAGAGGTCTTCGAACGGGGAATTATAGCCATCGATGTAGACTTCGGGCTCAAATTGTTCGGGATTGATGCTGATTTCGATATTACTATCCTCAACCATTGCCCGAAACCATTCCTTAAAGAATTGATTGAATTCCAGGGCGGTTGTTTGAAGTATCGCCCGTTCGATGTCGCGCATAAGTTGTGGTAAATGATCATCTACCCAATCTCGAACTGCGGTCATATAAGTAGTTTCTTGTTGTAATTTTTCCTTTCTCTCCCCTTTAGTTTTTAATTCTGATATCTGATCCGAGAAAATATCTGTTGAATTTTCTTTCTTGGATATCATTTTTTCAATTTCGGTTATGGTAGATTGGAGACTTTCCACCTGTTCTTTTTGAGTTTGTAATTCTTCCTCGATATCTTCTTTTACCTTCTCAAATGTTTCAATCGATACCGTTTTATAGGTATCTAATAGAACTTGAATCTCTCCTTGTTTCTCGATAATACTTTCCTTATTTTCCTTAATCTCATCCATTAAGCTCTGAATAGAATCTTGTTGGGTTTTAATATTGTCTTGAATGGTATCTCTCTCATTCTTAATCTTTTCTGATTTTCTAATTTTCTCCAATAATTCCTTTTTATCAGTTAAACTCTTTTTTATCTTAGCAATGTGTTCAGTATCTTGTTTTAAGTTTGAGTTAATAATCTCCAATTCATTATCAAACCTCTCTTTCTCATGTACTTCTTGTCCGCATGTATCGCATCTTCCTTTCTGTAAAATATTTTCGATTTTAGTTTTCTCTTCATTCTGAACCGCAATCTTCTCACTTAGTTCATTACTTTCAGCCGCCAATCGATCGATCTCGTTCTTAGTATCTTCATCTGATGCATGTTCGGGGAGTTTAATTTCAGGTAATTGCTTAATCACATCTTCAAGATCCCCTTTATTTGATTTAGCTTCTTTTATTTTTTCTTGATATTTTGTTAAAGCTTTCTCTAAACCTCGGATCGCTTTTTGATGCGATTGGAGAGTAGCATTCGCCTACTCCTTAAAAAAAATCTATCGTATAGCATATTGAATCGGAATAAAAGATCTTTTTTGTTTAAATAGAAGGATCGGAAAATATTGGTAACACATAACTTTGGAAAAAACTCTCATGACCAATACTCATAATTATTCTTTTTTCGGACAGAAATCCGCGCTAATTATCAAAAGCTCCTTGAAATCCGAACCTTATCTCTTTATTCAGTGTCTTAAGACTGATGAGGACGGGGTGTGGGAAAAACCGTCGCAAGGAGAGGGAAAGGTGATCAAACTTTCTCTGGAAGAAATGGCGATGGTCCTTCAGGTGTTGCAGATGCGAATCCAAAAATGGTCCGCGTATCACAGCTTTAACGATACC
>WJIN01000101.1 GCA_014730295.1 Promethearchaeota archaeon | reverse complement strand
TAATTTTTGCCTTGAAACACTCTTTTGTTTATATGCAGAGATCGCCAAGCCTGGCCAAAACACCTAATCGGGTGGCTAGCGGCGCTAGACCGAGGCTCTAGTCTCATAGGGGTTCGTGGGTTCAAATCCCACTCTCTGCATTTCTCAGACTTGATATATACCAAATCTCCACTATGCGGGAAGAATTATCACCTTTTTGATTATACATAAATTTTAAAATAATATTATCTTCCCTTCAATTACGAATTAATAACGAGGAATTGATATAAGTGAAGCTTGATACCGTTGAATTGGAATTATTTGAAGAAAATATGTATGCAATCCTCTATTTAAATCGACCCGATAATCTTAACGCGTTAAATACTCAAATGGCGGATGACATTACCACAGCATTACAAGAGAGTTCGAAACAATCAAGAACCATTCGTTCTCTAATAATCATGGGAAAGGGAAAAGCGTTTAGTGCTGGGGGTGACCTTGCCGAATTTAAACGTTCGGATGATCCAGATTTCCTCTATAAGTTGGCGGGAAAATTTCATGGAGCGATCAAACTACTAAAACATCTTAACGCCCCGAGTATCGCAGCTGTGAACGGAGCGTGTTATGGAGTGGGATTAAGTCTGGCAAGTGCGTGTGATTTGAGAATTTGCTCCCAATCCGCTCGGTTTTCTGTAGCGTTTACAAACGTAGGATTGTCGCCAGATTCATCCTTGACCTTTCACTTGCCTAAAATTGTAGGTTTATCTATGGCGAACGAAATGGTCTTATTGAACAAAACCCTCACTGCGAATGAAGCAAAAAAAACCCATTTAGTTTCTGAAATAACCTCCGACGATCAATTATTAGAGAGAGGAAAAGAACTCGCTATTCAAATAAGTAATGGTCCAACGATCGCCTATGGAAGCACCAAACGGTTATTTTTCCATTCATATAGTAATCGGCTAAACGAGCATTTAGAAGATGAACTCAAAAATCTAAAGTTGACCTCTTCTTCTATAGATTTTCAAGAAGGAATGAACGCATTTTTGGAAAAACGGAAACCAAATTTCCAAGGAAAATAGACCTTCCATTTAAATAGATTAGATAAATTTTTATTCCAACATTTTTATTTTAATTCAAAAGAGTATCGTGTGAAGATAATCTTAATACGTCTTTGAGTAGCTTCAAAAAATAAAATACAAAGGTGAGTAAAGAATGGCTGTAGATAGGGAAAAATTAAAAGCGCTTTTAAAATGGTATCGTCAGGAAATCGAAGAGGATTTAGTTGCGGCGATTATCGTTAATCGGGAAGGGTTGATTATGGATGCGGTCTCGGGGACTACTGGTAAGTCCGTAGAAGAGGACGTTGTAGGAGGTTTAAGCTCATTAGTAGAGCCAGTCCTCAATCGGATTACGAAGGAATTTAGTTCGGGATCTTTTGGCACAGGAACATTTGATACGGATGAATACCGCCTTATATTTTGTGAGGCAGGTGAACACGCGGTCTTTGTAACGGTTCTCGATGCGTTAGCTATGATCGATCCCGTGTTTCCCGTCGCATATTTAACCGCCGAAAAAATAGCCCGAATTTTTGATGGCCGTCCCGTAAGCCCCGTTATACCCAAGATAATTACTGGCAGAGAAAGCGGAGAAATTGAGAAAAGTGTAGATAAACTACGAAAAATTAAAGCTAAAGCGGATGAATATGCATTTAAATTAATTTTAGGCGGAGATGGTGGAGTTGGAAAGACCTCCATGGTTCATAGATTCGTAGAAAATTCATTCCAGCAAGATTATAAGGCCACAATAGGTACTTCCATTATGAAAAAGGAGTGTAATTTTGAGGGGCTTGAGTCCAGTGTGCGTTTTGTCATCTGGGATTTAGCGGGGCAGACCCAATTCCGCCGAATACGCAAATCATATCTGGCTAACGCAGAAGCGGGCATTCTTGTATTTGATGTAACAAGGCAGAAAACCTATGAGAACATCAAAAATTGGTATGAGGAAATAAAAGAAGTCACCCCAAAAATATCATTGATTTTAGTTGGCAACAAAATTGATTTAGTAGATCAAAGAGAAGTGAGTCGCGAAGAAGGAGAAGCCTTGGCGGAAGAGATTGGGATCTCATACATCGAAACCTCAGCAAAGACCGGAGAAAATATCGATGATGCGTTTAGAATGCTTGCGTTGGAAATGATCAAGAGATTCTTTACCGCAGAAGAGGTTTAGAAGAAGCCCTTGGGGGGGGTTGAACCCCCGGCATTCAGATTACGAATCTGACACTCTACCAGCTGAGTTACAAGGGCAACATAACTCATCGGTACCTTAAAGATTCAAAAAGCACTAATTCTTATAAATTAATAATAAATTTTAATTTTGCGGTCTAATCATGTGCCTTATCAGGGTCGCGAAACATAATAATTAAGTTGAGATCTTCATTATAGCCATGAAATCCAATACACCCTTGAGAGATATAGGGGAAACAAACCTAATTAGCTACATCGAGCAGCTGATCTACGATAATACGGGAAAAGAGCTCATTCGAGATGATGCGTTTTTTTTTCCCTTAGATAAAATCAACAAAAAGCTATCTAAAGAGATTGTTTTGGTTTCTAATTCGGACATGCTGGTCTCGACTACTGACGTCCCAGAGCAGATGGAATCATTCCATGTGGGACGAAAATCACTTATTATGAATCTGAGTGATTTGATAGTGAAAGGTGTGAATCCCATTGGATTAATCTTATCCTTTGGTTTACCCGGCACCATGCTTTCTGATGAATTCGACCGTCTTATGAATGGATTATTGTCTTATTCTAAAAGCTTTGACCTTAACTATATTGGTGGCGATCTAAACGAGACTAAAGAAGTCATTCTCAATCCAATGGTATTTGGTTTCGAAGGGAAATCAGAGATAATATACCGGAAAGGGATGAATGTAGGTGATATAATTGTCGTAAACGGCAAATTCGGTTTAACTGGTGTAGGTTTTGATATCTTGTTTCGGCAAAGTGGCTCTTACGAAGACTTCCCCAAATATAGAAAATCTCTCGATAGCATATTAAAGCCATTTGAACTTGGCCTAGAAGGGCTTATCATTGCCCAAAATCATTTAGCAACCGCAAGTATCGATTCTTCAGATGGATTGGCAAAATCTCTACGAGAATTGAAGTTTTCTAATCCCGAAGTCGGATTTAGGATCACCTTAGATGACCAGCTTATTCATCCTGAAGCTCTTAAATATGCAGAAGAATTTGATATTCCAATAGAAAATATCGTTTTGAACGCGGGAGAGGAGTTTATTCATCTCTTTTCCATAGACCCCGAAAATATTGAACTGACAATAAGTCTGGTGGAGCAAACAAGCGGGAAGATATTTAGGGTTGGAGAAGTCGTCTCTGAACGTGATATCACAATTATACACGAAAATAAAAAACATATCTTAAAGAGTGAAGGGTACGAGCATTTTCGGTAAACATGAAGGAGATCGATTTTTGCGGGGCATTTGGGAACATTTTACGTACTAAGACTTATTACATTTAAAGATTATGGATTTTATGATATGTTTAAAAAAAATTTATTAATTATTATAGATTTTAAGTCTTAAGTTCTGATAATTTTAAGAGTAGAGAAATTAAGAAGAACTTCCTTTTGACCGGATGGGCTATTAGCGCAGGCAGGTAGCGCAGCAGGCTTTTAACCTGAAGGCCGTGGGTTCGAATCCCACATAGCCCGCCATTATTAACCGTATGAGTTTATGAAACATCTCTTTTTAATCAAAATTGGTAATTCATATCGTTATTTTTTTAGGGATGAACCAAGTTTTTTACAGCAACAACAACCCTCGTAGTATCTTCCAAATTTTCAAGCTATCTCTTATTATTAGTGATTTTGCTTCCATATGTTAGATTTTGTAGGAGATTTTCAGGGAATATTGCTTTATAAACGTGTTCCCAGTTATTTATTTGGATTTTACTTATAGCTACCGCGTCGGAGGGCATCACATTTCTGATATCCATAATAATAATTATATTGAGCTGAAGGTGATAGGGCAATTTGCCTGGTTTTTTATCTTACCAATATAAGAAAAAATCATTTATAGGATCTAAACAAAAAATATAATTTATCATTGTATACTATTGAATTATAGTATAGTTTTTACATCCCAATAAGAACATGGTAGAGACAGACTTAAAACTTCCATCGGACGAGCCCGAACAATTGTTAGTTAAATCGGAAGACACCACGGACCCTAAATATGGGAAGAACCCCGAAAAGAGAACAATAAATGAACTCATGGAATATGGGGTCATAAATCTTGATAAAGTAAGTGGTCCCACGAGTCATGAGGTTGTATCGTGGATTAAAACAATATTAGGGATAGAAAATGTTGGGCATGGAGGTACTTTAGATCCGAAAGTGACCGGTGTTTTGCCCGTTGCACTCGGGAGAGCTACGAGGGTCTTATCTGCCTTGTTAAATGCAGGAAAAGAATATGTCTGTGTAATGCATCTACATACTCCAGAATCTCAGAAAAAAATTGAAAAGATATTACAGGTTTTTGAAGGGAAAATTTATCAAAGACCTCCTTTAAAATCCTCCGTGAGTAGGAGATTGCGTATTCGAGAAATCTATTATAACCAGTTTTTAGAAATGAGAGAAAATAATGTTTTATTTCGTGTGGGATGTGAAGCGGGAACATATATCCGCAAATTATGCTATGATATTGGAGAGGCATTATGCTCTGGTGCACATATGCTAGAGTTGCGACGAACGCGTGTAGGTCCTTTTAGAGAGGATAAGAGCCTCGTAACCCTTCAAAATCTTAAGGATTCATTTACAATTTATCAAAAAGAAAATGACGAATCTTATTTAAGGTATATAATTCATCCTATGGAGAAGATGGTAAAACATATCCCAAAGGTTCATGTTCGAGACACTGCAGTAGACGCAATATGCCATGGTGCAAATTTAGCTGCAGCAGGAATTTGTTCTATCGATGCGCGAATACAGACGGGGATGAAAGTGGCGTTGATGACGTTAAAAAATGAGTTAATTGGATTTGGAATCGCCGAAAAAGATGCTATGGCGATTTATAAGGCTAAAAACGGAATAATGGTAAAGAGTGATAAGGTTTTTATGGAACGTGGGATCTATCCACATTGGAAGGAAATAACCGAATAATCAAAAACACTATTGATATATATATGGGACCTAAAAAAGAGCATTATTCTACTCGATATCCCGATGTAAATTTAAAGGTACATACCATCTCCGAGAGTCTGCGACGGCATTTATACATTTTCAAAACAACGACAGGCGTTTTTTCTTACAGAAAAATTGATTTAGGCACGCACGTCTTTATAGA
Source organism: Promethearchaeota archaeon (assembly GCA_014730295.1). The sequence continues at coordinate 23,604 of WJIN01000101.1, read as the reverse complement.
GCATATGAGCATACCGTCCGAGGCGAGTGTCTTACTCGATCTGGGATGTGGATATGGACCTATTGGAATGGTGTTGGGATATAATTCCAGAGAAAGTGAGGTTTATTTCATAGATAAAAACAGACGCGCTATTTGGTGTGTCAAAGAAAACATAAAAATTAATCTCCCAAATTCTCAAGATCGCTTGCATGTACGAGCAGGAGATTATTTTGATGCCTTAAAGGATCAATCTGTCCGATTTGATGGGATTTATATGAATCCTCCTTTACGAGAAGGACGGGATGAGTTTTTGAGTGTTCTCCATGAAGTTCCAAAGTATCTAAATGAAAATGGGTTCTTCGAATTTGTTATCAGAAAAAAGATGGGCGCACCTTTTATGCTAAAATATTTTCAGAACGAATTTCCCAATGAAACGATTGAGGTAATGGTAAAACGGAGCGGGTATTGGATTTTCCATTGTTTTCATAGGTTTAGGTAAAATAATATTATACGGCATCATACTTAACGTCTAAAGTTCAATGATAACGCAGAATTTCCTATTTTCTCATAAGAAGTACTATGAAATAAAAAAATTCCGATATTATGAATAAAAGGATAAAATTTTTTAGAAATTATACACTCCATATAATATAACTTAAAATATATGAGGATAATTCCTTTTGACTAAGAAAAAAAAAGTTGATGTCTTACGACATTCGCTTGTTCCTCGGCACGTGCTTCTTACGAAATCCGAAACCGAGGAATTATTAGAAAAGTATAAAATTCGCTATACCGATCTCCCTCAGATGTTTGAAAAGGATCCCGTTGCGATCGCGATTGGGGCGAAAGAGGGGGATGTGGTGAAAATTATCCGCGAAAGCGATACATCAGTTAAACAAGTTAATTATTATCGATATGTTAAGAAAGAGAAAAGTTAATTATTTCTTTTTTATTTTAATGCTATTTAATGAAAAAAGGTTATATTATGAGCACTGACAATTTGACAAATGAAGAGAAGTGGGAAGTTTTAGGCTCTTTGTTCGATGAGAAAGGTCTCGTCCGCCAACATCTTGATTCCTACAATGATTTTATCGAGAAAGAGATGCAAGATATTGTAGATGAATCAGCTGAAGTAGTTCCCGATATACCCGGTTTTAAAATTCGATTTGGAAAGATTAAAGTTGGTAAACCGAAGGTGAGGGAAGCAGACGGTGCGACAATGGAGATTACACCGATCGAGGCACGAATTCGAGAATTAAGCTATGCTGCTGATATTACATTAGAGATGACCCCAATTACGATTGATGAAAGGACACAGAGAGAGGAACCGGAAGAGACTCTAGATATCTATATTGGAAAAATCCCAATTATGTTAAAAAGCTGCCGATGTCCACTTGAAAGCCTATCCGATCAAGAACTCATCAACCGAGGCGAGGATCCATTAGATCCCGGCGGTTATTTCATTATAAATGGAACAGAACGGGTTCTAGTCACTCAAGAGGATTTAGCACCGAACAGAATCCTTGCAGAAGAGGCAAGTAGAAGCTCAAGCGCTACTCATCAAGCAAAAGTGTTTTCTACACGTAGTGGATTCAGAGCGCCGGTCTCGATCGAACGAAAGAAAGACGGAAACTTACGAGTCTCTTTTCCATCCGTTCCGGGTAAGATTCCTTTAGCAATTTTGATGAGAGCTCTGGGGCTTCATTCTGATCGACAAATCTTCGAGGCAATCTCAGAAGATGAGGAAATTCAAAAAGAATTGATTCCCGTGATAGATGTTGCCTCCGAAATTCAAGTGTTAAAAGATCCGGAAAAATCGCAACAAAATGCATTAGATTACATAGGAAAAAGAGTGGCGATTGGACAGACAAAAGATTATCGTATTAGAAGAGCACTCCAAGTCTTAGATCGTTATTTATTACCCCATATCGGAAACGATGAAGAAGATCGAATTAAAAAAGCATACTATTTGGGTCAGATGGCCCAGAAAGTAATGGAACTTGCCTTGGGAATGAGAGAACCAGATGATAAGGATCATTACGCAAATAAGCGCTTGAAACTTGCGGGAGATCTATTCACATCATTATTTCGAGTAGCGTTTTTAAATCTGGTGAAAGATATCAAATACCAATTGGAGCGTACTGCGGTAAGGGGAAGAGCTCCGAACATAAAAACTGCAGTTCGAGCAGATGTTATTACCGAACGAATTCGACATGCGTTAGCAACAGGAAATTGGGTGGGGGGAAAGGCAGGAGTCAGCCAATTATTAAATAGAACGAATCAAGTTGGGACATTAAGCCATCTGAGAAGAGTTATTTCCCCTTTAAGTAGATCTCAGCCTCATTTTGAAGCACGAGACTTACACCCGACCCAATGGGGTAAAATCTGTCCTGCAGAAACACCTGAAGGTCCGAATTGCGGTCTTGTGAAAAATCTCGGTCTTGCTTCAATAATTTCTGTAGGTGCAGATGAGAGAATCATAGAAAACATTTTAATAGATTTAGGTGTGGTTCCCATCAATGAAGTGGGAAATATTCGAGGAGATAAGGTCAAAGTATTTCTCAACGGAAAATTAGTGGGTATCCATCAAAATTATAATCCCTTTATCCGTCAATTACGTGAAAAACGACGGAGGGGTGAAATAGGCCAGCATGTAAACATTGGATTTTATCAAGATTCAAAAGAGATCCAAATCAACTGTGATGCCGGGCGAGCTACAAGACCTTTATTCGTTATTAAAGATAAAGAGCTCTTAGTGACGAAAGAAGATATTGAAAAGATAAGACAAAGAAAAATCATGTGGTCTGATTTAGTAGAAAAAGGTGTAATAGAGCATCTTGACGCAGAGGAGGAAGAAAACGCTTATATTGCGATGTTCGAGGAGGACATCACGACCGAGCATACACATTTAGAAATCTCACCTGCGGCAATTCTCGGGATTTGTGCATCTATTATCCCTTTCCCAGAACATAATCAATCTCCGAGAAACACTTATGAAGCAGGAATGGTAAAGCAGGCATTAGGATTATTCGCTGCCAATATGCATCTCCGGTTAGATACCCGTGGACACACGCTTCATTATCCACAGCAACCGCTCGTAAAAACAAGTCCAATGGAAATAATAGGCTTCAATCAGCGCCCTGCCGGACAAAATTTTGTTATTGCGATGATGTCTTTTGAGGGATATAATATTGAAGATGCCATCATTATCAATAAGGCCTCTATCGAACGAGGGTTGGCACGTAGTCATTTCTTTAGAACTTATGATGCCGAAGAGAGAAAATATCCGGGAGGAGAGGTGGATAAATTTGAGATACCCGAACGGGGCGTCAGAGGATTCAAATCAGCAGAGTCATATAGATTACTTTCTGAAGAGGATGGTATAATTGAGCCTGAAACTCAAGTGAATGGTGGAGATGTCCTAATTGGGAGAACATCCCCTCCACGATTTATCAAGTCTTATGAAGAATTCGAACTCATGCAGCCCAATAGAAGAGAAACCTCGAAAAATATGCGCCATAATGAACAAGGAATCGTTGATACTGTGTTGATTTCTGAAACTGTTGATGGAAATAAATTAGTAAAAATAAAAGTCAGAGATTTGAGGATTCCAGAGCTTGGAGACAAATTTTCCTCTCGACACGGACAGAAAGGGGTTCTCGGATTAGTTGTAGATGAATATGATATGCCTTTCACATCCTCAGGAGTGAGACCCGATATAATTGTAAATCCTCACGCAATGCCTTCAAGAATGACCTTAGGACAATTATTTGAAGGGATTAGTGGAAAGATCGCATGTACTACAGGTGAATTAGGAGATGCCACTGCTTTTGAATGGAAAAATATTACCAAGTTGCAAGAACAATTAGTGGATGCGGGATTTGAGTTCAATGGGCGAGAGATCATGTATAACGGAATCACAGGAGAGAAATATGAAGCGGGAATTTATTGTGCTCCAATCTATTATCAAAAACTTTATCATCTCGTCGCAGATAAATTACACGCCAGAGCACGGGGTCCGGTACAGATTCTAACTCGTCAGCCCACTGAAGGGAGAGCTCGAGAAGGAGGGTTAAGATTTGGAGAAATGGAGAGAGATTGTCTTGTTGGACACGGTTCTGCCTTACTCTTGAAAGAACGACTACTGGATGAATCAGATAAAACAGTAATTTTAGTATGCGAAAAATGTGGTCTTTTAGCGGTATATGATAGAAACCGTGATAAACGATACTGTCCCGTGTGTGGAGAAGGAACAACAATCTCAAAAGTAGTCTGTTCATATGCGTTTAAACTTCTTTTACAAGAAATGATGTCGCTCGGATTAGCGCCACGTCTGAAATTGAAAGAGAAAATATAAACCAAATAATTTTTTACTTCTATTTTGTTTTACCCTAATACTAAAAAAAAGAAAAGAAAATTTCTTTATTTAAATTACATATAGTCCAAAAAAGTCCAATTCGGGGATCAAAGTTAATAGAATGTATAGTAAAAAGAGAGTCAATAATGAAATCCAAACTGAAGTTTCCCATCTGATATCAATAAAGAACTTTGTAAGGACTAATAACAGCAAAAATCCAACGATTGGTACTAATAGTACTAAATAATTTGCACCGCCTCCACCGAAGACATCTCTAATTGCAACAAATACATCTCCAATAGCACTGAGAACTTGCCCAACTGCTCCCAGAACTGGTGGCAAGATCAAGATTGTTATCAACGCCAGTAAAAATATCAATACAACTTTATCAGATGCTTTGGTTTTGGACTCTATGAGAAGAACAGCCAAATAAATGATAAGACCTAAAATCACAGTACCAATTATTATACCAAGAAGAAAGATTATTGGATTTGTACCTTGTAATAACATTTAACATCACTTTTTGTTGTAGCGATTTTTTGAAATATTAATTATTACAATATAGATTTCATATTTTTTAAAGGTTCACATTCAAGTCTAAAAATGAGGCTATAAGGAGATCACCAAAAAGATGAAACTCTGGATTTATAATCCTAAATTCAGTAGAAAGAAATGAATCGCAAAAGCCAGAGAGGAGGAAGTGATCAGAATGGTAATTATCGAAAATTTGATTGACATTTCTCTTCCATATTTGGCATAGATTAGTAAAATAAGGAAAGTAAGTATCCCAACAATTAGTAGAATCCACGCAAACACCCATAATGGTATGGAAACCAAGCCAGTCTCCTTCATAATTTTTAGCGTATTCGATTAATTACTTTCTTCTAATTCTTTAATTTATTAAAATTTACTTTCTTTAAATTTTTTAATAAAAATTTATAGGTTATGAGTTACATTAAATATTAAACAATAACACGGAAAATATCCGTGAATTTAAAATTGATTTAAGATGCATTTTTTAAAGAAAATTACTGAGAATCCAACCTTGGAAGACCCAGCTAAAGAACATATGGATGTCCATCGTCATTTTTATCGATATTCCAGAGGTGAATTTATTGGTCCCGCGATTAAGCTTAGACAGACCTCGACCAAATTTACCCTCAAAGGTTCACTAGAATTTGAAGATTTAGTGCAAGAATTAGTTTTACGATCTCTAAGCACAGACGAGCTAGAGATTGATGGAACGTTAATCTCTGGTCAAGATATTTCTGATAAATTAAATGAATTTGACATAAATTGGGAATTAAAAGAATCAACCGGGAAAACTAAAAATTATAAAGCCAGTTTTGAACAGTCCATCGAAACAGAAAAATTACTTGATTTAGTAGAGGAATTTCGTAAGTGCTGTTATTTGCTTCTGAATTTCCAATTAGAAAAATGGGTTAGAGTTGACACGAAAAGTAGATTACCAAAACCTTCCAAGAAAAAGCCAATTGATGACGATGTTGGAAAGAGAGTTCAATTTTGTAAGGGATATATGAATTCTTCAGACCAGAACAATCAAATGATTATGGATGAGGTGGTTTTTGATTTTAAAGACGAGATTCCTGAAGATTGGAGTAAAATTACCCTTACGAATAATTATCGAATCAATGAAATAGCAATACCGAGAGGGGTAAAAGACTCTAGAAAACTTAGAATTCTTGCGGTGCGAAAGGGAAAATTAATTAGAACTGTAGATATAGACGGAGAAATAATTGAGAAACAATATTCATTTGTCGTTTAAATTCTCTTTTTTAAATGCCTATTTTCAAAAATTAATAAAAATCAAAAAATTTACATTTAACACTACATATTTATTTAATCAAATTAGCAGAGGGAATCAGATATTACAGAATTAAATCCGTTATTGCAGTCTTTCTTATATATTGTAGGTGGAGATATCGCTATAGAGGTTGGTAAAGAGCTAATCGCCTCAGAAGAGGAAGATATCACTGATGAAGATATCACAGAAAATATTAAAGACAGAATTAAGGGTAAAAAAGATTTTGAGCCTGAAGATGAGGAGATTTTGAAGCTTAACACGGTTCGGAAAACCTTGTATAAATTATATTCCGAAAAATTAGCGCAGTTTCGGCGTATACGAGATAAATCCACGGGATGGTTCATCTATTACTGGTGGCATGAGTTTGACTTACTAGAAGAGCTATTATTAGAGAAAAAGAATTTACTTCAACAAAAATTGCGCGATAGATTAGAATATGAAGAAAAGAATTATTTCTTTGAATGTGAAGATTGCGAGGAGAATCAAATAAAGTACACTTTCGAGGAAGCATTCGAACTAAATTTCAGATGTCCGGAGTGCGGTGGTGAATTAAAGGCTTTAGATAATCAAGAGACTAAGAATTTTTTAAAAGAACGAATTATTTCCAATAAAAAAATATCCTTCTCTATTGAAGAGTAAGAATAGTTGAAGAAAATCAGTCTTTTTTCTTCTTTTTGATAAATGCAATATCTCCTAAGGATGTTCCACCACGTTTCTTTTTGATATAATCATTGGTATTTACTTGTGTAATATCAGATTCTTCCAATAATTTAATATTATATTCCTTTTCCAGTTTTTTAGCCAATTCAATGGTAGGTTTATTCTTACCAGCCTCAAACCTGCGAATTAATGATTCTTTCTCGTGGATACGCTGGGCAAATTGTTCTTGAGTGAGATTTCTTTTTTCTCTAGCCTCACGAATTCGTTTTGCATATTCATCTACCACTATAAGTTCTGGCTCTAAATATGAGCGTGAACTTTTACGTGAACTTGAGGAAGATGATTTCTTCCTTGAGGAGGTGGGACGTTTATGATAAGTTTTTCGTGATCTTGTGGGTATTATTTTTTTCCCATGTTGAGCGCAACTTTCGCAAACTCGTATTTTTGCGCCTTCTATCAGGACTTTTTGACCACCACCCCATATGACTCCACCACATATAGGACATTCTTCATTCTGAGATTTTGGCATTTGAAATTTGTTTTAGTCACTAATTTGAAATTAAATGCAATTAGAATAAATAGATTTTAATCTTAATAATTTTTGGTTATACCATTTAAACCATTATAAAATATAAAATCAAACCTTTTTATTTTCCCACAACAATATTAAAATAACGAGAGTTTAACAAATATAAATTTATATTTGTAGATCATCTTTAATAAAATAAAGGTTAGATGAACTTAAATTAGATAAAATATATTGTAAAAGGGAAAATCTTCTTGCCAACGACTAAAGATAAGAAAAAAGAAAAGGAAGCGAAAGATGGGGAGTATTTAATCACCTACACTCGACATTTAGAAAAGCGATTGAGAAATTTGGAAACGGAGAAACAATTGTTAGATGCGGAGAGACTACGTTTGGAACAGGAATTACATAGCCTACGTAATGAAATAGACCGATTAAGAGAACCTCCACTAGTATCTGCTAGTGTTATTGATGTGTTAGACGAGAGTAAGGGACGAGCGATTGTAAAAAGCTCAACGGGTCCGAGTTTCGTCGTTAATGCTTCGAGAAAGGTTAAAAATGAAAAAATAAGCCCTGGGATGCGTGTTGCTTTGAACCAGAGAACCTTCGCAATTATGGAAGTATTGCCAACAAAATTAGATCCGTTTGTAAAAGGAATGGAAGTCATCGATTCGATCCCAGATGTATCATATAACGATATTGGCGGATTGGAAGAGCAATTATTAGAAGTAAGGGAAACGGTAGAATTACCGCTAACAAAACCAGAATTGTTTAAAAAGGTGGGAATAGAACCCCCAAAAGGAGTTCTATTGCACGGGCCACCTGGAACGGGAAAAACTTTAATGGCCAAAGCAGTTGCTCATGAAACCGAAGCATCATTCATTAGAATTATTGGGTCAGAATTAGTGCAAAAGTTCATTGGTGAAGGGGCTAGATTAGTGAGGGAAGTGTTTAGTTTAGCCAAGCAAAATGCTCCAAGTATCTTATTTATTGATGAGTTGGATGCTATTGGATCTCAAAGACTTAAGATCGCAACATCTGGAGATCGTGAAGTTCAAAGAACATTAATGCAATTATTGAGCGAATTAGATGGATTTGAAGCTCGCGGAGATGTAAAAATCATTGGAGCAACTAATAGAGTTGATATTTTGGATCCAGCACTATTACGCCCAGGTCGGTTTGACAGAATGATTGAGTTCCCCATTCCTAAAGATGAAGCTAGAGAGGCAATATTCAAAATTCACTCAAGAGATCTAAATATTAAGGATAGTGTTAATTTTAATCGATTCGTAAAAATCACGGAGGGCGCAACGGGAGCAGATATTAAAGCCATATGTACAGAGGCAGGGATGTTCGCAATTCGAAGAGATTCCGAAAACATTACCGAAGAGGATTTCCTTAACGCGATCTCAAAAGTTCTCAATAAGAATAAAAATAAATGTGTTGAATCGCGAATCTATTCGTAAATTATCTGAGAATGTTTTTACTCTCTTTTTTTATTAGATTTTTATTGTATATACTCTTATTTGATCTTATCTTTTGATTTATCATTACTTTTTGGTAAAAATTCAATATATATACTATGGAAATAGAACGGATTTTAGCAATCAGAAAGCTAAAGGCAATCTCAGATTATCAATTTGGTCCTGAAATTACCGATATCTTATTTAGAGATCTTGATGAAGTTAGGATCAAACGTTCGAAAAATACCGGAAAGATCAGATATATATATCGTGGGGAGGAATTGCTACTAACATTAAAACCAACAAATGGTTTATTCACCTTAGCATTTTTGGCTAGTGATATGATTATTAGTAACACAAAAAGTCCGAAATTAAGAGCTGTTGTTCTTACAGAGATTTCAGAATTTATTAGAAAGGGTAGGAATGTATTTTGCAAACATATAGTAGATATAGATGAGTCTCTTAGACCAAATGATGAGATTATAGTCGTAAATCAAGAACAAGAGATATTAGCCATTGGAAGAGTTTCCATTCCCGTTCCTTACATTAAAGAATTCACTCGCGGTGTAGGGGTTGATATAAGAAAGGGACAAAAGTAAACAAATTCGGGTTTAATGAAAAAAGTCAAAAAATTAAAAATTTCGCTATATTATATTAATATAAGAATAGGAACCAAAATGATGATTTACTATGAAATTACCAAAAGAAATACAAAAGAAAGAAAAAAGTAAGCCAAAAAGGCCTACAAAAGTAAAAAAACGACCAGGATCGCAATATAGTTCCAGATCTATGCGACGAAGAATGCAGCAACAAGGAATCGATATGGATCAAATAGATGCAACAAGAGTCATAATTGAGGGTACAGATAAGACAATAATTATCAATCAACCGGAAGTAATGAAATTAAATCAGATGGGTCAAGAAATATATCAAGTTATAGGTCAGGCAGAAGAACGTGAACCGGGAGAGATAGAAATTGGAGAGGATTATATAACAGAAGGAGATATAGAAGAAGAAGGAGCTGAGGAGGAAAGCATCGAAGAGGAAGCCCGCCCGACGATTACCCAAAATGATATTATGCTAGTAGCCGCGCAAGCTAATGTGCCAAAAGAAGAGGCAGAGGCGGTATTACGAGAATGCGAGGGAGACATCGCAAAAGCAATCGTACTTCTGAAAAATAGATAAATTCCTTCAATATCACTTATTTAAAAAACATTAAGAATCATCAAAGATTCTCATCTTCAATAATTATACATTGGATTTATATGTCAAAGATAAAAAAGAAAAAAGTTAGGAAATCAAAGGCAGGACTGGAAGAGGATATTAAATTCGAAAAGGCAATCCAGTATTCAGGGTGGATTTTCCTATTTGCATTGATTGGGTTTCTTTTTTCATGGGTCGTATTAGATTATATAATTGACATTCCCTTTTTAGATTTTGAAGAGAATGTACTGACATTTTCCTTTATTGTGTTTACGGCTACATCATCAGCATTCTCATTTGGATTGGCAGCAAATGTTAAAAAAAATCGAGATAAAAAGAAAAAATTGTTTACTGATTGGTTGATTGCCGAATTTCTCTTCTGCATGTTTGCAATCTTCACATTAGCGGCGTATCAATGGTAAAATGAGATCTGTGTCTTACCATTTGCTCTTATTTCCCAATTGGATTTAAAATCTATTTATAATCATCGCGTGCAGGAGAAAAAACTTCTATTACTTCACTATCTTCTATTATTTCCGCACCATGTTTTTCCATAGAATCAAACACATAACTATCTCCGGTTTCGACGAGAAAACTTCCATCTTCCAATAGGAATTTAATCTTTCCCTTTAAAATATACCCAATTTGATGAGCTTCGTGGTTATGAAGTGGGATATTCGCATTTTTCTCTAAAAAAAATAAGCAAAGCATAACATTCTCATTATATACCAAGGTTTTTCTATATATCCCGTCTAAAGCTTCTATTGGCTCGATATCATCTTTATTGGTTGGATTTTGTGGCATTTTAAATTTAACCTTTTTAATAAATTAGGACACTCATTTTTTATTTAAATATAAACATACTATATGAATAAAAAAATTTTATAAAAATTCCCTCTATCAACGACATTTTTAGGATAAAAACAAAATAACGGAAATAAAAGAGAAGAGGTTCTGCATAAAGTTGAGGAAATCACAGATTAATCATGGAAACCCAATTAATTCGTTAATATAATAGTTTAAATTGTAAAAAGAACAATTTTTTATATTGGTGTGTATCACATTTTAATAATATTAATGGTGCAATAAATCTAATAAGCCCGTAATGTGTCCCGACAAAACTATATTGATATTTAGGGAAGAAAAAACAATTGGAAAAAATAAAAGTCAATTGAGGTATTAGAAATGGCTATGAACCAAGATTATTATGAGAATGACGAAAAGCATGATTTTTTGAAAAAACTTCTCCCAAGGGTATTTAGAACTGAAGGTGATTGGGTAGAATTTGATCCTTCAAAAATATATCAGAGTATCATCAAAGAAACACATTTAGATAAAAATTCTGCCGATAAGATAACGGAAATAGTCGTCCGACGAATTATCTCTTCGGGAATAAAATTTTTATCTGGACCCCATATTCGAGAAATTGTCTGTTCTGTACTTTCTGAACAACATTATGAAGAAGAGCGGAAATTATATACAAGAATTGGAATGCCTTTGATGGATTATGAGGCGATCTTAAACTTTGGGGTGAACGAAAATGCGAATCAAGATATGAATCCCGAAAGTATTCATCATTGGGCTGCAAATCGTATCTCCGAGGAATATGCGCTATTACGGATCCTTAATTCTGAAGAAGCTCACGCTCATCTATATGGAGATATCCACGTCCACATGCTTCGTTATTTTGACCTTCGTCCGTTCTGTCAAGCTTGGGATGCCCGTATGATCTTGGAAAATGGGCTCCCGCCCGTAAGCAATTGGCCGCATTGCAGTCGTAGTGGGGCGGCGGGAAGCCTGAGAGTAGCTGTTACACATTTAGCCAAGTGGTTAGGGATCATACAAGGGGAATTTAGTTTACCCTATTGGGAAGATGTACTAATTGAAGAGGATGGAATTTTAAAGTGGAGAAAAATTGGTGAAGTTGTAGAAGAAAATACAAAAGAATTAAGCGAGATATATACATTCTCATTTAATCCTCAAACTTTAAATATGGAAAGGCAAAAGATCTCTCAAGTTCATAAACATCAATGTTGGGAACCTTTTCTCAAGCTAAAATTAGAATATGGAAGAGAAATAACTGTAACTAGACATCATAGTGTATTCACCATTAAAAACAGTGACATAATTCCAGTAAGGGGTGGTGAATTAAAAGTTGGTGATTATATAGTTGTTCCAAGAAAACTGAATTACAATAAGAATTGTGATGAGATTGATATTATAGATTTAATTAATAAAAATTCAAAGAATCCCTCACGTTGGTATGTTAAGTCAATTAAGAAGTATCTTAACCAAGAAGATAAGGTTAAATTAAAAGAAATCGATAAATGGGCTAATGAACATATTCGTAATGATTCAATCCCCCTTGAAAAGTTTAATTTTTTGAATTTTCCAAAAAAAATGCGCCATAAATTGCTTTTAGGAATAGCTAGAAGTCCATATACAATCCCAGCTACTATTCCAATAACTAAAGATTTCCTTTTTATACTTGGGATATTTATAGCAGAAGGTTCAGGATGCGACAAGAAATTTAGTTTTACTTTGGGAATTCATGAAGAAAAATTAATAGAAGAATTAAAAGAAAGGTTTAACTCAGTTTTTGGGATTTCTCTTAAAGATAGGCATCCTCACGATTCTGTTAACCAATTATCAATTGAGAGTGATCTTTTTAGAGAATTATTTCAAGATTTATTTCTATGCGGTAAATCAGCTAAAAGTAAAAAAATTCCTTCTTTTATTTATGGTCTGAAGGAAAAATATATTCGATCATTTCTACGTGGTTATTTTTTAGGTGATGGACACTGTAGAAACTCTAATGAGCATAAAAGACGCATTAGAAATGAGATTACATGTAAATCTACAAGCAATAATTTGATTCAAGGCCTTAATTTTCTATTATTAAAACTTGGAATTGTTCCATCCATAAAATATGGAAAAAAAATCAATAGATTATCAATTTATGGTAAAAAATTTTTAGATGATTTTCTTCATAATTTCAATCAATCAAATATTAGATGGAAATCCGAAGATCCCCAATATAGACAATCTCCTCTTCCATTAACAATTCCTACAAATCATAGTGGTTTAAAAAACTACTATGGTGAAAATTTAGATTTAAATGATAAAGAACGCAGATATATTAATAAAAAAGAGAGAATAGGTAGATATAAACTACATAAAATTCTTGAAAAGTGCTCAGATGATTCCTATAAATTAAAATTAACAAGATTTTTAAACAGTGATTTAACCCTTTTAAAAATTAAAGAGATTAAGGAACTACCCAAAGAAAAATTCGCTTATGATTTTGAAGTCAAACCAGAAGGTAGGAAAGTTGAAAATTTTGTGGCGGGGAAAGGTTTGGTTATAGCTCATAATTCTGGAGGGCAAGGTTATGACTATGTTACCACCTTCTTGGCGCCATATGTCAGAGGGCTAAGTGATAGAGAAATCGAACAATCTATGCAATGTTTAATATTTGAAACTAACCAAATATTTGCAGCTCGGGGCGGACAAGTTCCTTTTACTTCAATTTCATGTACACCTACAGTCCCGAACGGATTAACAGAAATTCCTGCTATTGGGCCGAAAGGAAAGATCGTTGGTTCATATGGAGATTATAAAGAAGAATGTTTAAAATTGTTCGACGCGCTTACAGATGTCTATATTGATGGCGATCATAATGGAAAGCTATTTGCCTTTCCAAAACACGAAGTTAAAGTGAAAAAAGAATGGTTAAAAGAATTTGAACCTTCCTATCTGAAAGTAATGAAGGAAGCGATTGAAATGGGCACACCCTATTTTTTAAATATGTGTCCAGATTGGATGCCAGATGAAATCCATAGCCAATGTTGCCGGAAATTTTTGAGAGGGGATGAAATTGTTAGTAAATGCGTCTTAGATCCTGAAAAGCGAAATAAGGGAGGTATTTGGGAGGATTATGTCACGATTGGTTCTCTTCAGAGCGTAAGTTTGAATCTTCCGCGGTATGCGTATTTGGCAGATGATGAGGATCAATATTTTGAGATATTAGATGAAAAGATGGAACTTTGTTCCAGAATACTCATCAAGAAATGGCGTCTTATGGAAAAGCGGCTTGAAACAGGGCACCTTCCTTTGTGTAGCGGTACTATAGACGGAAAACCTATCTTTAAGATCGAGGACCAGAATCTCTCTATTGGTTTTACCGGATTAAATGAAGCAGTAAAAAGTCTTACTAATATGGAATTACACGAGGATGAGAATGCATATGAGCTAGGAAAAGAGATCCTTAATTATATGGTTGCTAAATGTAATACCATGTCAGAAAGAGATGGATACTCATATTCCTTATGGGAACAGCCAGCAGAATCTAGTTCTGGACGCTTTGCAAAATTAGATTTAAAACATTTCCCGAAAAAAGCCATCCCTCAGTCCTCTGGTGAGTCTGCATATTATACAAATTCGAGTCATTTCAGGTATGATGCGAGGATGCCTTTATATGAACGCATACGCAAACAAGGGGATTATCATCCAATTGTAGGTGGAGGAGTTATTTCTCATATCTGGTTAGGGGAACAAAAGCCAGATATAAACGGATTATGGGAACTCACGAAAAATATATGTTTAAATACAAATACAGCTTATTTCGCTTATACCACTGACTTTACTTATTGCCCACAATGCCAAAAGATGTTCAGAGGGGGGCAATGGACGTGCCCAAGTTGTCTCTCAGAGGATGTGAAAGTTTATTCTCGGATAACAGGATATTATAGCGAAGTAAATAGATATAATGACGGAAAACGCGCAGAATGGGAAAGTCGGAAAAGGGAAAATATAACATAAATATATTTTTTCTCATAATCCTTCTCCCACAATAGATTATATAAAACCTATCTCTTTCTTTAAGATATGAAGGATAAATATTCCTTGGTGGATTTGCAGAAACAAATTGATACGTGGATAAAAAGCCATGGGGGGTATTGGCCGCCTTTATCGATGTTGTCGGCCGTATTAGAAGAATTAGGAGAGCTTTCAAAGGAAATAAACTATGTAGAAGGATACAAACCCAGAAAAGAAAACCATCTAAGCCATTCCATTGGGGAAGAATTGGCGGATACTGTTTTTGCTTTAATTTGCATTGCAAATCATTATCAAATTAATCTTCAAGAGGAATTGAGGAAAGTCTTAAAGAAATATTCAAATAGAGATGCTAATAGATTCACTTGACCATACTTCGAACTAATAGAAAAGATATCCATACCTTTTAGCTATCATGGTGAAATAGTTACAATGAATCAATATAAAATGTGTTTTTTGATCATATTATTTTGAATTTCGCTAAACAAAATGATATTAAGTATCATTAATTTTAAATTTCAGAAATGTTAGATGAAGGACTGAATAAACAAGAAATTCGGAGGATCTTAGAGGAAAAATTATCTCCAGATTATAGCTATGATTCTGGATTTATCCTCGGTTCAATGTGCACCGATGCACATAAATTTGCGAAATCAATCTATTGCAAATATGTGAGTAAAAATTTAGGAGATCCAGGACTTTTTCCCGGTACTCAAAAATTGGAAGATGAGGTCGTTGCCGAAATTGGGAAATTGTTTAATGGGACAGATATTCTTGGGTCATTTACCACGGGTGGGTCCGAAGCTAATCTAATTGCAATGAGAATAGCGAAAAAATTACGACCTGACATTAAAGATCCAGAGATTGTTCTTCCTGTTTCTGCTCATATGTCCTTTGATAAGGCAGCTGATTTATTAGATATAAAACTTAAAAAAGCACAACTAAACGATGATTTTGAACTCGATTTGAATCACTTCGAATCACTTCTCAATGAAAACACTTGCGGAGTGGTGGGAGTAGCAGGGACAACGTCTCTTGGATTAGTTGATCCAATAGAAGGGATTGCTAATCTTATCAAGGATAAAGAGATTTTCTTTCATGTAGATGCTGCGTTCGGAGGATTTGTCCTTCCTTTTTTGGATAAGCTAGGAAAAAAAATTCCTAAATGGGATTTTTCTGTGGAGGAGGTCGACTCAATTACCGCCGATCCTCATAAGATGGGAATGGGAATCATTCCTTCGGGAGGATATTTTCTCAGAAATGAAGCAATAATTCAAAAAACAGGATTCGAAATTCCTTATTTAGCGGGTGGCAATTTTAAACACCTTCATATCGTCGGCACGCGACCTGGCGGAACTGTGATCGCCTTTTGGGCACTTATGCAATACCTTGGTGTTCAAGGATTTACCAAAGTCGTGAAAAAATGCATGAAAAATACCGAGTTTTTAGCGGCAAATGTTCGAAATATAGGCGGAGTGAAATTGGCGGCAGAACCTACGATGAATGTTGTGGGGATCACCACAGAAAATGGACTAAGCATTTGCGAATTAGATGAAGAATTGAGAAAATCAGAATGGATGTTAGGTAAATTTAAAGAATTTAATTTGGTAAGGGTAGTGGTCATGCCTCATGTGACAGAAACTCATATATCACGTTTTATTAAGGATTTAAAAAATGTTTGCAAAAAACTTAAGCTTGCTTAATGAGCTCTTTTTTACTCTACTAAGTCATCCCACGATTCAATATCGATGGTTTTTAGTTCCCTTCCAATAAGTTCCGAAATTCGGTCGATTTTTTCTAAGGTAAGTTGATCTGCAATATCATTTTGTTCATAAATGAAATAGAGATCCTTATCTCTCCATGTTTCTTCAGACAGTTCTTCTTTTAATCGCTCGCATTTCTTTTGTATCCCAGCTAAGGCATGATCTGGAATATTGGGATTTACTTTTTGATAATCTTCCAAGAAAAAGGGTCCTCCCGATACTATAATATTGCGTGGATCCGCCCCCAAATCCTTCAATACTTTTTTTGCGGAATTTGATGAGACTAAAAAGCGATTATCTTTAGCTAATGCGTTTCGAATTCTCTGTCGGCTTTTTTCCCGAGATTTTTCCCCCTTCAAGGGTTCTTCTGGTAAATACGTAGAAAAGATAGGATCGAGCATATTATGGAGTTTTTGTAATGATGACACGAATTTATCTTCCATAAGATCGTTAAGTTCATAATGCGGGGTAATCTGCCTTATGATCATCTTAATATCCACTACATATTCTATAGCTTCTAAGAGAGAAGTCACATCTGCTTTTTTAATCTTCATATAAGGGAGCCGTCCATTTTAGGGTAAGATACATAATGAAGATAATTTTATTAATCTCAATGTTTTCTTGATGAATGAAGACTTGTTGAGTATTTAATCTCATAAAAATATTTATACGGTAAAAAACCATTTAATATTTATAATTATTGATTAATTCGATAGAGAATGGGCAAAAAAAATAAATCGAAGCTTGGGATCAAGACAAGTCGTTATTTCACCAAAAAGTGTTCAAGTTGCGGATATGAATATCCTAATTGGTTTGTTAGTTGCCCGAAGTGTGGGGCATCGTGGGATGAGGCCATAGGGACAGATGAATCTTCGATCAAGAAAAACGTGAAGATTGTTGCCAAAATGACTGAAGAAGATTTTGATAAACCCATCAAGCACGTCAATCTCGTTTTTAGTGGGGATCAGGGACAATCATGGTACAAAATGAGCATGGAATTTAAGTCTGATTATTATGTCGCAGAAATCATGGAAGTTCCCGAAGGAGCACGAATTATCTACTATATTGAGGTAGAATTAATTGATGATGAAAAGATTATTGAAAATAATGAGGGGAGATATTTTATCTATCGGGTAGGAAGCGTTGATAGGGAAAAAGCAGAACCGGCGTCAAAGGAACAGAAAATCCCATCTTCTGAGCCTGCTCAAAAAAGCATAACATCCACACCCACCTCCCCGAAAGAATATTTCCAACCTGACACCCCTGAGAGTCCTGAACACGATCAAACGCCCCCCGTAGATTTTAGCAAAGGGGCAACCGAGTATATGGAAAATTCTAAAAACTCCTCTCAAAAAAGTCCGACTTTCACTATTTTTGGAGAACCTCAGACAGAAAAAGAAACCGATCTCAAACTATGTCCTGGTTGTAATTCACAGATCAAATCACTCTGGTCTGTATGCCCGATTTGCGGTCACAAATTTTAAAAGTTCCCTAAGATTCTTTTGTAATTTAATTTTTCTGTATTACTCACTATTTAGAAAATAAGGAAAGAGATGTAGCTTGGATACGGGGTACATTATAAAAGTTAAAAAAACAAGGATCTTATAGTTTAGAGCCACATTTATTACAAAAGGCATATTCTGAAGATAACCGTGCTCCACAGCTCGGACAAGTAACCATCGTCGGTGCAGACGGAGTAGATTGCTGATTTTGCGATGAGCTTGCGGGGATTTCTACAAAATCGTTTGAATCCTCTTCGATAGTTTCTGCGTTCGGGATAATTCGCAAGTTGGACCGTTCTTCTGTTTCCTCTTGTGATTGAGAATCTTCTCCCGGTGCGGAGAATGGCACGAAAGCTGCTCGTCCCCCTCCAGTTCCTTGCTTTGCTGACCTACCCGAAAGGGTATCAAATAACGAGGGCGTCCTCGGTTCTTGTTCTTCCGGCTCCTCCTCGGATACGGCTTCTTTTTCTTTTTTCTTCTTACGCGAGAAAAGCCCAAATCCTTTCTTTGATTCCGGCTCGGGTTCTGGCTCGGGCATATAACTAAATAATGATTCTGTGCTTTTTGGCTGTTGTTCTTGTTGAGGCGGTTGTGTTACTGATTGGGTTGGTTGAGCTGGTGCTTGTGGCGCTGAAAATTCTTCGGGAGGTTCAGTAGGTTGTGGCGCACCAGAAGAAAAGGGGACACTCTTCGGTTTATATGATTCTGCGGCTGATGAGGTTGGCATCTCAGGAAGATCAGACATTTCCTCGGCTTGCTGCTGCAAGTTTTGATCTTCTGCCATTATTTGATCCGGTGTTTTAAACTCAAAATCGCTACTCTGCTGAGACTGTTGGGCTGGTTGTGGTTGGAATTCTGGCTCCGGCACTGGAATATCGGGTTCCACTTCTTGGTCTTCGGGCTCAAAAAATACGGGTTCTGACGGTTGCGACCGCTTTGGTTGTTGTGGTTGGGATTTGGGTTCGGGTTCTGATTGATATTGTGTTTGAGCCGCTTCTGGTTGGGAATATTGTTCTTGAGTGGGTTGATATTGTGGTTCGGATACGGGCTCGGCTTCGGGAAGCGGTTCCGGCTCTGGGGGCTCTGCATATTCTGGCGTCGGTTCGGGGATAAATTCTGGCTCTGGCTCGGCGGGTGCTATTTCTTCTGGCTGGACGGGTTCTTGATACTGGGTCTGGTCTGCCTCTTCTGGGGGAATTAATGTCTCTTCTTGTGGAGTGACGGGAATCTGTCCAGGAGGGTAGATCGCATCACCAACCAATTTATCTGGAACTCCTTTTCCAGGAATCATAAGGCTAGCTAAAACACTAAAGCAATCACCTACGTTATCTCCTGTCTTTGCTGATGTTTCCATATAATACAGATTGAAATCTCTGGTAAAATCATTCACCTCTTCCAGTGAAATTGCTCTCTGGTCTATTAAATCATTTTTATTTCCTACCAAAAGCAAGGGGATTTCGGTCTGTACATTCGCTCGAACTTCCTCAATCCATTGTGGTAGATGCTCAAAACTGGAGATTGAGGTTAAATCAAATATGAGGAGCGCGCCTAATGCACCCCGATAATACATTGGTCGAATAGAACTAAAACGTTCTTGACCTCCCGTATCCCAGATTTGAAGCTTTGCTCTAATTGGGCCCTCAGCAGAGTCTAAAGATATAGTTTTGACGTGGAAGTTTGTGCGTAAGGCAGTATATCTGCTCTACTCTACTCCTATCGTCATCTTATAATCCTCTGTAAAGAAACCCTTGCTAAATCGTAAAGTAAGCGCGGTCTTTCCTACTCCGCCATCTCCAACAACGATACATTTGAATAAGTAGTCATAATCTTCTCCCATTAGCAATCAACCTTTCTGTTTAATTTTTTTTGAATAAATTTAATTTTTCGAAAATATCTCTTCGTAATCATTTTATGTATAATATAACATTATTAAGATTTATAATTTTATTCAGATAAATACTGGTCTAATTTCTTTATATCCATGATGAAAAGAAAATAACATCTATCAAAAGTATGAGAATCCATGTATTAAAAATTTGCGAAAGCGAAAAATCCATCCAGACGTGAAGAATTCTTACATAATTTTTATTTTCCATCCTACATTATGTCTCACGGATATAAAGCATTGTAAATATTCAAATCAAATAGGTTATGGAAAGTGATCAGAAAACGAGAAGATGAGCCTTACTTGCAGATCGCATTGGATGTAATCAATCTCCATCGCGCATTGCAAATCGCCGAAGAGTCGGTTGAGGGCGGGGTGGAATGGATAGAGGCGGGGACTCCCTTGATTAAATCCGAAGGGATGAATGCAATTCGAGCCCTCCACAAAAAATTCCCAAAAAGTACTATCGTAGCAGATATGAAAACGGTTGACGGAGGGTCCATCGAAATTGAAATCGCTGCAAAATCTGGTGCTGATGTGGTATTAATGTTAGGGGGGAGCGATGATGCGTCAGTGACAGAAGCGATAGAAGCGGCTCGAAAATATGGCGTACATTTAGGCTGTGATACCATAGATATTCCCTCAGAAAGGTTAATAGAACGCGCCTTAGAATTAGAAGAGATGGGTGCGGATATGATAGTGTCCCATGTTGGAATTGATCAACAGACGATCTATGGGGGAGAAAAAACCCTTGAAGTGGCACGCAAGTTGAAGAAAAAGCTTAAACCAACCACATGGTTAGCAATCGCGGGAGGGATCAACAGCGAGACAGCTGCTAAAGCAAAAGAAATCGGGGTTGATGTTATCATCGTAGGTGGTGCCTTATATAAGTCAGAACAGCCTAAAGATACTGCCCAAAAGATTAAGCAAGCGATCATCTCTGCCCAACCCGTTGATACTGATCTCTATAAAAAGTATGATGAAGCCCACATTCGCGATGCGTTGATGAAAGTATCTTGTCCGAATATTTCTGATGCAATGCATCGTTCGGGCGAAATGCAGGGTTTAAAACCCGTATGGATAGGAACGGAGGAACACCCGCTGAAGTTTGCAGGACCCGCAGTGACTGTACGTGCATATAACGGTGACTGGAGCAAACCAGTAGAAGCAATAGAAGAAGCAAATGAAGGAGATGTGATTGTAATTGATGCGTGTGAGGGAAAAGATGCGGTTTGGGGCGAGTTAGCATCTTGGAGCTGCAAAGTTAAAGGAATTGCGGGCGTGGTTATAGACGGTGCCGTGCGGGATATTGATGACATCCGAAAGATTAAACTACCATTATTTGCGAGACATTTCACACCTACAGCGGGAGAACCCAGAGGATTGGGAGAAATCAATGTGAGTATCGAATGCGCAGGAATGCAAGTAGATCCCGGAGATTGGATAGTAGGAGATGATTCTGGAGTAGTGGTCATTTCGAAGGCTAAAGCACAAGAGATGGCGAATAGGGCGATCGATGTATTAGAAAAAGAAAATAGATTTCGCGAAGAAATAAAACGGGGTTCTACTCTTTCAGAAGTAATGTATTTGAAGAAGTGGGAAAAGCAAAAGTAAGCTAATTTTAATATATTTGTCAATATTGATAATTTTTTAATTCTGGTGTCAATAAGGAGTTTAAGAATCAGTGATTCTGAGGACAATAAAAATTAAAAATAAAGATATCTGATTTAAGTATATAAAGTCCTCAAAGATTTATGAGAATTGAAAATAAGAAATTTAGATTAAATGATTTTATTGAACTCAAATTAGAGAAAGAAAAGACTGAAATATATCTCAATGGAGAGAAATTTATTCAATGCAAAACAATTTTAACAGATTATCCAATTAATGAAATCGAATCTCTGGAAAATTTTGATTCTATAGATGAAATTTTCTCGGATATTGAGACAAATAGAATTGAAGGCTATTCAGGACTTTCTTCAGATGAAGAGTTTTGGGGCCATTGCTCCAACCTACAAGTATGGGTTGAAAACGACTATGACACGCGATTAATTCATTCTAATTTAGCATTTCCATTACTTAAGAAACTTACAGAATTAGGAGATATGAAAGCTAAGAAGGTTTTCAAAGACGAGATAGGTAAAAGAATATATGGTGGAAATCAATCGACTGTAAAATATCTAATCTCTGAAGGTTATCTTAATTTCCTAACAAAAGAAGAACGAGGTTCAGTATTAGAAAATTTAGAAAAAATCGATCTTTTTAATCTGAATTTGGAAAAAATTCCAAAAGAAATTTTTTATTCTAAAAATTTAAGGGAGCTTTATTTGGGCTCCAATAAATTGACATCTTTGCCAGCGGATATAGCTAAACTAGAAAATCTATTCATCCTCTGGATTCCAGATAATAAATTGCCAACTATATCCCAATCAATTGGAGGATTGGCTAATCTAGAGGAATTGAATTTAAATAGAAATCTAATATCCCCGATCCCAGAAATAGTAAAAAATTTAATTGGTTTGAGAAAGCTTAGCCTGTCAAATAATAAGCTTTCACAAGATCTTGAAAATCTATTTTTGATTCCTAATTTAGAACACCTAGATCTTAGTATTAATAAAATTGAAAAAATTCCCCCAAATATTGCGAATTGTAGAGATTTGAAATATCTAAATTTTGGTACTAATCATATCAATTATCTTCCGAATACCATTGGAAACTTACCAAAACTCGAAATATTAAATTTAGCTTTTAATAATATCAAGAGAATTCCAAATAATTTACAAAATCTAAAAAAATTAACTCGATTATATCTTGGAGGAAATCCAATAAAAGAATTTCCTCCTTTTATTGTTGATCTTCCAGTTCTTGCAGAACTGAGTATTGATAATTTTCAAAACGAATTCATGTCAGAGAGGACCAAGAATAAATTGGAAAAAAAAAGAGTCCATATAAAAGTGATCAAGATATAGCATCAGAAACTAATCTAGAGTATATAATTCCCATACCTCTTCAACACTTATATCGTTAAACAAATATTTTGAAAAAGCAACTTTATATGTTCGATCGTCTGCATATGTTTTTTCAAATGCATACATAAAAATATTTTTACAAAAATTTGATATATCCAAACGTATTTTTTCCCAACCATCTTTAGAATAATATTCGACATAACCTTGCTTTATTAGTTCAATTGCCTTTTTTCTCTGAAGTGTATATTGCAACTCATAGAAATGCTTTTTATCACTCCCAAATATTCCATTTTGAGCCTTAAGGATATTAAGATATTTACGTATCTTCCTTAGATAAGAAATATGATATAATTCCTCTATTGATTTTCCTTTATTTGTTTTTCTACCCTTCATTAACGGATATTCTTTAATAATCCAATCTTCCCATTGGGATTGGGGTATACCAGCATAAAATGGTTCAATCTGATCAAGTAAAGGTTCAATTTCTTCCCAATCTGCATCTTGGTCAATGCTATTCTTTTGGCATAAATCAATAATATCATTTTGTAAAAACTTTTTTCCATCACTCCAATCCAAAAACCACCCAAAAGCGGAAAACTCAGCTTTCCTAAAGAATTGATATATATTATGTCTACT
>WJIN01000016.1 GCA_014730295.1 Promethearchaeota archaeon | reverse complement strand
TCTGTAAATCGCCATCGGCCGCGTATAATTTTCCGTCCGCTAATAATTTAAAAAATACATAGATTTCACTCCATTCTCCTTTATTTCCCGTAATATATTGGCTCATGGTTTGAAAAGACTAATTTGATTGATTTTTATCTTATAAATTCTATGTGTCTATTTAGATTCCGTTAAATTAAAAATTTATGGATATTTCTTCCTTTTTGAAATCTCTGATGACAGAATACACCGATTTCGGAATAACCGAGCAAGTAAAGAAAAGATTTCAAGAGCTTATTATCTCATGGGCCGAGAAATATTTGAGAAATTATCCATGGCGTGAGAATCGAACACCCTACAGAGTTTTGATAAGTGAAATTTTACTAACTCGAACAAAAGCGGATCAAGTGGTTCCCGTCTACGAGAAATTTGTGGACATTTACCCGACGATTGAAGAATTTTTGAATGTGAAGAAATCTAAGTTAAAATCATTAATTAAATCATTAGGTCTTCTCTTTCGTGCGGATATGCTAAAGGAAATCTCTGTTAGGCTTAGAAATGAGTTTGAAGGAAAAATCCCCGATGAGATTAAGGACTTGAAATCTCTGAGGGGAATTGGAAATTACGGGGCGAACGCAATATTATGTTTCGGATTCAATAAAAGGAGAGCATTACTCGACTCTAATTTTATCCGCGTCTTCAAACGAGTTTTTAGAATTACAGCAAAGACTAAGACGGCTAAATCCGATAAATTTTTATGGAATTTTTCCGAATGGCTCTTACCCGAAAAGGATTTTTCGAACTTTAATTACGGAATAATTGATTTGGGTGGACTAATATGTACAAGCATAAAACCTCTTCATAAAAGATGCCCACTAAGGGATATATGTCAGCATTATGAAGGTTTAGACACTTAGCTTGTTAAAGGTAAATCAGAAAAAAGGAGCTAAATTCTTGTTTTAAGAGATTCATCATTTCATCACTCCAGATCTCCGTTTCTACCACCTTTTTATTGCTATTTTCTAATCCGGGTATATAGGGATAGAGATATTCCCTATAATAATTAAAAAATTTGCTTAAATAGTCATAATCCATTAATGTCTTAGCTTTATGACTAAGATAATCAATACACACGTCTATTACTCTTTCGAGATACTCTTTAGAATATAGTTTCCACTCCAATATGCTCTCGACCTTAAAATCTGCAGTAAATATGTTAATTGGAATCATAAGATTGTATCCCCTTTTTACTATGCCTCTAACATTATTTAATCTTAAAAAAAGATTTTTTACCCCCCTGCTCGTTGTTTGAAACAGCCATAGTCTAAAAAATCATTCCTTCCAATCGTCCTTACACAATATTAATATATCTGTATAATCCCATGAATCCAATGAAGGATTTTGTTCAACTGAGATATTAAAATCGATTGATTCCTTTTTTATTTTGATAATATCAATAATTTTTTCATAAGCATCATAATCACGAATTAAAGATGCAAAATCTCTGTAGGCTCTCTCCAAAAGTCCGTTCATTCTCGGATCCCACATCCCTCTCTGCTCCAAAATATTTTTGGTGGCCCCCAAATTCTTGAAGATTTCTACTGAATATAATACTGGAAGCACATCAAGGGACTCTTATGTAGCATCTCTAAATGTTTACGTTAAACTGATATTTCGATTCAGATTTTCATTATTGTAAATATGGTTCAAGTTTTCGACCGAACTACCATTAATTCTTCGATCGCATACTTGGTGGTAGAAACCAGTTTTTTTGAACCCTTCAATTGTTTCTGAAATAGTATCATCAAATAAACTAAGTTCTTCTAACAGCGTGCGGAAAGTGTAGTTATTCCAAACGAAAATTTTGATTTTTAGAGTATTTTTCAGAGATTTCTTTTTAGATTCCGATTTTGAAAGAAAAAGTTCAAAGCTCATTAATTATACCATCTCCTTATTTTTCTTAATAAATTTACCCATACCCCAAAATAGGAAATCTATTTTCTTAATGGAATTTAATTTGGAAACATCTCTTTCTTTTGAGAATTTCTCAACTATTTCTTTTATTAAATTCTTTTCTATTATTTGACTATATGTTTTATATATCTTTTTATAAACATTATCAAAAAATTCCTTTCTCCTTAACTGACAATCATAATATGATTTAAACCCGAATACTTCTTTCACATTAGAATCATATATTGGGAAATTTGTGTTGATTGTATGAATTAATTTAGAAGTATAGGAATATTGATTTTTACCACTATCTCCATAAAAACTGTCAAGTATTTCTTCAAAAATAGATTTCAAGTCTATAATATTGTCAATTTTTCTAATTCTTTTATTTAGTCTTGAATCAAATAATGTATCAAAATAATTTTGGATAAAATTGATGCCTTGTCCATAAAAGACCTTAAATACTTTCTTAAATTTCTTGTGAATTGGATTTTTATTTAATTTTTGGAATTGATTTTGAATAAAATTGTATAAATCTATTTCGATTTGAGGTATATTTTCTATTATTTCCTCTGAATTTTCTTTCATTTTAAGTCTAATTTTGTCTATATCTCTCATTTTTTTCTCAACGTCCCTATTTTATGATTATGGCAAAAAGTCTATAATTATCTGAAATACTTAGCAAATATGTCCAGATCGGTTTCTTTTAGCCAAGAACATTACTATTAATCTTCCCTAATCGGGTTTATTTCTAATAAAAAATGCTCTTGGTAATTTAAAACCTTATTCCCATATTCCTTTATTAATTGAAATATTTCCCAAAATGTCTTATATAAATAAAATGTTTTAGATTTATAAATTTCGACTAATATTAGAAAAAATAGTCGATAGGAAATAATTTTAAGAATCATTAAAAATCATAAAGGAGAGAATGTTTATTTTTTCTATTGATTCACAAAATTTATAATTTGATAGTATCATTAAGTATTGGCCTAATCAAGTTAATAGATTTAGGAATGATCTTTCTAAATTCATCAGAATATTCTGTATGAATTGGAATTAGATTTTTCGGATTGATTATTTCAATAGCTCGCTTTAAATCATTCTTAAAACAATGCCCCGATGTATGAGCGAATTCCAATTTTAAATTACAAAGGTTTACCCAGTTCTGTAAACGCTGGAAAGTGAATTCCATCTCTTCATTGAATGGTTCAGCTTTTCCGTAGATATATGTTCCAGGAATCCTTCTATTTCCCATTTTCAAATGTAATAGTAGAAGCGGGCCATTAGAGGTGTATAAAAGATATTGACGTGGATTTTCAAGGATTTTTTTTCTTAAATGTGGACCCCAAATAAATCTATCTTCGGGTATGGTATCATTTTCTTTTAGCATTTCTTTCTCATGGCTTTTTCTCCCCGTTTTAAAACATTCTAGATAATAATCGGGACAATCCGAAG
>WJIN01000100.1 GCA_014730295.1 Promethearchaeota archaeon | reverse complement strand
TTTGTTTTATATAGCTGAATATCAAATCAGCTCGTTTGTTTCTACTTTGTAGGGTATCTGGGACTTGAACCCAGCCGCTAACTTTATAAGAGTTGGCAGCTCCACCTGAGCTTATACCCCATTTTTTACTCTAATTCCAAAATATTATATGGAATCAAGCCAATTTTGATTGGTTTTATATGGTAATTTAAAACCAAAAATAGTATTTTTCTTTTTTGCCTTGTTCATCGCCTTCAAAAACTTTGTGGCCTCTCTGCCGCTCAGCTCGAAACCTTTTCTTCCATACTTATTAATGCGTTGCATGAATCTTTCTTCTGGACCAATAATGTCATGCGTATCATTATAACGAATGATTTTATTCTCAATATCGTTTATCGCCCCATCAACATAATAAAATGTTTTATCCGCATCAATAGCCATGCAACAAGCAATGATATCAAATGATTTAATTGTAGAACTAGGAGTTTTTCTAAAATTAGAAACTAAATCAAAAGCATTCCCAAAAAAAATGCTTTTATCTCTGTCTCGATAATGTACCTCGTTTGGTTTCCCTAATTTGATTTTAAAAGAATTTTCTCCCTCATAAGTAGCTTCAGTATTTAAACTTAATAAAAAATCTTTTGCTAGTTCCCAATTTTCTTTATTAGGGAAATAAAGATCAATATCTTTTATTGGAGTTTCCATAAAAGAAGAAACTATGGCTCCACCAGCTACCCAACATTTTGCTGGGATTTGATTTAATATTTCGCTAAAATATTCTACAATTAATTTAGTTCTTTTATGAGTATAGGGAGCTTTTTCGATCCATACCGTCATGTTAATATGTCTCTAACCATTACTTCATCGCATGTCAAGTTATCTTCTGGTTTACAGAAATACTCATAAAAATCTGGGAAGTATTTGTCTTTCTTTTTACCTATCGCAATAATGCCGCAACAATTACATTTAAACCAATCAAAATATAAATCTTTATGTTTTTGTCGATTCATTAATATCCAATTGTGATTATATCTGTTTATTTTATGATAACCGGCAATTAAATCATTCTCATATGCATATCGCATTACGTCAGCTAACCACTGCGTTTTCTCTTTCTTTTTTCTTTTACTCTTTTGGTTTTGTATCTTCGATTTGGATCCTGTTTGTTTAACCATTTTATATGTTTAGTGTCTCTATCTTTGAGGAGTAGAGCATCCTTTTCGCCCTATCGTGGACATCCTGCGTCGGCACCAAAATCAAACATTTTCGTTTCTAATTTTATCCTTAAATGTCAGAAGACCCCTGGCTTTAGCCAGGGGATGAATGACATTTTTCCTATTATTTGTTATATACTATATTATGCCTAAAGCATATAAATACAGAATTTACCCAAATAATTCCCAAAAAACTGCGCTTGCGCAGGGTTTTGGGAATTGTAGATTTGTATATAATAACGCTTTGGCTTTTAAAAAATCTCAATATGATCAAAACAAGAAATCTATTTCTTGTTTTGATCTGATTAATAGACTTACTACTCTTAAATCTGAATTTGATTTCCTTAAAATATCCCCTTCTCAAACTCTTCAACAGAGTTTGAGAAATCTTGATAGTTCTTATAAAAATTTCTTTAAAAAAACTGGAAGTTTTCCTAATTTTAAATCAAAGTTTGCAAAGCAAACTTTGAACTTTCCTCAAGGAGTTAAAATAGATTTTAAAAACTCTAGAGTTTATATTCCTAAAATTGGCAAAACTCTTGGAGTTTTGCATAGAAAATTTCCAACAGATTCTAAAATTAAAACTTGTACTGTATCTAAAACTACTTCTAACAAATACTTTATTAGTATTTTGGTTGAAACCGAACAGGTTTTAACCAAACCTAAAATAAAACAAACTATTGGAATCGATTTAGGAATTAAAGATTTTCTTACCATGTCAAATGGTAAGAAAATCGCTAACCCAAAACACTATAAAAAATCGTTGATGCTCTTAAAAGATCTTCAACGATCTCTAAATAGAAAGATAAAAAGTTCTAATAACTATTATCGAATGAAGCTTCGTATAGCGAAGCTTCATGAATATATTTCTAATTGTAGAAAAGACTTTTTACATAAAGAATCTTTAAGATTAATAGACGAAAACCAAGCTATTTTTCTTGAAGACCTAGATGTAAAGGGTCTTCAAGAAAAATCTAACAAGATTATGAATAGAAATATAAGCGATGTAAGTTGGGGAGAATTCGTAAGAATTCTCGAATACAAAGCTAATTGGTATGGAAGAGATATAGTTAAGATAGATCCTCGGAACACATCAAAGATGTGTTCCGTATGCAAAAAGATAAATGCTGAATTAGCTCTTAGTGATAGGGAATGGCAATGTAAACATTGCCATTCCAAGCATGATAGAGATATAAATGCAGCTAAAAATATATACAGGTCCGGGACGGACCTTTGGATGGACAATCAAAGATTGTCCCGAAAAGAAGCCCCCACCTTTTAGGTGGGGGTCAGTTCACCAAATCCTTTTACTTTACGACCCAAATGTTTACATTTGTGGGGGTCATTTTTTGTTTCCATAATCTCTTTGCGAGTTTCTTCGTCTCCAAAAATTCTAGCTTTCTCTGCCATCATGTATTGCTCAGCACAATCATAAGTAATTCCATCTACTTCAAAAGTAGCAGGATACAATTGACACATGCAATTAGGACCAACTTCGTTAATTGGTTCCATTTTCCAAAATAGAATCATTTTTATTCCTCGTTAATTAGGGTGAATGTCTCTTTCCGGACGTAAAATATCTTGACCAGTAGTAAGAATGTTTACAAGAAACTCCCTTTCATGAAAGAAATTTGGAGCATCAACGTCTTGTACCCATTTCTTTCTGACTATCTCATGCTC
>WJIN01000463.1 GCA_014730295.1 Promethearchaeota archaeon | reverse complement strand
TGAAAAAATCTCATTATTGCTTTCTAATATTATTAGTAATTCTATCCCCTTTAGTGGTATATCTTATTTCGGTAGATCTTCCAAAATCATATAAAAAACTTACTCTCGCTTCACCAGATGATATGCGAAATTATATTGGATTAGGAACATCCGAATTAAGAGAGGCATTAACAGGAGATGGTATAAACGTAGCGGTTATTGATACTGGCATAGATAAAGATCACGATGCTTTTAGTAATGGAGAGAGTCGTATAACTTATCATGACGTAGTTTATAATGAAACTCTCCCAGAAGATCGTGATGGACATGGTACGTGGGTGGCTTCAATATTAGGGGGAAATAGTCCTTCTTATACTGGGATAGCACCTCTAGTTAATATAACAATGATAAGAGCTTTCTTTGGTACTCCAGCAATTTCAAATATATCAACAATTCAAAAAGCCATAGAATGGATTTTATTGAAAAATAATATATTATCAGTTAGAATAACATCAATGAGCTTGGGATTATCTTATGAAGCTAGTGAAGCTACAACAAAACTTTTTAATGACATAGTTGAACAATTAACTGAGCAAGATATATTAGTAGTTGCTGCAGCAGGAAATTACGGATATGAAGGATTTAGAACAATAGAATCTCCCGCATCTGCGGAAACAGTCTTAGCTGTTGGTGGTGTTGATTATAATGGAAATATGTATTTTCGAAGTGCTAAAGGACCCACCTATGATAATAGAATAAAACCTGATGTCTGCGCACCAGCTGTTAATATTGAAGGTGCTATAGCTAATTCGACTCCTAATCTATATGGAACGGGTTCTGGTACTTCTGCTTCAACTCCCTTCGTTTCAGGTCTTGCGGCTTTAATGTTGGAAAAAAACTATTCATTATCCGCTTTGGAGTTAAAAAGTATTATATCTTTGACCTCCTATAGGACAATTGAGCCGAGAACTATTAAGGATAATATACAAGGCTGGGGGGTTGTTCAAGGTTATGCGGCCATTGATGCGTTAAATCCCCCCACAGAAATAACTACAAACAGCCAATTTGGATTTTCTCTGAACGACACTCAGCCAGTGTTATGTATACCAATTAATACAATAGGAGTTAGTAATTATTTCCTCCAACTGAATCAATTAGGGAGTGCTGAGGCGGAGATGTACCTATTTGATAAGGAACCTGATGAGGCGGGCAATCCGCAATTGCTCACGCATTCCATTTCCGCGTTCGAACCATTTGATAAATTAAATAGGATTGGACTCTCGAGCTTAACATCGGACCAATATTATTTAGTTGTGAAATTGGTCCATGGTACCGGAACCGGAGACTTTTCAATAACTATGGTGGTGGAATATCGGATGACCTTCTTTTTAATATTCGCTGGGTTGAATCTGCTAGGTTTAACTTACATTGGATTTCAATATAAAAAGTACATTAATCTCAAAATAAGGTAAAAAGAGTTGCTCTAAAATTTTAGTTGGTTTTCTTATTCTTCTTAGCGGTATCTTTCAACATCTTCTTGATATCATCAACCTCTTTTCTCTTTTGTTCTCGTTCCCGTGTCTGTCTTTCTCTTTCCTTTCTCTTCTTCGCATCCTCAATTTGACTCTGCAATTCTTCCTTCAGTTTTATCATTCTTCCCATACTTTTTCCGAAATCCCGTGATTGTATGATTAATTGCTCTTTTTGTTGCTTTTTTTCTATTTCTTCTTGGATTTGTTGTTCTTCTAATAATTTTGAGACATCCTTAGTGATAGTTCCTACTTCACCCACAGTTTCCTTTAACTCGCGCTCTTGTTTCAGTCGTTTAAATTCTTCGGCTCGTTTTTGTCGTTCTTTTAATTTTTGAGACTTTTTGAATTGTTTTTCTTTCTCTTTTGCTTGTAGCTCTAGCTCGTGAACCTGTGCTATTTCTTCACGAATATATCTGATTTGATGTTTCCAGCCTAAAAATCTAAAAGTTTCAAGGGCATTATTAAGCATTTCATATGCTTGATCAAATCTCTGATAAGATGCAAGTTTTTTTCCTTGCTCGATGTATTCTAATCCTGCATCTCGCAATTCCTCGAGCTTATCTTGCTGTTCTTTCAAATGTAATAATTCTAATTGCCTGACCTTTTTTTGCCTCATATATTCTCTCTGCGATTGTCTAATCTCGTCTATAAATTCTTTGTATTCGCGCTCTTTTTGAGTTTCTATCTCCTCTTCCTTTTTCTGTCTCTCCAAGAAATTAGCCTTCTCTTCTTGAAGGTCTTGAATCATTTGATCTATGTTATTGATCTCGGGCTCCCAACCAATTTTTTCGGCTAAAAGATCTCGTGCTTCAACATAAAGAGAAATAGCTTGATCATAGTCAGGGGTTCTTCGTTTAAGAAATTCGGATGCTTTTTCTAATAAAGAATAGGCAGTCTCTCGAAGACTTTTCTGTTCTTGGATTAACCGTTCTCTTTCTCTTAAGGCGATTTGTTTTGCTCTTTTTCTCTCTGCTTCTTGTGCTTTTCTCTTTTCCATAAGGTCCTTAAGGATTTTTTCCTTCTCAATGTGTTCTAATTCCCTTTGATATGTTTTTATCCTCTCTTTTTGCTTTTCCTCTTCAATTTCCATTAACCTATTTATCATTTCATCAATAGAATCAGTTGGAAAGTGGATTTGATTGAGAATCAATTGTGCTTTTTTATAATATTCTATCGCTGACTCAAATTGCTCTTGTTGTGTGAGAGATTCAGCTTCATCCAATAATTCAAATGCTTCTTTTTTCTTATTTTCAACCGATTGACGCCTCGCTTCAAAATTCTCGACTCGAATCTTTTTCTCCATTAATTGTTGTTTTTCCTCCTCCATTCGTTTGGCCATATATCGTCTGAAATAATTCTCTCTTTGCTCGTGTTCTATCTTTTCTTGGAGTTGACTTTGTCTCTCAAAATCTCTCGCTCGCTGTTTTTCTTTAATTTGGACTATTACTTCTTCTATCGCTTCAGTTGGGAATTGTATTTCATTCAATATTAATTCAGCATCTTGATATTTTTCTAATGCTTCGTCATAATTTCCTTTTGTGGTAAGTGCGTCCGCGCGATCTAATAAATCAAAAGCTTTTTCTTTTTGACTTTCCACATACCTCTGAAATTCCTCTCGTTTTCGTAGCTGATCCCTCTTCTGTTCTAATTTCTTCTGGTCGATTTTCATTCTTTGGGAGACTTGTTTTTGGAGAATTTAATTCTTATTCTCATCTTGTAAGGCGGAAATGAGGTTTTTTTGCTTTTGAAATTGTTCTTCACGCCTCATTTCTTGAATATTTTGGATTCTCTCCTTAATTGTCGTTGTTGGAAAATGAATTTGACTGAGAATCAATTCTGCTTCACGAAGATTTTTTATGGAGGGTTCATATTCTCCATTTTCTGCCAATTGTTCTGCTTTTTCAATGATTTCGAAGGCATGTTCTTTTAATTCATTCTTTTGTTGCTGAATTTGCTTGATTTTATCGATTTTTACCTTTTTCTCTTGTAGTCTTTGCTGTTCTCTATTCATCGATTCCAATACTCGTCTCTGAAACTCTTCCGAAGCTTTTTCGGATTGGATTCTTCTTTCTTCTTCTTTTTGAAGTATAATCTGTTTTTTTTCCTTTTTTACCCTGATTTGTTCCAGAGTTTCTCTTAAAACTTTAAGATAGGGCCCTTCCCAGCCGATTTCATTTAAAATGGTGATTGCTTTTGTATACACCCCTATCGCCTCATCATACCTCTCGTTTTCAATGAGAACATCCGCATCTTGAATAATTTTGAAAGCCATCTCTTGTCGTTCTCGGTTCTGAGCTGTGAGTTGTTCTTGACGTTGTTGCAGTTCTTTTTTTTCTAATTCTTTTTGTCTTTGTTCTTTTCTCAGATCTTGAATTTTTTCGATGAATTCTCTCTCTTTTTTTTCTTTTTCGACTTTATTTTTCAGGAATTCTTGTTTTCTTCTTATTTCCTCGTTTCTCTTCGCTCTTATTTCTTCGATTGCGTCATAAATTTTCGGAATCTCATCATTCCACTGAATTTCCGCAAAAATGTTTGCCACATCATAGTATACCTCAATAGCTTCATCATAATTGCCCTTGGAAAGATATTCATCTGCTAAATCAAGTTGAATAAATGCTTCTTTTCTTTTTTCCTCTATCTGTTCCTCAAACTTTTTTTCTTTTTCTCTCTTTTTCCTTTGTTCTTCAAGTGTTTGTTTTTTAAGTTGGGCTTCTTTTCGAATTTCCTCTTTTAATCGTTCTTCCTGTCTTTCTTGCACTAAAAGTTGTTTTAGCTCTTTAACTTTCTTAATTTCCATTTCTTTCTTTTGTTGTTCAATCCGGACAATTGAGTTGCGTATCATTTCACTTTCCTCTTCCCAATTAATATTTTTAAATATTTCGGCAACTCTATGATAAATTTCTATAGCTTGATCAAAATCATTATTCTGGATTGATTTTTGAGCTTGATCCAATAATTCAAAAGCATTCTCACGCTCTTGCTCTATTTTCTTTTCAAGTTGTTGTTGTCTTGCCAATTCAATCTGTTTTGCTCTCATTTTCTCCTGCTCTTGTTTCATTTGCTCGGTGATATTTTGTTCCAACTGTTTTTCTTCTTGTTCTCTTTTAAGCTTTAATTCTACCTCGCGTTGTTTATCAATTTCTTCTTGTCTTTTTTGCTCCTTTATTTTTGAGATAGTGTCCTTAATAAGTTCTGTAGGAAAATGGATCTCATTTAATAATAATTCCGCTTCCCTATATTTTTCTACGGAGGTTTCATATTCCCCGTTCTCGAGAAAATCTTCTGCTTGATCTATTATTTCAAATGCTTTTTGTTTAATTTCTTCTTGCTTTTCTTTGAGTTGTCTCTGCTCTTCAATTTTAATTTCTTTTTCTCGTAGTCTTTGTTGTTCTTTTTCCATGAGTAAACGTAATCTTTGCTGAAATTCCCGATTTTCTTGTTCTATCTGTTTTAATTTTTCAATTTCTCGTTCTTGTTTTAAATTTTCCTCCTTTTTCTCTCTCTTCACCATATCAATAGTTTCTTGCAGAATTTTGAGATATTCGCCTTTCCAACCAGTCTCTTCCAAAATCTCTAATGCAGAAATATAATTAGTTAAAGCATTATCGAACTCCTCTAATTCTAAAGAAGTATCCGCTTCCTCAATCAATTCAAATGCTTTCTTTTCTTGTTCTTTATTTTTTGCTAACTCCTGTTGTTTGCTTTCTATTTTTTCCCTACGGCGTAATTCGAGTTGCTTTTCTGCCTTCCTTCTTCTCATCAAATTTTTTAAAAAGGATGCATGCTCAATTTCTTTTTTAATCGTATCATTAATTGCCTTTTGCTCTTGTAATTTCTTTTCTCGTTTCTTCTCTGTTATTTCTTGAATAGCTTGGTTTATGAGTGGTAATTCCTCCACCCATTGTATTTGAGCAAAAATATTTCGTACCTCATAATATATCTCGAGAGACTCTTCAAATTTACCTTGAGAGAGGAACATATTTGCCTCATCTAATTTTTTAAACGCTTTATCACGCTTTTTTTTTCGATATTTTAACTCCTCTTCTCTTTCTTTTAACTTGATTTGTTTTTCTTCTAATTGTTTTTTTTCTGCTTTCATTCGTTTAGCGATCTCTCTCTGGAAGGCATCTCTCGCTCTCTCTCGCTTTAAAGCTTTTTCAAATTCCTTTTGTTCTCTAATTATATCTTCTTTCTTTTTATTTTCCAATTGTAGAATAGAATTTTTTAGTAGCTTAACTTCGTCTTTCCATTGGATTGTTGAGAATATTTTAGCCGCATTTTGATAAGCTTCAATTGCTTTGTCATAATTCCCTTCCTCGACAGCTTTTTGGGCACTATCTAAGATTTGGAGCGCTTTATCTTTTTGCTCACGTTGATATACTAATTCATTTTCACGCTCTTCTAAACTGATTTCTCTCTCTTTTAATCGTTTCCGTTCTAATTGAAGTTTTTGCCTAATTCTGGTTTGGAATTTTTCTTCTTCGCGCAACTGCTTTATCTTTTGCTCCATTTGCTTGTTTTTCTGGTCGAGCAATTCATCTTTCTTTTTTTGGAGCTCTTTAATCGAATTCTCAATTAACTCCAATTCATCCGTCCATTGAATTTCAGAAAATATTCCTTTTGCCTTTTGATAATTTTTTATTGCATCATCAAAATTTAACTCCATTACCCTTTCTTGAGCTTGATCCATTAACTCAAAAGCCTTTTCTTTTAGCTTTTCCCTATGTTGTATTTCTTCCTCCTTTTCTTTTAGCTCAATTTCTCTTTCTTCTAACCTTTTGCGCTCTAATTTCAACTTTCTAGAAATATATTCCTGAAAATCTTCCTTGTGCTTTATATCACGCTCCTTTTTCTTCTGTTCTTGGTATTGGAGATCATATTTTGCTTCATGGGCTTTATTCACGCTTTTGATGGTTTCATTGACAATATCAATATAATTTTCCCATCCAGAACCCATATCTCTTAACAGCTCTAAAGCATGTTCGTATTTTTTAACTGCTTTTTCAGACTGATGATTTTTAATAAGCTGGTCTGCTTGGTTCAA
This sequence comes from Promethearchaeota archaeon, assembly GCA_014730295.1. The sequence continues at coordinate 744 of WJIN01000463.1, read as the reverse complement.
TATGGAAAGCAATTGGTTTTCTTTTTCTGCTTTTTGCTCCTTTCGTTTTTCAATTCTCTGTTGAATATCAATCTTTGACTGTTTGTCTTTCTCTAATGCCTCCTCTTGTTTTTTTTGTAAAGATTTTTTAAGATCCTCCATTTGCTCCTCTCGTTTTTCTCGTTTTTCCCTTTCTTTTCTTCTTGCTTGCTTTTTCTCCTCTATTCGGCCTATTAAGTTTTTAATGGGCTCAATATAACTCTTCCAATCAATTATTTCCAATAAATCTATTACTTCCCTAAACCTAATCACTGCCTGGTCAAATTTTCCTTCTCGTTCCAATTCTTTTGCCTCATCAATTAACTTAAACGCTTTATCTTTGATTCGGTTTTCTTCCTTTTGTGCTTCATAATACTTTTTTACGTGCTCATATTCTTCCTCGGAATAAATACTCTCCTTTAATTCAGGAATATTTTCAAGATCTACTTTTAAATTGGATCTGTCTGCTTTTTGGGTAGTATATTGGATGATTTTTTGAGTTTTTATTTGTTTTTTCTTTTCAAAATTATTGAGAAGATCCGTTCTTTTGCTTCTCAGATTCTCTAGCTGTGATTCAGACCACCCTGATTCTCTAAGCATCGATATTGCGGAGTCATATCTCTTTATTGCTTTCTGAAAATCTCCATCTAATTCTGCCTTCTTCGCTTGGTCTAACAGTAAAAATGCCTCATCTTGAAGTTTATTTGTTTCCACTTTTTTAAGCTC
>WJIN01000099.1 GCA_014730295.1 Promethearchaeota archaeon | reverse complement strand
GTATTGCATTCACATTAACGACCCCGACCAATCGAAAATGTCTAATTTTATGGTATAACTCTTTATTTTATGTTTTTTCGTTTTTGTAACATTGAAAAACTACTAAAATATAAATATTAATTTTAAAATTATCTATATAAGAAAATTAATGTCAACAAAGTTTAGGCATCATCAATAAGATTATGGCGGACGGAAAGAGGGAAATACAGTTACGGTGCCCTGTTTGTCAAAGAGAGAAAATTATTCTTGTTCCAGAGAAAGTGTTTGCCCAAAAGAAATTTGGAAGCATTAAAATACAAGTCCCTCCTGGAGCAGTGTGTCCCGACCACCAATTCATAGTTTTTTTAGATCCAAAGGGTCTCATCAGAGGCTACGAAAAAATCGATATTCTTATGAAAACACAGCCCGAAAAGGCCAAAGCTCCTATTGAAGGTAAAATTGGATTAAAAAGATTGATTAACATATTTGGCTTATATGGGGTTTTTAGTTTAATTCATGCAAAATTGTTTGGCTATTCTGGATATATTATTAGGGATGATCCACAAGAGGGGCTTGAGATGCAACTTAATGAATTTTTTGATACTATTACCTCAAATACATACAGCGAATCTCCAGAAATTCAATTTATTGAGGAAACAAAATATGATGATATTAAATTAAAAAATAACGCCCTTTTGATTGACGCGCATAACAATATCCTTCAAACGCCGTGGGAGGAAAAAATGGAGTTTGAGGAGACAATAGTGAAGAAAGCCTTGGAAATCATTGATGAGGAAGAACAAAGAGTCCTCTTAAAACAAGATATCAATAATTTACTCAAAGAAGTGGAACATTCGGTTAAAATTTTAGAGGATACAAAGGAAATTTATGATACAGAACTTATTGATGTATTAGCAAAAGATTTAAAGGCTCCTAAAATGTCAAAAGCACGCTTGAATCTGATACGAAAGTTTATCAAAATGAACATTTCAGAAGACTTAGCGGCGAAAATTAAAAATAAGGTCCAAGAGTTCCTAAACTTCTTATAATTTTTAAATACCCTCTTGAAGGGTGAACTAATAGGAGAATATATTCTGATTAGGGAAGCTCTAAGATCGATTCTTTACCTAATTATATTATATAATATTAACTCATATTTATCATGAATTTCTCCTTTGAATATTTTCTCGTAGTCTAAAGGATATATTTTCGCTCTAAATGACACCTATTCATGAGTATATTCTCCTCTGTAAGGTGGTTTGCTAACAAACTATAAAATTTAAAACAATTTAAAAATTAAATAGCATACCATATAAAATACAATATACACAAAAGAAGAGAAGTGAAAAATATGCAAAATATTCAGATGGGATGGGGAATGAAGAATCGATTATCTCGGATTATCAACCCCAAAACTGGACACTGTGTTATGCTCGCGATGGATCACGGGTATTTTGGGAATATTCCCGGGCAATTAAAATGTTTCACCGACTTAAATCCCTTATTCGAGCATGCGGATGCCTTGATGCTTACCAGAGGTATGCTGAGATCTTGCGTGGCTGCCGAAATTGATAAACCAATTGTGTTGCGAGTATCTGCTGGTTCTAGCATGATGAAGGAATTGTCCAATGAAGAGATCAATGTAACCATCGAAGATGCGATTAGATTAAATGTGTCAGCAATTACATGTTCAATTTTTGTAGGTGGCGAATATGAGAAACAAACTATCATGAACTTATCCAAACTCGTAAACTGGGGACAAGATTATGGAATTCCCGTATTAGCCGTCACTGCAGTCGGAAGAGAAATGGCTCGTGATGCACGATATTTGGGGATGGCAAGCAGATTAGCCGCAGAAATGGGCGCCCATTTTGTAAAAACCTATTATTGCGACGATTTTGAGGACGTAACAGGTATTTGCCCTGTTCCTATTGTCATAGCGGGAGGTAAGAAAATTCCAGAACGAGATGCATTACAAATGGCTAAGAATGCTATAGTAGAGGGAGCCGTCGGAGTCGATATGGGCAGAAACATATTTCTAAGCGACAGCCCCATAGGGATGATCAAAGCCGTTGGCGCAATTGTACATGAAAATGCGTCTGTTGACGAGGCATACGAAATCTACGAAAATGGCCCGAAGGGTCTATAAATTTTTATTAATTTTTATTTATCTCTTTTTCTAAAGCTTAAATCTTTCTTTTAGGGTTAATTATTTTTACCGTTAAAATTTTCCTCATTGTTAAGAATATGTCCGAAAGAAAAATAAATGGATTGAATATTGAAGAAGTAGCAGATGGAGTTCTTTTGGTGAAACAAAAAAGCCCTCCTTTTTATTTCTCATGCTCTGATGGGCTAATTGTTTTGCCAAAAGCGGGAAGGAATGAGAAATTGATTGTATTGGACCTAAACATCGAACCGAAATTTGTTGACGCACTTGTGGAACTATTTGGAAACGCTTCTCATTATATAAACACCCATGGACATATGGACCATATCGCCCATGTACATGCGTGGGAACACCATGGTGCTCAAATTCTTGCACCTCAAGGAGAGGCAAAAAATTTACTCGAACTAAAAAATTTCTATAATTGTTATGAATTCGAGGAAGGTGTTAAATTTTCATCCATTCACCAATTCGGACAAATTAATGGCTATCACCCTTGCGAACATGTATCCGATTTTATTCCCGGCGATATTTTAAAATTGGGAAATTTAGAAGTAAAGACGATTCCATTGATAGGACATTCTATTTCTCATGTGGGTTTTCTGCTCCAAAAGGAAAGAATTCTTCATATAAGTTGTCTTGGGTTTGATATCTCCAGTCCTGAACGGGACGGGTTTGGTCCGTGGTATGGCTTTAAGCAATGTTCTATTGATCAGTATATGCGCGATATTGAAACTGTCGAGAAGATTTATCGCAAAGAGGTTGATTTTCTAACATCAAGCCATAGTTATATTGTTAAAAAGCCAGAGACGAGACCTTTTAAGTATATGAGAAAAAAGATAATGGAGAATGAAGAAAAAATTCGGAGTGGATTAGAAAATCGAGATCACGAGTACAACTCAGAAGAAAAAATAGATAAATTATTAGAAAAAGACCTTTTCTTTCCTAAAAAGAAGATGGAAGGATTTCTAAAAGAAATCTATACTTTTTGGGAGTACTGGATTATTAAAAATCACTTACTCCATCTCAATAGATGATTCTAATTGTATGGATTCGATTTATTCGATTCATGGTTTCTATGGTTCCAAAAGTACCTTGAGAGATTCGTCTGCGTCACAGACCGTTTGAAATGCTTCTTGCGCTTGCTCTAACGGAAAGCGATGGGTGATTAGTTCTGTGGGATTAATTTTTTTGGATTTAATCCATTCAAACGACTCGTCCAGATCTTGGGGTGCTGCCCCATAAGAAGTCATCAATTTGACTTCATTTCTCCAGTAAGAATTTATTGGAATTTCAAGATTCACTCCCGGTTTTGGCACAGCAAAAAAGACTATGATGGATCCCGGTCCAACACATTCTAAAGCTTGTTTCGCGGCAGATAACGCACCTGTACATACTAAAATGACGTCTGGCAATCTCCCATCATTAAGTTGCTTGACTTGCTCTGAAATATTTCCGGTTGCATTTAGTGCCCCTTCAGCACCGTATTCGATTGCCTTATCAAGACGATATTTACTTATATCCGTGGTAAAGATCCGTTCTACTCCCTTTGCCCGTGCTAGTTTTAGATGAAGCAGTCCAGAAACTCCACTCCCAAGGATAAGAAGAGTTTGTCCTTTATGAATATCTGCTAGTCTTTGTGCTCTACAAACACAACCCAAGGGTTCGATAAAAGCTCCATCCTCATACGACATCGCATCATCAAGCACATACACTCCTTGTTTTTCAATATTAATATTTGGAATCCTTACATATTCTGCAAATCCTCCTGGATCAAAGTTAGTATTATGTAATAAATGGCAGGCGGTATGATGCCCTTGTTCACAAAAATGACACTGAAAACATGGAACATGGTGAGAAACAAATACACGATCTCCAATCTGGAACCTTTCAATTTTTTCCCCAACTTCTACAATATCCCCTGCTATTTCATGCCCTAAAATCAATGAATCGACCCCCAATCGTTCCATCTTTGATAAACGATAATATTCCAGTACATCTGAACCGCAAATACCTGATTTTTTTACCCGAACTAAAAACTCATCATCTTTTATTGTAGGTTTAGGAATTTCTGCTGTTTTAATATCTTTATTGTTATAATATTTTGCCACTTTCATATCTATATCCTGTGATTCAGCTGATTAGATTAATTAACATATCTTTAAAATTTGATAGTCTTAAAAAATCATCCATTCTTTTAATATCTAAACCTTATTTGGTGAATAAGTATGGCGAAATGGGAATGCCTTGTGTGCGGTTATGTATATGATGAGGAAGAAGAAGGGACCCCCTTTGAGGACTTACCTGAAGATTGGGTATGCCCGGTTTGTGGAGCCCCGAAAGATCAATTTGAAAAAATTGAAGGCTAGAATCACATCAGCAATTATTTTCTTTTTCTTTTTTGTTGAGAAGTGGCTAAAATAGAGGAAAAAAGAAAAATAAGAGAAGGAAAAAATTAGCTTTGCTTGTTTTCGATAAGGATTTGAAACTTCTCGCTTTCCAAATCTTCATACATTCGAAGTTCGTCTTTAAGAAAGTTTTCTAAAGCGATACGAATTGCTTCAGACCTAGAGGGATATATTTCAAGGTCGTTTAAGATCTGAATAGCGTCCAAGTATTTTTCTGGAAGATTGATAGTTATTATTCTCATTTTTGATTCATGTCAAAATATACATTCTTTATATAGATTATATATTTTGTCGGATTGCTTATAAACCCAAAATATTAATCACTTAAGCATTAACAGTTTAATGATTGATGAATAAATGGTTTAAATAGGATCTCTCTATAAACCAATCATCTATTTTTTGCAAAAGTATAGCCGTATAATTAATAAATAATGAGATGGCCCAATAAATTTTGGGATTATTTATGATTAGAATGGCTTTTCGAACGATTTAATATGAATTATAAGTGAGAACGAAGATTTAAACAGTTCAGAATGTCCTATTTCTTTAATCTCATGTAAAAAGGTAAGCCGATAGTCCTCTTCACGTTTCAAATATTTAATATCTCGCGTTTTATGTTCTGGATCTAAATACACATCCATCCTTAAAACTTTTTTATCCGTTTTTCCTGGCATTTCTGGCATCATATTGAACGCAAATAAGAGGTCAGGATCAGACTCTTGGGGGCCATCTATTACAAAAAGAATATTTGGTTCGGTGACTGCCATAAAGCTTTTTAAGTCATGATAGAGATCATCGATTTTTAGAGCTAATACTTCATTCTCATCTTCTTGGAACGGTGTACAATCACTGATTTTAGGGATAATAAACTTTTCTCTTGTCCTAAATGCCAGATCTTTTTCCAATTCATTTAGGTAATTCTTTAAAACTGGATCGTTTTTCTCTATGATAAATTTATCTGAAATTGACTCTGTTTTACAGTATACAATTAAATTCCCGGCAGAGATCAGATTAATTTTTTGGTAATATATGTTGAACACGGGGTTAAAGGGTAAATTTATGACCTCTTGTTTACCCCCCATGCCGAGTTGCGCTAATATATTGGAAGAGATTTGACTGTTCAAAGTAAATAATAAAAAATCTCTTAGATCCTGTAATTCAATATAATTCGAAAAGCCTTCAAAATATTTATTGATAATTTCTATCTTTCTCTTTAGTTCTTCAGACATTTGGAATCCTTAGCTTAATGATTATTATATTTAAAATCGGTTTATTCATCTAATTTATTTTTCTTTAAATAATTATTTAAAAAATCCTTTAAGGAATTTTTGACATCCTTTGTAATGTGATGTTCTATTTGACAAGCTAAATCTTCGATAGTATCTTCATTTTCAAGTTTTAAAACCTTTTCGAAGAAGGATTTTAATAGTAGATGGATTTCTTTTAATTGTTCTGCTAGGTTTTTACCCTTAGAAGTTAACCGTATTGCTTTTCTCGGCTCCCATTTAATAAGATCATATTCTTTTAATTTTTCTAACATCCCAGAAACGGATGCCGGTTCTACGTTAAGACTTTCGGCAATTTCTTTGTTAGACACCCATCCGCCTCGTTTCTTACTCGCGATTGTATAAATTTCATCGAGATATCTTTGGTAGGACTCAGGGATGTCTGATAATCGCTGTTGGTTACTCATAGCAATAATTTATAATGTGTATAATGTAATATGTATTCAAAATTTTTATTTTTAAGCTTTCTCATTTAAAAAAATGCATTCCGAATAAGTCGATTGAATTAGGTATGTTGAAATAATATTTTTTTTTATGCATTTATTAAGTTCAAAGATGAATGTAAAATAAATAAAAAACATAAATTAGTACATTATCGGTGAATTTTATGGCAAACTTAAATTTATTTGATTACATCCACGGTATAACAACGTTAACATTTGTCCTTCTCTCAATTATAATCGGCATACGCCTCCTCACGAAATATAAAACGCTCAAAAGAAAGGAGATCATCACTGTGGGATTGGCATGGATTTTTTTGTCTAGCGCATGGTGGGGGAGCTCCTTCTCGTTTCTCTCAATTCTCATCGCAAATTATGAATTTGAAGAATTAGTGTTCTTTTCTCTGGCAAATCTATTTATTCCCGTGGCGCTCGTATGTTGGATCTATTCTTTCAGTCATATTATTTATCCCAATTCAGAAAAGAAGATTACGATCCCATTCATTGTTATTTCTGCGGTTTATGAAGTAATCTTGATCATACTATTACTTACTCCATCGTTATACTTTGAATACATTGGCGAAATTCGAGATGAATTTTATTATACGCCGGGTATCCTCACTCTCGTTTTCCAGCTTTTATCCGTGTTAATAACTATTATTACGGGATATATTTTCTCATATAAATCCTTGAAAGCAACCGACCAGAAAGTGAAGTGGAAAGGAAGATTCTTGGTTATTGCATTTACCTTTTTTATCGTGGGGGCTCTTTTTGATGCATTAATTCCAATGGATGAAATAACTGTTGTAATAGTACGTAGCATTCTCATTTTAAGTGCTGTGTTTTATTACTTAGGTTTTCTTTTACCAGATAGATTGGCGGAACTGCTGGGAGCAATTGAAAAATAATATAACACGCAATCTCAATATTTTTTTTAATTATGCGGTTTTCTTTTACTATGATGATTTGAATGAAAGATTATCCGGGTACATTATTTTTAGTCGTGGGAAATTCGGGTTCTGGGAAAGATTCCATCATATCTGGGGCGATAGAACAATATCCTCAGAACCTAAAGAAAATTTATAACCCAAGACGATATATTACCAGACCACCTTCCGATACAGAGGAAAACATCCCAGTAACTCAGAAAGAGTTTGATGAACTCGCGAAATGGGGAAAATTCGCATTAAAATGGCATATTTATGGTCTTGATTATGGAGTTCCAATAAAAATTGATCAGCTCCTTTCAGAGGGAAATCCCGTCGTCGTCAATGTAAGCAGATCTATAATTCCCGAGGCTAGAACACTTTACAAAAATCTCAAAGTAATATTTATCAGAGTGCCATTGGAAAAAACCATCGAACGGATACAAGAGAGAGGAAGAGAGCACGGAAAACGACTGGAAGAACGGATTGAAAGAGCTAGAACACATCAAGTTTTTCCCGATGCGGATTATATAATAGATAATACGGGATCCTTAGAAGATGCAATCCAAACATTTTTAGAATATATTAGAACACACATAGAATAAAGCTATTCAATTTAAATTCTAAATGAATTCTTTTTTACCTTTACCAAGGGGTTTTTATGAATATTTTCGTATTATAATTTAAGTTCAATGATGATTGATAATATTGAGCATTCTCAAATTCAGAGCCCTTTTGAGAGTCCTGTGAGCGTGACTTTAATCTGTCCTAATTGTAGCGAGAAAAAGACTATTAAGTTTCCCAAAACGATTTTTGCTCAAAAGAAAGGGCTTTCCACGATATCAGTGCATAAAGGACTAATCTGTGAACATGCGTTTCAAGCTTTTATTGATAACCATTTTAAAATACGAGGATATCAAAAGGTCGATTTTGAGGTAAAATCCATATCTAAAGAGCAAACGAACGGGATAAAACCCCCAAGGGATGAGTATCTCATAAAGAACTTAATTTGTGAGGGAAATTACCTTAAATATGATCCAGGAGATTCAGCTTCAAAAATAAATGAGAATAATTCCCAACTAGAGCTTCACTCAGAATTTAGTAGGGACGCTCTTTGTAGAGAAAAAAATAAAAGTCTTGAAGAAATATACGAAGATTTTTGGGAATTTATTGATAATGATAACCAAATTTTTCAAAAATTTATTATCAAGGATGTGAGAAGACTTTAATTAACTCTTTCTAATTTTCACGATTTGAAATAAAATTAATGACTTAAATAGTTTTCAATCGATAAAACTTTTTTAAGAACTTGTATTATTTTCCTTACTTAGTCAATGGTTTTAAATACATATTAATATGGCCCGGGTAGTATAGCGGTTAGAATTTTGGGGGTTCTTTTCTCCCCAGAATGACTACTATTGGGGACTGTGAATCCTTAGAGGCGGGTTCGATAATGATCGAGGCAGACTCCTCATCGATAATCCCGCCCCGGGCCCTTTCCCTTCATTATTGGGAAGATATATCTATTTCTAATAGAAGGCTCAAAATAAATACAAAAGAGCTTTTCGTATAATTGGATGGAAAAAAAATCACTTTAAGTGGAAAATTAAAATCATATAGTTCATTAATCCAAATTAATAGTTTTTTAAAGTATACGTTATTTGTAAAGAAAGATGCTTGAATTGGAGGAAGATAAACTTCGAGATTTACCGGGTTGGGAAATGCATGCTCCCGTACCTATTTGTATGGGTGGAGATTACAGAGCGTTAACATTTTGTTGTAAACCTGGGTATTCGCTTACGTTTGGTTTTAAATGCAAAAGAGACAAAGTGTTATCCGAGTTAGGGATGTCTCATCAACAGTTTATCCAGATAAAAGAGGACTTTTCCCAGGAGCATGATTGGGATTCAGATATTGTTTGTTTTGGATCAATCTCATATTGTTGCATGCGACGCGGGGGTTGCCCCAGAAGGGATCTCGCCTTAAAAAGACGATATCCCGATATGACATACGAAGAGCGTCTAAAACATTATTTTACAAAGAAAAAGGAATTAGCAAGGAACATTCTTAAAGAGGTCAAGAATCCAAAAGGGAAAGAAAAAATCAAAGCATTATTGGAATTCTGCTAAAAAATCAAGCACAACCTTATAAAATCATAAAATATGACCCTACTCTATGAAAATTACCTCTTTGACTCATGAAGTGGATCTTGACGGTATTGGGTCCCAAGCAATCATCAAAAGATACTTTACTATAAAAGAGAACATAAAAAATGAAGATATCCATCTTTTTTATGCCCACTATACTAATTTTAAACAGAAGATAAAAGAGATATTGGATGTTAGCAATAAACCAGATATTTTTATAATAACCGATATCGGCTTCAATGAAGGCTTTGCGGAACTCTTTTCTTTGTTTAAAAAATCTATGAATTCAGGATGCAAAATCTATTGGTTCGATCACCATATTGTAGAGAATTCCGTTGTTAGAAGATTGAAAAATCTCCTTGAAATATATTTAAATGATGATCAGAAATGTTCGGCAGAGATTGTGAAAGATTATTATTTGCCCGATGATATGATAGCTCAAGAAATTGCAAAGTATGCTCATGACACTGATTTTGGGGATAATAACTATAAAATAGCTAGTCAAATTCAATCAATTATTTCATTCAATAGAGGAAAGAAGGGAAATAACAATAAAAAAAGGATTGTAAACTTGCTCTCAGAAGGTAAGTTTGAAAATGAGTGGTTTATGGATCAAACAAACAAATTACGCACATGGGAGGAAAATGAGTATGAAAAAGTTGAAAGCAACAAAATATTAATGACAATTGAAAATATAGGAGAAATTTTAGTTTCTCATGCTAAAATTGGAGCAGGGAGGATTGCGAAACTCTTGAAAAAACAAAATCCTGATAAAAAAGCATATATCGGAATCGACACACGGTATGATGAGTTAGTAGTCTATAGTGATGTGATTAATTGTCGAGATCTCGCAAAAACTTTCAATGGCGGAGGTCATAAAGACCGAGCGGGATTTAAATATAAAAATATTGTAAAAAATGGCGAAATAAATCCCTTATTTTTGGAAAAACTTAAGTCAGAAATTAAAGGAAAAATATTAAAGTAATATATCAGAAAATAGGTTCCATTAGATTCTATTTGTCGAATTTGCTGTTAATCTATTGATATTTAGATTTTATTAGATTATAAAAAAAAATATAATTAAGATAGTCCCTAATTTCGAAAAGCGAAAATTTCGAATCTGTAATATGAGAAAAAGGAAAATCTTTTTAAAAAAGTAATTAATTAGAGAGTAAGGAAGATCAACAATAGTGCTGAATGGGATTAAAATGCTGTTAGAAATGGTCCAACCGCATCAGACTCGTGATGACATTTATATCAATAATGTTATTATTCCTCATGAAAAAGTAAGAGATGAAGATAAACGTATGGTTAAGAGAGTTCTTTTCAAGGAATTAAGTTTAGCCGAAATTGCTCACTAAATATGCCAACCATATTTTTCGAGAGTTCTCCTTCCTTGATCTGGTTCTTGCTTGTTATTTAAAAAATAAAAAAGAAGTTAGATACTATTATTGCGTAGGATTAATTTTTGTAAAAATCCATGGCACCACGAGAACAAGAATAAAAGCGATTAACGCATATCGGAAGTATCTAAAGATAACTGAATTGAATATATCCTTGAGAAATTCCAACCCAAAGTATATTACAAAAACAATAACCAATCCAATAATTAGGTTAATTATTTTCCATTTAGTTTCTAGTCTAGATGGCTCATAGTTTACATACTCGTTTTCCAATACATAACCAATTGATATTCCTAAAATTACACCACCGACTTGTGCATATGCTCCAGTATCAGCGAAAGGTGTTGGACTAGCTAGTAATTGTTCTCCTGAAGTTGGGAAAAGTAATGTTCCAAATATAAATAACACAAGGGAAGCGGCAACTCCTACAAGGATTTTCTGAAGCATTGCAAGAGAATTTACCTTTTCCGAGATAATTGGTTCTATGTATATAAAAGCTAATAATACACCGATTCCTAAAATTAAACCCCCTGTGACATCTTGTACATCATGAACACCCAAAATTAGTCTTGAGAGAACAACTAAAAAGATTAATCCTGAAAGTATAATCGGTAAAAGCCTTGGTTTTGGTTTATCCTTGAACTCATACCCTATATAACCCCAAAAGGTCGATGAGCCTTGAGAATGTCCAGAAGGAAATCCGTAACTTGTTTCTTGATATCCCCCCGGTATAGAATTCTCCGCAGGTCTCGGATCCATAAATATATCTTTTAAAAAGCTATTGATGTAGACAGTCGTTAACAGAGCAAACGTTAGATTCTTGGCATATTTCTTATCATAGACAATATATATTATGGCAATAATTACAATAAAAACAAGAGTATCTCCCAAATAGGTAATCACTTTAAAAATCGATTGGATAATACTATTATCTATATATACCGCATCGACATATTTTACAAGGCCTAAGCCTAGAATCGCCGTAATGATGACTATTAATTGTAGAATAATCAAGGTTTTATAGGATATTCGATCTTCAAAATTGTAGTCTGACATTTAAAACACCATTTAATAAGCTATATAGATTACATTTGATGCATGTACTAATAAATATTTTTATTAAATGCTCTATAAATAAAAAGCAAAGATATTTATGAGTAATTCATCATTTTTTTCAAAAGTATTTTAATAATTTAAGAGGAAGAATCTATGAGTAGCGTATTTTTGAATGAAAAAGATTTTAAGAATTTAAAGGAACCAAGCAAATGGAACTATGTACAATCTCTATATAAGAAGATTGAAGAATTACAAATCCAGGCGGATAAGAATTGTGAAGAATGTGAAAAACGCTTAGTGGGAGTTTACGATTTAAATATTGATTATCTATTTGAAGATTGGCGGAGCTGTTCTGAACATTGTGATGAGTGTGGTGAAGAAGAGAAAAGGATGATGTGCGATCTTCAATTCCAAGTTATGAATCTGCTGGCAAATTCTTTATCTGAACTTAGAGAAAGACAAAATGCATTGGCTAATATAGTTTTGAGAAAATATGATGAAGGGGCAAAATTATTGGAAAAGATTGCCCAAGAAAAAAAGAAAGACGAGGACAAGTCGAAAGGGTTATACCAATAGGATTATAAAATTATTTTTCTTATTATAGAGCATCTCTTTGAACTACAAGCCCCTAAAGGAGCTGGATTCTTGCTTCCTTGACCACCGCGCCTAAATGGCGTCTTACACGATCTCCACAAGCGTGACTTCCCGTGGTCCCTACGGTAGGTCATGAAATGACTGGGATACCTCTCTCTTCTAAGAGGCGTATTCCTTCTTTCTTAATATTAGCAGACGCGTTTTTATCTCGATGATGATGAGTGCCACATTCGGGGCACGTCTATTCATGTTCGCTTAACGATAACATCTCGTGTTTATATCCGCAGACAGAGCAGAGCTTACTTGAGGGAGAAAAGCGGTCTACCTCTTGATAGTGCTTACCGCGCCATTCAAGCTTGTAATTTAAAATGGTTTTAAACTGATCCCATGAAAAGTCCAAGGTTACTGATTTTGACAGACCACTATTGAATTGTTGCATGCCTTTTATGTTCAAGTCTTCTAAAATAACGGCATCGAATGTATTTGCAAGCTGAAGCGTGGTTTTATGAGTCCAATCGCGTTTTTGATTGGCAATCTTTTCATACACGCGAGCTAACCTAAGTCGTGCTTTCCCACGATTCTGTGAGCCCTTTTTCTTACGAGAGACTTGTCGATGTAGCTTTCTAAGGCTTACCTCTGAGGAACGATAAAAACGAGGGTTAGAAAAGACCTTTCCTTCCCCTACTAAGAATTCAGACGCAGACATGTCAAAGGCGGCAATAGCATCGCAATGAACCTCTTTTAAGGGAGTGACTTCCAGC
>WJIN01000098.1 GCA_014730295.1 Promethearchaeota archaeon | reverse complement strand
TGAAATAGAATCATTGTCCCTAGAACATCCTAAATTAGTTATTGCCGCTGCTCTTGGAGCTCCAGACAAAATTCACGGTGAAGTAGTCTGGCTAGTGGTTGGTCCAGAATTGGAAAAAAAATTTACAGATGAAGATAAAAAAGAACTGATGGAAACGTTGAAAAAAACTTAGCAAAGTTCAAAGTCCCAAAAAAAAATAATTATATATTCTCTTAATTCCAATAATTTACCTATCACTAGGTTGGGAAAAGTGAATCGGAAAAGGCTAAAAAAAGAATTAATTAAATAGAAAGGAGATTATTTACTATGGATGAAAATGTAATTTATAAAAAGAAAGGAGATATTGCGGAAATAATCCTAAATAAACCAGAAAAGGCAAATACCTTAGATTTACCAACTCTAAATGGATTGATTCAAGCGTATGAACAAAGTGCAGAAAACGATGATGTATGTGTAATTTATCGCGCGAAAGGAAAACATTTCACCGTAGGAGCCGACTTAAAATATGGATATACTCTTCTCACGGATGACACGAGGATGGAAGAAGCGATTAGATTCCTTGAATCTTGGCAAATATTAACCAGAAAAATGCTTGCTCATCCCGGAATTATTATTGTAGGATATCACGGATGGATAATTGGAGGGGGATTTGAACATACCCTTGGATGTGACCTACGGATCGCCGCGGATGATACGCGAATTATGTTACCAGAATTAGGAGCGGGGCTTTTCTTCTCCAATGCCTCAACTAAATTACTCCCTCGCATAATAGGAGAAGGAAGGGCAAAAGAATTAATGTTATTGGGAGAGGAAATTTCGGCTCAAAGAGCATATGAGATTGGTTTGGTGAATAAAGTGTGTAAACCTTCAGGATTAAATAGAATTTTAAAAAAAATAGCGAATACAATTACACAAAAAGGAAGATTAGCCCTAAAATATACTAAATCTTATGTAAATGAAAATCAAGATATGGATATTGAAGGTGTGTTAACTAGGGAGTCAGTGGCAATGATAATGACGGGAAGATCCGATGAGGTTAAAAAAAGACTGGAGCGCTTCGCCCATAGATAATTTAATTTTTCCAATTTTTTATTTTTTAGATTAGGGAAACTATTTTCACTGATTTTTGAATAGATTTGAATGGCTAAAAAAAATATGAATTTTTGAAGTATCAGATAAGATTGAGTTTTTGAAGTAGCCCGGTAATCAAAATTGGCAATGCGATTGTCGCATCACACCACACACTTACATATCTCGAATCCAAGGAATATTTTCCCCATGATTTCGATTCTGAGATTGTACATCCTGATAATCCACCATCATATTCTGCAGCGGTATGTATCCGCACAGAATAATTATATCCCATCGTCTCAATCTTATCAAGTTGATCTAAAAGGGGAAAGACTTGCTGGGCCCAATTTCTTGGTACACCTCCTCCGATAATAATTGTCCCATATTCTTCAGAATTTCGAATTATATCTGCGAACTTTAGAACATCCTTTAAAATGTCGAATTGAAATTGATAACCTTCTCTCACAGAGTATTTGATAAGATTTAACGCAAACTCAGAATCAGTGAAGGCAGGCACAAATATGGGAATCTCGTTTTTAGCCGCTACTGAGATTATGGAACGTCTATTCATTTTCTTTCCAAGTTTATAGAACAATTCTGAAGGAGTGAGGGTGATGTCTTTTTGAGGAAAGGTTGATTGAATTAGTTCAAGAATTCCGTCTTCCGCTCTTTTATAATTTTCCTCTGGGAGGAAGACATCATAAATCCGATTAATTCTATTTTCAAATAAGTCCCCATCATCGACTTCAGAACTTCCCACATAATGTCCCACATCAGAAAAAGTATCAACTAAATCATGAATCACGTTTGCTCCCGTCGATACTAAAACATCAATTAATTGATATTCCATCAACGTGCAAATGATTTCTCCCATTCCCGCGGGAACCATTGCTCCCGATAAGGTGAGTACGGTCAGAATCCTATCATTGGAAACCATTTTATAGAGAATTTCCAGTGCTCTCCCCAAATTTCTCCCTTGAAATCCGCAATCTTGAAGTTTCACCAATAAATCTAAAATCGTATCGCCTTTTTTAATTTCAAATGGGACGATTTTTCTGCTCAGATAATCTTCCTTTTTTTCTTGAGTCATTTTTATTTTGCGTATTATTCTTCTTTAGGATAAAAACTTTCTTATAATTTAAATATATCGGTATAAACCCAAATATATTCGCACAATTATAGCCATTTAGCGTAGATTCAATGTAATAATAATTTAATTCCTATTAAATTAGTATCAAATGTTATGAGGAGATTAAACGTTTCCAACTTTGATTTTGATTAGTAATAACCGTTTTAATTATGTTTATACACGTAATACTGGTTGGAATATGGATAGATTTAAATTTTTTAAAAAAATAAATATATTATTGTCTATTGGTTTTTATATAGGTGTCTAAACTATGTCACTTGTACCAAAAAAAATATTTTTTGTAAAAGGTAAGGGGTTTCATCGATCCAAGCTTGCTTCTTTTGAGGAAGCACTCAGAGACGCTGGTATTGAACGTTTTAATCTCGTGCAAGTAAGTTCCATTTTTCCTCCTTATTGTATTGAAATTCAAAAGGATATTGGACTTAAAGAATTGAGGTCTGGGCAGATCGTTTTTACTGTGATGGCAAGAGCCAGTTCTAACGAATTTAACCGACTAATTTGTGCATCAATAGGGGTTGCAAAACCTGCTGATCGAGGACAGTATGGTTATCTTAGTGAACATCATACATACGGCGTAAAACCTGAAAATGCTGGGGATACCGCCGAAGATTTAGCTGCAGAAATGTTGGCTTCTACTCTTGGGGTTCCATTTGACCCACAGGCAAACTACGATGAAAAAAAGGAAATATTTCAAATGAATGGGAAGATAATTGAGACAAAAAATGTAACTTCATCAGCAACCGTAAGGGAAGAGAACGAATGGGCTACAGTTGTCTCAGCCGCAGTGTTTATTTTATAAATTTTTATTTTTACCCATATCCCGTGTGAATTTTAATTTATTATATTTCTTCTGCATCTTATTTTGAGTTAGAAAATTTTTATATACTATGAGCAAAAACTATTGTATAATTATCAAATGTAATTTAAAGGATTGTATGATTTTATATGTGCCGTATGTGTATGAAGCATGGAGCAAATGGAAAATGGTATATGAATGCGAAGAATTACATTAAAGAAACTGCTGAATTAGTACATTCTCATGAATATCTTGAGGATCTTTGGGGGAATATGGAGCGAGCATATTCACGTAAAGTCCATGGATTATTTGATTTGAAATGGGTCAGTAGACATGTAAATACACCATTTCTTGGTCGAGTTCTTAAATGGTATGCGAATCGGGGGTTTACTAAAGATGGTAGAGAAAATAAATTAAACCTCGAAGCTGCACAAGGCCATTTTGGTCAAATAATTACGCTAGAAGAGACAAGGGAAATTATATTAGAAAAAACTGAAGAAATAGTAAGGGCAATATGTCCTTGTAAATTCTTTAATGGAGGTATAAAAGAGGCAACCTGTTTAGGATTTACCCCATTAAAAGAAATTTTACCAAAATTACCACGATTTATTCCAGAAAATGGGCTTGAAGTTCTTGATAATGAGAAAGCGGTGCGATTTTTAGAATCGATGTCAGAGAAAGGATATGTGCACTCCATTTGGTCTGGACCATTACCAGCGATCGTCGCGGTCTGTTCATGTAATCTTCCAACTTGTGGAGCAATACGATTAAGAACGGATTTCGATATTAAAGCTTGTTGGAAAGGACATTATATCGCCACAGTAAATCTTGATAATTGTATTCAATGTGGAAATTGTGAAGATATTTGCCAATTCGATGCTCTAATTTATGATTCCAACATAGGTCCCCGAATTGACCTTGAAAAATGCTATGGTTGTGGAAATTGTGCAGAGAAGTGCCCTGATAATGCGATTCGATTAGTTGAGAGAGATTCAATTCCAATCACAAGAGGAAACTATTAATGAAGTATCCAAAAATTCAAATAGATTATGAAAAATGTATACAACCTGAAGAATGCCGCAAATGTGTGCAAGTTTGTCCTCCAAGTGTGTTTAATATTACCTTCCGAGATGAGGATTATCATAATCCCGAAGATTGGATTATAGATCCTGTATTTCCTCAATTATGCTATGGGTCTGTTTGTTCAAAATGTCTAGAAATTTGCCCTGTTCTAGCAATTTCCATAAATTTTACTAGATAATTATGGGATAGATAATAAGAAATTGGAATTTTTAATCATTCGATTTGCGGTAAGGATATTTAGGTTATAGTTTCTATCGTGAAAATTAAATTTCTTTCCTTCATTTTAATGAATATTCTATAAAGAGTTATCAATACCTTAAAATGAAAGACAAAATAATATTATATGATGAGTTCTAATCAAAAACGAGAATACGACGAAGAAATCTTAGAGTGTTTGCAAAATTATTCATTTGGACTAACAATCACCGATATCGCGGATAAGATAGATACGACAAGAAACACAGTTTATAGATACTTGGCATTATTAGAAGGAAAAAATCTTGTGTTTAAAAAAAAAGTTGGTAGATACGTGCTTTATTTTTCAAAAGATAAGCGTATGGAATTTCTCAAGGATATCACACCAGTCTATAAGAGCCTTATTAAAAGCATCCAAAACGAATTTGGAACTCGAATCGAAACATACAAACGTATAGGAAAGGATTTAGTTGATGTTTTGACTCTTCCCGTTCATACTGAAGGATTTGAACAATTAGAATCTCTTCAAAACCTAACAAATAAGGAAATATTTGAACTAATTAAAAATATTTTTCCATTTCTTAGTATATTTGATAATAAAGTAAATGTAAGAATAATAGAAATTTCGAATGATAATTCAACAGCAATATATCAGATTTATAATTCAAACCTATTAGAAAGCGAAGATTATCTTATTCATTTTTATATTTTAGCTGGTTATCTTCAGCAAGAGCTAAAAACGATTCTAAAAAAGGATGTAAGTTGTCAAATTTCGAAATATGAAATTTTTAGCAAGAAAAAAGATAGTTATTTAAATTTTTCACTTAAATTGGGTTAAACATAGTTTTCAGTGAAATAATTATAGATATACAAATTTGTAGCGCTATAGGTTATCAATACCAGTCCTGTAAGCTTAAAAATAATGAAAACAAGAAAAATTACAATTCTAAATTCCGAGCCAAATATGGTTTGAAATGGTGAAAGAAAGTACTCATTAATAAAGATTAAGGCAATCAAATACAATATTATGCCCAAAGAGAGAATAAACGAAACCATTCTAATCTCAGGGGCTCTTACTCCGACATATATAAAGATTATTGGAATTAAGAGTGTAAGATTGAGAGAACCAATTAATAATAAATGCAAAAACCGAAAATCCTCCGGAGTATTTACAGGATAAATCAATACAAACACAAAAATCCCAAAGATGATCAAACTTGGTATGCCATATAACCTGAATTTAAGAATCGTTTTATCAATAATCACCAATACAACAATCAAACCAACTGCACCAATAACCCCTCCCAATTTCCAGAAAAATATATATTGGGGAAATTTAGTAATTTCATTTTGAGTTAGGAAAAAATCAAAAACCATATAGAAAATCCGGGAAACAAATAATGAAATCATCAGAATAAAGAAGGCAAATAAAAAATCGAATTCGAAATCCCCGAGTCGTTTCCACTTACCAATTACTTCCTTTCCCAAAAATAACGCAAGAAATAATTTTGTAGCCAGCAAGATCAGAGTTAAAGCAAATGTGATGTCTAATTCTAAGCTGCCAAAAAGAAATATCATAGTTCTATTCTATTAAATTTTTAATTGTATACCTATTAAAGCTTTTGATTATCGTTTTCTGAAATAATCTATATCTAAATCATTGAAACATGAATCGATGGATTCAATTCTCTCTAATTCAGCGTAATCTAATCGAGATGTATCGTTGAAATCTTTCGCTGCCCATAATAATTTGTTGAATCTTTGATGATGATGGTGAAATCTCTGATTTGCATAATCTTTTGCTTGTTTCGTATATAATAGAAAAGGCCAATCACTTCCCTCCATAAGCAATAACTCCCTAGCTGTCTGCTGAAGTATTCTCATCTGATATTCGTCAGTATTTTTGATATTCATCAGTACGTTTTCAAAATCTCCTACCGAAGAATTAATATATGGCCAAATCCATCGATGTTCTTCATTATCCCATACTTGAAAATGACCTCCCGCTCCCCACGTCGATTCTTGCATTTTAATAGTTGAAAATTCATCTTTATAGAGCCTAGTGTACTCAGAAATGGTAATCATATTAACTCGATCACTATTATTGATGAGCTTAAATATCTCCCTTAGCCAATCAATCCCTTCACTCCACCAATGCCCGTAGAGTTCAAAATCATAGGGAGATACGATAATTCCTTTATAATGGTATTCATTTGAGAATTCTTGAGCTTCTTGAATTAATAATGAAAGAAAGTGATTTGCATGTTCCTTAACCTTTTCTTGTGCTTTCTCTATGTTATACAAATCCTTAGCTTCCTTGTTTATTTCTTTTCCTGTAATTTTCCAGTAATGCAGTCCCGATTCAGAATCTTTCTTATGAAATTCCCGATAATCCACATCTCCTGGGTAGCCTATTTTCGCATCCCATACTTGCCGACTACTCTTTTTGTTCCTTCCGTATACAGATACCCCAGTTTCTAAATTATATCCAAAATTAGTATCAAGCCCGATCTCGTTTTTCTGTTCGATTATTTCAGCTGTTAAGATCCCATGAGCATCGACAAAAAAATATTCAATTCCAGAATTATGGAGCCAATAATCAATACTCTCTCTTACTTGACCATTTTTTATCTCCTTTGGTCTATATGCACACTCAGGCAGCCAAAATCCTTTAGGATCGCAATTAAAGTATTTTTTGTAGGTATCAACTCCCAATTGAATTTGGGAAAAAATCCCCGAGTCACGTTTAAATAAGGGTAAGAATCCATGAGTTGCAGCCGAAGTTATGAGCTCTATCATTCCCTCATCTTGGAGCCATTTGAAGCTTCCCAAAAGATCTCGATAATAATTATTATAAAAGGTATCCAGAATACGTTTAAAATTGTTCAGATGATGTTGGGCAATTTTTCTCTTTGGTGGATTATTCTTAAACCGATCTATATCCTTTTTAGCTCTTTTACTTAAATCTTTGACGTATTCTTGAAATCGCTCTTTCATATACTCGTCAGCCATAAGCTCTGCCAAAATAGGAGTTATATTTATGGTAATAGCCGTTCTTATCCCATTTTCTTTTAAATTCCTTAAAACATTCAACATCGGAATATAAGTTTCTAGTGCGGCTTCTGTGTACCATTGTTCCCCCGCCGGCCATACTCCCGATTTTTTACACCACGGCATATGTCCATGAAGAACTAACCCAAAATAACCAGACACCATTTAATCATCATTTTCAAATCTTCAATTTAAAATATATAATCGTATAATATCTAATTATCATAAGTATAAACAATTTCAGTTTTTTTTAAGATTGTCCTAATGAAATGTCTGCTCATGAATTATTGAAGTCTGAATATTCTTTTGCTGAAGCCCGACAGCTACAAATTGAATATCGAAGCAAGATCCAAGAAGAACAGAAAGATCCTGATTTCTTTATTAATGAAATGGATATAAGATATCTCATAGGAGTAGATATTTCATATTTTAGAAAAGATAACCAAGATTATGGGGTTGCTTGTGGCGTATTATGGAATTATAAGGAAAATGTGTTAATAGACAAATATTTCGCCCAATCAATTATCAAATTCCCCTATAAGGCTGGTTTTCTGGGTTTCAGAGAAAATAGTTTAATCGCAAAAGCTATAAAAAATTCAGAGGTTACACCAGATTTACTTATGTGTGATGGACATGGTATAATTCACCCAAGAAGATTTGGGGAAGCTACCCATTTGGGCGTTGCGCTTAATATTCCTTCAATGGGTGTCGCAAAGAACCCGTTTATTGGTTTCTGTGACTCTAAAGATTTAAAAAGAATAAAAGGAAATAAAATTCCCATCTGGATGAGAGATCCACGAGAAACTCCTTCAGAGCTTAACGAGAAACTTGGTTATGCTGTGGCATTGTCAGATAAACGGAAACCCGTATATCTGAGTTCAGGATATAGAATACGATTGGATATAGCGCTGGAGATTGCTTTAAAAACCTCTTCTGACCATCGACAACCTGATCCTCTATTTATAGCAGATCAATGTTCAAGAGAGGAAATAAAAAAAAATAAAGTTAATGAATCATGATTCTGCCTATTATCTTTTCATTTGGCAATCCCTTCCTGGTTTTAATCCATCTGGAATTTGGGTATCTTGTAGATTTTTCGGTGATTCTCCCGGTTTAAATCTATAATCACAGTATTTATATCCTTCTGCTATGGTCTTAGACCTAATTAATCCAGAACCAGAATAATATGCCCTATACCAATCATATATGCATAAATAAGGCAAGATTTCTTAGGCATTTTGAGACTTTCCAAATTCTACTATCGGACATTGAGTCATGATATAGCCGAAATCAAATTCCCCTTTTTTTTCCTTAATCGGCTTTGCTATAAAATTTTTAGGATATTCATCAGTTATTTTTGCCTGATTTTTCCACATAAATCGTAGGAATGTTTTTCTTATCAATATTTTTTGTAACATCCGCTTGAGTAGTCCTTTGATACCCTTATATTCTTGTTCAACATTAATTTTTAATGCTTTGAGGTATATTGGTGCGAATTTTTCTATCGGGAAATTATGTGCTTTCAGCACTTTCCAAAATATTATAGATGGTGAACTATATGCAACGTTTCTGGTAAAAAGATTTTTCTTACCTCCAATATAGGGGATTTCACTCAAGGAATCATTATATAATTCTTTAAATTCGAATAACATACGATTTAAAAGGTCAGATTCAAAATATTCTAATAGCTCAATCTTCATTATATCCAAAAGATATGAGAATCTCTCTAATATCTTTGATTTCATCGCTGAATAGTATTTTTTAGATTGTTCGGGCATAGTATGAGAAGTTTGAATTAAATGATTTAGATTAATCTAAATAATGACAACTATACTTAAAAATATTTCTTTTGATTTTGCTTGAATGTCCTAGATTCTAAATTAGATATTTCATAAAATACCCTCTGAGATCTTTTTGTTTAAATTAGAAAAAAGATTTTGCAAAAAGGAAATTAATTAATAATATAAGAGGAGATTAAATATACATATAATAGTAATGGAAAAATGTGATAAGAAATGGTAAAAAAACCAAAAGCGATTAAAACACCTCCCTCTGAAGAGGAATTAGCAAATCGGTTGAAGAATGTCAGAAATAAAATGAATAAAGAGAATTTAGATTATTTTGTGTGTTTTGATCCCGTTAATATCTATTATCTAACAAATTTTGCCTTTTATGTCCATGAACGTCCTTTTCTTTTAATTATCGGAAGAAAGGGTCCTATGAAATTTCTTATTCCTCTGCTAGAAGAGGCTCATGTGAAGGATAGGGCAATTGGAGATCTCGTAACTGTAAATTATTACGAATTTCCATCACCACCGGGGTTAAATTGGTATGAAAAATATGAAGAATTAATAGAAAATCATTCTAATGTCGGAGTAGAACCCGCCATGACTATGGAAATTTATAAGAAGACCCCAGGAAATAAAAATGTTAGCGATATATTAGATGAAGTACGAATTCTCAAAAGTGACTATGAAATTGGGAGAATTGTGCATGCGTGCAAAATTGTTAGTAAAGGACATAAAAAGCTATTGAAAATGTGTAAACCCGGAATGGCAGAATTTGGAATTTTTCAAGAGGCAACCTCAACTATGACATCAAAAATTATCCAAGATATTCCAAACGCAAATTTTAAAGCAACTGAAACCACGGCAGCAGTCTGGCCACCAAATATTTCTCATGAACCACATTTAGTTCCTGATATTTTTGCTAAAATGCAAGAAGGTGGCCCACACGTATCAATAGTGCAAGCTCAAGTGGACGGATATGGAGTTGAAGTAGAACGAACTTTCTTTTTGGGTCATATTCCAGAGAAAGCGAAGAAACCGTTTGAGATTATGTTTAATGCTCGAAAAATTGCTTATGATATGTTAAAACCAGGAGTAATTATGAGTGAAATTGATAGGAATGTAAGAGAATATATATCTGAGAATGGCTATGGAGATTACATAATTCATCGAACGGGTCACGGTTTCGGAATTACGGGTCATGAAGCCCCTTATGTTGCAGAAGGATATGACCGCGAGCTTGAAGCAAATATGGTCATAAGCATAGAGCCTGGAATATACATTCCGGGTATTGGGGGATTTCGGCACTCTGATACCGTCTTAATAACAGAAGAAAGCTATCTAAAATTAACGAAAGCTCCCGAAACTTTAGAAGACGTGATTATAAAAATTGATTAGAATTCGAGCAAAAGGGGAATTTATCATATATTTTCATGGTTAAACTTATAATATAAAATTCTATGCTTATTCTATTTAATATATTCCGTGATTTCATCCAAATCTTTTCGTTGTGGCGGCTTGGGCACATCTTTGCTTAAAAATCCGAATGGTAATATCGTTAGAAGATATTCATCTTTTTTAATACCAATAATCTCCTTTGCCTTTTCTCGATCCATACTTCCAAGCCAGCAAGTGCCTATTCCTAAGCTCCAAGCCTCAAGCATCATATTCATTGAAGCCAAGGTTGTATCTTGTATATACCAATTAGGATTTTCATGAACTTCTCCGATTATTGCCACAACTACCGGAGCTTCTCTAATAAATTTACCATAGATCGCTGTCTTTGATAACTCATCAATCATTTCCTTATTCTTTATAACTATAAATTTCCATGCTTGTCTATTGGATGCTGAAGGTGCCCATTGTCCCGCTTCCAAAATCATCTTTATCTTTTCTTCGGGAATCATCTCATCTTTAAAACATCGTATCGTTCTCCTATCCTTGATAAATTTCAATAATTCTTCCGGTTCGATCATTTTATCAAAACCTATATTTTATCTAAGAATTAGCTTAAAATCCTAATAAATTCTTTTTCAATAATTTATAAAAAAGCTCTAAAATTTTTCATCCTCATTATTTATAAAATATTCTGCTTCGAGATTAGGATATAACTTCTTTTTTCTTCCAGACTTATCCGATTTAATTAACTCTAAATCCTTCAATTTATTGATATGGTAAGATACCGTTTTATGATCAACATTTAATATTTTAGCGATTTCATTATTATAGGTTCCAGGATTTTCCTCAATCATTTCTAATATTTTCAATGTTAATTCACTTTTCTGTAATTTTAGATCAATATTTGAGATGGGATTTTTTTGATAATAAGGAAAATACACAAGATATCTCCCAACCCTCTTCTTTCCTATTACTTTATATGTTTCTAAAATATCCAAATGCCAGGCTAAATTTCCCGCAGAAAGATCTGCCTCACGTAATAATTCATTGAAATGAATTCCGGGGTCTGCTAGTATGAGGTCGATTAACATGCTCCTATTTTCATTTTCCAAGACATCTTTCATTGTTAATTGATGAGCGCCCTTATCTATTGGAACTGTACGCGTTTTTAAAAATTGAATATAATCTTTCTTAGATAAGGTAATAAATAACCCCACAATCCCAATTATGCCTATTATAACAACTATCCAAATCCACTCATAAGTAATAGGATTAACCTGGAATAGAGTAATATAATAATCGGTTTCTGATTTGATGTTAAGTAATTGGGTTTCTAAATAACTTTCATTAGTGGATTCATTAAATTTTTCTTCGGTTTGTAATATCTCCCATGAATCACTTCCTTCATAAAATTGTGCTATTTTATAATTCTTATTAGGATCTAATCCAAATTTTTGAACCTTTAAGTATTGAATTGTTAGGTTTTGTACTGTTGAATTCGCTCGAATTTGTAGAATATAGTTATACTGATATTGATATTGAGAATTACCACTCGAAGGTCCTTTTGGTTTTCTTTGATATCCAAAGCCTCCTAAATCAGTTTCTGATGAAAAATTTAGAACAAGTGGATTGTTATTTGAAATTTTAATAAAAGTTTCTCGATTAGAAATTTGTTTATCGTATTCAATAGTTCCATTTAAAGAAGCATTAGTAGAAAGTCCAAATTGAATAGAATTATTAAAATAATATCTAATTGATTCGTTTTTATTTAAATGATAATCCTTTTGGTATCCAGGTACCACCTCTCCCCTAGAATAATAAGTTAACAAATTAAATTCAAATATGATTAAAATTAAGCAAAAAATAAAAACCAATGCTGTTCTTCTTTTAAAATATTTCAAGATTTTCTTTAAATGGGTTTGATATTTATTTTAGTGATATATATAAAAAAATAAAAAAAAGTTAATTGAATATTTTAGATAGAATCTTTAGATAATTATCTCTTTTTTTTATAGTATAGATAACCGATAACACCTATTAATGCTACTGTCGCAACTGAAGCCCCTATTATAATTAGTGTATAGTCCGTTTCTGGTATCAAAACTGTCCACACTGAAAAGTGATCTGTAGTAGCTGTTAAATATCCTTCTGAATCAACTTGAGTTGGAACTGCTATCCATTCTCCATTATCTCCGTCATAATATGCCCATTCTCCGTTTCGATTTTGATTATTGGCTTTAATTCTCAACCTAGCCTGAATCTCAGAACAATTACAACTTATATTTATGGCAAAACCTTCTTGATATTGGAAACGATTTCGATTTCTGACTGTATATCTGTTGCCCAATAGTAATCCTAATTCTTCTTGCTCCTCAGTACATGTCATATTCATCTCCATATCTCCAGAAGAATCTGTAATTTCGATAATGAAATCTTTAACTCCTATTTTTCCTTCCCATTGAATTTCTCCTGAAATATT
The DNA here is from genome assembly GCA_014730295.1 of Promethearchaeota archaeon. Next base: position 11,762 of record WJIN01000098.1, on the reverse strand, counting down.
AAATTGATTAAGTTGATTTCTTACCCTTATTCGAGTTATGGATCCATTTTCCTCTGTTTCACCTGGAGCAGCTTCGTAATTCCGATAAGTTAGTGGATCTTGTGCCGCTACTACTAATGGAGAACTTATCCATGCAAAAATCAAAAAAGTTGCGAACGTAGCTAATAAGATTTTACTTGCTTTTTTCATTTTTTTAACCTTAATTTGTTCTATTAAACAAAAGTATAATCTATCTTTTAAGAAATGAGGGATAACTCTTCCCATAAATGGCATATAAAATTTATCATACTTTAATATAGTAAATCATTTATAGTTCACATGGTAGGACAACAAACTATTCCAAGATCAGAATATCCTCGACCACAATTTGTTCGGAAAGATAATTGGATTAATCTAAATGGAATATGGAAATTCCGATTTGATGATGAGAATAGAGGATTAAAAGAAAGATGGCATAATAAATCATATGAATTTTTTGGGAAAGATATTTTAGTTCCATTTTGTTTTCAGAGTAAGTTAAGTGGAATTCATGATATATCTTTTCATGATGTAATGTGGTACTATAGAAAATTTAATATCCCTATAAAAAACCTTGATAAACGAATACTGCTACACTTTGGAGCCGTTGATTACTACGCAAAAATTTATTTAAACGGCGAGTTTATAGGTTCTCACGAAGGAGGATATACACCATTCACACTTGATATCTCCGATTATGCTCAAAAGGAAAATGAAATTATCGTCAGAGTTGAGGATCCCAGTAAAGATAACGAAATTCCACGAGGAAAACAATTCTGGCAAGAGGATCCGGGATGGATCTTTTACCCACGAATCTCGGGAATTTGGCAGACAGTCTGGATAGAATTTGTAAGTAAAGCGCATCACATAAAAGGGATCAACATTACTCCGAATATAGATGAGCGTTCGATAACCATTGAGTGCCATTTAAGCGGTAATGGGTCTAAAGATCTTAGAATCAAGGCTGTAGTAAAAAAAGAGGGCATAGAAATCGCTGATTATCAAACTAAATTGGATTTTTTAGGTGATATCGAAAAGAAACGCAAACGAAGAAACTTGGTGGAAAGAGAGCTGGGAGCAGTGGAAAGACTCTTCAAAATCCATCCCGCGAATAAATTTGAATTTAAGATGAATATCCCCGAAGAAGAGTTGGAATTATGGGATATAGAAAACCCATTTCTTTATGATCTATGGCTTTGCGTTTATGATACCAAAACCCAAAAAATCTATGATCAAGCGGAATCCTATTTCGGTATGAGAAAAATATCTCTCTCAGATGGCCCAATAAAGATTTCAACGATGAATAAAACAATTACTACCAAAAATAAGGTGGTACTACTAAATAATAAACCAATTTATCAAAAGTTATTCTTACTCCAAGGATATTGGTCAGATGGGTTGTATACCGCGCCAACTGATGCTGCGATCCAGAAGGATATCGATTTAATCAAAGAATTTGGTTTTAATGGCTTAAGAACGCATCAAAAAGCATTTGATCCGAGATTTTTATACTGGTGTGATAAAAAGGGTGTTTTGGTCTGGGGAGAGATGGGAAGTCCGTATGCTTTTTCGAGAGAAGCGCAAAAAAGGTTAATTGATGAGTATTTAGATATGATTGAAAGAGATTATAATCATCCCTCGATTATTGCGTGGACTCTATTAAATGAAGGGTGGGGCGTTCCAGGCGCTGAATTTGATACACGTAAGGCAAACTATACACTTTCCTTATATCACCTCATTAAGTCAATAGATTCTACTCGCTTAGTTATTGACGATGATGGATGGTATCATACCATAACAGATTTGTGTACCAAACATTTTTATACTGATTTAAACTTATTACCAGATACTTTTGAAGAGGAAAAAAAGATGGATTATCCCAAAGAATATGAACCATCTATCTATTTAGAGGGGTTCGGCTATGAGGATGAACCAATCATTTATAGCGAAGTGGGAGGATATACCTTAGATTATGATGGCAATATTGAGAATCCCGTTGGATATGGAAAGGTTAATTCAAGTGATGAGTTATTTAGTCGCATCATAGAATTACTCAATGTTTTTGACAAGAAAAAGACATGGATCAGCGGGTTCTGTTATACTGAACTATATGATCAGTTCCAAGAGATTAACGGACTCCTAACAATCGAAAGAAAGCCTAAATTTCCTCCAGAAAAGTTAAAACAAGAACTTGAAAACCTTTTCTATTAATTTATTATAGAAGAGAAATAGATTTATTCTAATGATCTTTTGGAATCGACTAATCTTATTTATATAGCTAATGAGTTATAAATGTATTATGGAAAATAGTAAAAAACAAATTATACTTGTTTTTATACTTATCTTGCTAATCTTGAGCAATATATTTGTTCTTATTCCATTCGATTTTAATAATGGAGATCTAGATGTAGAGAGATATAATCCAAAAGGAATAAGAATAACTACTTTCCAGAATCTCAATGGAACAGTATTGGTTTCATGGTTTACAGAAGAAAATTCTCAAAATCCAATTTTTCAATATTCTTTAGATCAGAGTTTTTCAGATAATAATGCTATTAGCGCTAGATATTTCAATATCGATGGGACATTTACTTATAGTGTAATATTAAACGATCTCATCCCAAATTCAACTTATTATTATAGAATCAAGTCTGATAACCAAAATTATGGAGAATCAAGAATATTTAAGTCGCTCCCTGTTGTAGATTCAGTAAATTTTAGTTTTATTGTATATGGAGATTCTAGGACACTTAGAGCACCACGTTCAGAGTTAACGAATGAAATTTCTGATTTTAGCTTAATTAGAAATTTAGATTTTTCAATTCATTCGGGTGATATCGTTGAAGATGGGAGAATTCAATCTCAATGGGATAATTATTTTATAGATACTGAAATTTTATATTCCAAAATTCCTGGTATTTTTGTCGAAGGGAATCATGAAGGGGGATTAAATACACTCATGTACGAAAATCTCTTTCCGGGAGCAAAATATTCTCAAAGGTATTACTCGTTTATATTTGGAAATTGTGGGTTTATTATCTTAAATTCCAACGGATATTATGACGTTTCTATAGAAGAAGAGCAAAAAGATTGGTTGAATCAAACTCTCTATGAGTATTCTCAACTGAATGAGTATAATTTTGTGTTCTTACATCACCCGCTCCTACATAATCGAACAAAATCATATCTCAGAGAAGATTGGCCTCCCTTATTCGAACGATATAATGTCACGTGTGTGTTTTGTGGACATAATCATAATTATGAACGTTCCTATCCAATAATAAACCAAACAGTCATCGATGAGCATACCTCACTTATTGAATATAATGCTACCGAAAAATATAATTATAGATATCTTTCTGATCCTATTTATATTGTATCTGGAGGTGCGGGAGCTCCGCTATATAACATTCATGAATATGATTTTATAGCATATACAAATAGTACCTATCATTTCTGCATGATTGATATTGAACGTAGTATTATTGATACATCCATCTCTATAGAAGTTTGGGCAATGCCTGAAGTGGGGAGAAAACTCACGCTTATAGACAATATTACCATTGTTATTTAATTAGCCATGTATTTGTATTTTCAGAATTATTACAGATGGAATTTTGAATAAAAAGTAAAATCTTTTGCTTTAAAATTTAGCGATTCTACGTGAGAACTTAAATTTTTATATCATAATTAAGAAAATATTATTAAATAAATAAATAAAAACAAGGCAGTATTTATAATATTCAAGGTTTATTTATTTATACCTTAATTATAGAAGGACGGAGAATTTCTATGTTAAAAGAATTTACAGAAGAAATCTTTACAAGATATGGTTTAACTAAAGAAGATATTGAAGTTTACCTCGTTTATTTAAAGGTGCCGAGAGCGACGGTTTCTGAGGTCTATTTCTCCTTCGATGAAGAGGAAGATGAGATAGAATATCAGAGGGTTATCGACATTACTAATAAGTTGGTAGAAAAAGGATTCTTAAAAGAAGTTGAGGGAATCGTAACAAGATACATACCTCTTGAGCCCTATTTTGAGTTATTTTATAATGAATCCGAAACATTTAGAGATGAAATTGCAGACATAAAAGACAGAGTACTTACAGATCAATCAAATCGTTTCGAAAAATTAGAGGGAATTCAGAATCGCAGTATTGAAAAAGTTGAGAATGCAGTCAGTGAACAAATTAAATACTTTTTTGAAGATTCAGACGTAAAAAACAAGAATAAAGAAAACAGAATTAACAATACAAAGAAAAAATTTACCGATACTGAAAAGAATCTCGAAACCAATCTCCACTCCATAATGGATTCATTAAATTCTGACTTGAAAAATATTTCAAATTCATTTGTCCAGAACAACGAAAATGAGATCAATCAAACAAAAGATGATCTTCAAGGTTTAATTTCTGAGTTATTAGAGGATTTTTCAAGCAGAGTTAATGGGCTTGAAACTGAAATAAAGAAAGATTTGGATGAGCATGTCGACCGCCATAAAACCATCGCAGGTGAACTTAAACCAAAGATGGAGCTTATTTTGGAAAAATATCTTGATAGAATGGACAAAATTATTAAGGAATTGAAGGAAAAAATTGATACCTTACTTGGTCGTCATATCGAACATCTCAGAAACACTACAGAAGTAATGCAAGAAGATTTGAAAAAAACTTTTGATAATAAGCATAGTGAAGTAAGAAAGCAAACTACAGAATTTAAAGATAGAACAGTTCAACTTATTGATAATTTATTGGAAATATCTGATCGCTTCACTGACTTATCTGATGATTTAGCAAGCAGAGGATCCGCATTTAAAGCCTTATTATTCGGACAACATAAAAAATACAAAGCCCGATACGCTCAGGTAAAAGAAGATATTCTTACCTACTCAAAACCATTAAAAGAAGACTTTATCAGTGAAAGTGAAGGATTTATAGAAACAGACGATTCAACCACCGAAGAAGTTAAATCTGAACTCACGGAAATAATTTCTAATGAAAATAATAAATTATCTGGAGAAACAACCGATCTAAACCAAGAAGCACAACAAAAAGTTGATGCCCAGCTAGAGAATTTAGCCACAGATTTGAATACCGAAATTGATGAGACGCTTCAGTCTGGAATTGACGACTGCGCTGATACTACCGTGAAATTGAAAGATTCAGTTGAGAAGTCATTTAAAGAGCATAATGATAAGTATGATGAATCAATCACACGACACAAGGATGAGTCGCTACGACATTATACCGAATTTGATTCAGAAATTAAGCGTAAAAATGAGAATTGGGTTAAAGATGTCGATTATAAATTCAATGATTCAAAGCGAAATGTTTCTGATAAAATTAATGGACACATCACAGAATGGGATAGTGAATCTGCAGAGTTGAACAGTAATTTAAGCAATATGCTCGAAGATCATAAAACAAAATATAAAGAAAATGCCACAGAGCTACAAAATAGTCTTTCCAATACCACCAAGGAGAATACACAGAATACAAAAGATGCAATTGCCGATTTCACGTTAGAATTTATGAATTCCATTGATGATGCCACCGAAAAGGCGGAAACAAATGAAGAAAAGTTAATGGATATTTTTCAAGCATCAAAAGCCATCCCAGAGATTGCTAAAATAACCACATGGCATACTGTAGGTAGGGAAGCATTAGTCTCAGCGATAAAGGATGCTGTCTATCGTACCAAATCCTCCATTATCATCGTCACACCCATCCCTGTACCCGAAGTATTGCAAGTTATATCAGAATATGCATTCCAGAAAAAGGCCGCGCGTTTTATGCTTACAAGTAATTTTGATATGGATCAATACGGCAATATAATTGGAAAAATGAAGCAATTGGGAAATATTCAATTCCGACAATTGGCTCAAGCGGGAGATTATTACGCAGTCACACGGGATGCCGAGGAAGTTATTATTTGCCCAAACACAGATAAGGAAACAGAAATGATTAGCATCATTAGTAATCAAGATCAGTACGCAAAGCTCTACTCTCAGTTCATCGGTCCAATATTTCAGGCAAATTCACGCCCAATTAAATAATTAAAAGCATCTTATTTCTTTATTTTTAATTTTCTTATATAATTAAAACCTGTTATTCAAATTCTAGTTTTCTGTAGACTATTTAATTAAATCGTATAAGGAGAAAGAAATAATTAAAAATATTGAAAAATATTTGCCTCAAAAAGAGGAATAAAATGAATTATTAAGGTTTCGTTGTTTCATTCTCTTTCAATTGCTTTTGTAAAGCCTCTTCGTCGTCATCTTCCGAGTGTATCCTCTTAAGATCAACGTCTGAATAGCCTGGAAGTTTGTTTATGATTCTTCTTGTGGAGTTCTTGATATCCTTGCTCGAGGTGATGAATCGACCTACAATTAAAATATCAGCACCCATAGATAACGCGTCGTCCGCGGTTTCTGGGGTAATTCCCCCTGCAACTGCCACTAGAACACGGTCTCTTCCGCTTGCGAGTTTGTTGCCCGCATAAAGTTCTTTTATCTTGGGTACGAATCCCCATTTTTTCTTTTGAGCTTCATCGCTTCCCGAAGTCGCTGTTGATTGTTCGGCGTCAATTCCTCGATGGAGGATCACTACGCGAGGAATCTGTTTCAGCGATTTTAGCTTTTGAACAGGATCGGGAACTTCCATCATGTCAATAATCCCATCAATCCCCAATCTCTCCGCTTCTAATAGAAATTTATCAATGGAAGCACTGGATGCTAAGCCACTACACACGACACCATCGGCTCCCGCGTTGAATGCGTCATCTACTTCAAGTTTCCCTACATCTAATGTTTTAAGATCGGCTACGATATATTTATTAGGTTCTAGCTCTCGAATTTTTGTAATGGCATCCATGCCGTATTTCTTCAAAAAGGGGGTACCCGCTTCCAATATTATCCGGTCGCTTTTTGGTAAACGTTGAATTACTTTCGTTTGGTGTTCTATTGAAGGATGATCGAGTGCGACTTGAAGATAAGGCGGTCTCCACAATTTAGGCGCCTTAATACCCGCAACAGGATGTTTTGCTCTATCTTTATCATAAAATATCTTTTCGATTGGAGGATAATTCTTGAGGGCTCTTCTAAGTGCCAGTTTTACCGCACCATAATTATATTGATAAATTTTTCTATAATCATCTCCTTCTGGATGGATGAATACATTCACAATTATTACCCAGTCATCCAATTTATCCATCGGGACGATACCCTCTTCTACCGCATCGGCAACTGCCTTAGCCACCGCAGACTGGGCGGGTCCGAAAATCTTATTCGCTTCTTCCATCTTTTTTATGGTAACTTTTGGAATAATCAGAGTTTGAGGCTTGGGAACTAAATTTGGACGAATAACCGCAAGTAGACTCCCATGACCTACTGAAGGTTGGCTAAGACTCTGTGAAAAGGCATATCCTACAGGTCCGTCTTTAGAACCTACCATCACGTCTACATGAGCCAAATTTGGTGCGTCACCAATTAAAGCTTCGCCAATATAAAATTCAGTTTTTGGCATAATTAATTACAAATTACTATGGTTATTTTAATTTATTAATAATGTACACTCTACTTTTATAAAAATGTATATCGTTCTCGTATTACAATTAATCTAAGGTAATATTATCTATTAAATTAATGTTAATCGATGAAGGAAGTTTCGATGCTTTTAGCTTCTTGGAGCATCTCTTTTAATTGAGAATAAGAGAGATCTTTTGTTTCAAAGATGATATGCTCGCAGTCATATTTGGTGAAATCGTGTTCTATTATGTTTATACCGAATTTCTCTCTCTCTGTCCATAATCGTGATCCAGGATAAGGGGTGGCAATGAAATAATTAATTGTATCTTCTTCAGTTAAAGGCAACTGTTTGATATAGTCTAAGGTTTTCCGAAAGGTTTGTTGGGTCTCTCCCGGTAATCCAAGCACGAAATAGGCTTGTACGGGGATATTGCATTTCTTTAGAAGTTCTAATCCTTTTTTAACCTTATGAGGATCTTGGTACTTGAAATTTTTCTTTAGCACCTTTTTGCTGGCGGATTCTATCCCAGTGGCAATAACCTTACAACCAGATTTTTGTAGCAATTGGGCGTGCTTAGAAGAAAGATTATCCACGCGTAGTTCACAACCCCAAGGAATTTGAAGATGAGGTGTTTGAAGCAGTTTACATAGTTTTTCAAAAAAAGTGAGATTGAGGTTTATATTATCATAGAAATTAATAAACTCATAAGTCTGCGTGGACTTGATATCACGTATCTCAGCATCGATCGACTGAAGACTACGTAAGCGGGGGGACTTAAATAATTGCTGGCGAGAACAAAACGAGCACTGATTTGGACATCCTCGATTGACGATAATATTTGCGACGGTATAGTAAAAATTAACGGGCGAAAGCTTATAACGGGCGGGGAGCGGTAAAGTATTAAGATCAATTATTTCAGATTGATTTCCAGTATATCTATATTGACCGCGAGCATTCATATATGCAATATGAGGAATTTTGCTTATTTTCATTTCAATATTCGCTAAATCTTGATGGTTAACATCATTGGATTTAATAAGTTGTATTAACTTAAGCAGCGAGAACTCAGCTTCTCCAACGACTATAAAATCAATTATCCTCTCGTTCTGGTAATCAAGTTTTAGGATTTGTTCGGAAAGAAATGATGCGTGCGGCCCTCCAAATATGATTATTTTTTCGGGGAATTTTCGTCTAATAATTTGAGCATAATCCATTGCTTTTTGAAAAGTATTCGTAAGGGAGGTAATTCCAATAACATCATGAGTAGTTGAATAATCTAGAAGCGCATTGTTGACAGCGGTTTTACTCAAATGCAAGAATTGTTCTAAATCAAGCAAATCTACCTCAAAATCATATTCATCGAGAATTGCTGCTAAGTAGAGAAGCCCACTATTTGGCTCTCGAAAAAAATGAGTATTCTGTTCGGTAGGTTTAGTCGTTTTTGGATTGATGAAAAGCATATTTTTTTATCGTCTATTCCTTTGGAGGATTATCCGGAATCTCAAACGCATTTTCCAGCTCATTGATTTCTCTCGATTGATTTAAGCGTTCATCGGGAAGAACGGGGATATCTAATTGTATTGGCTCTCTTTGATCATTTTTATGAACGAATAATTCTATACCTTGGAGTTGTCTCCGATTAATAAAGATTCTTGTAGAGTATCGTCTATCATCAAAAAAAGTAAATCCATCATTTAATCGGCCTAATTTAACGGTTTTTTTGGTAGTTTCTTGCTCGGGAATTAATTTTTTAACTTTCTTCTCGTTTGTATAGATATTTACGCCTGAAATTAAAAACTTTCTAACAAAGTCATCTGGTTTTGGAAGTTGGTCAATATTTTCAACAGCATCCTTAATTTTTAACCCAGGATGAACTGATAACTCTTGTGGTTCAAATCTTCCCATTGATTCTTCGGGAAAATCCTCTTCTGTTATTTCTTTTGCCCTTCCGGGCCCGATAGATTTCGCTAATACCTCTTTAAAAGTCTTATCATCCCTCGCATACTGATTTAAAGAAAAAATCCGATAGAATAACCGTAATTGCTTTCTCAATTCTCCCGCGAGAATTCCGCCAAAAATTTGTAATTTAAAGGAGCTCTTACTTCCATTATAGACCCAAATCCGTTTTTCATCGTGGTCAACTAAGAGAAATACGCTGTCTGAAGAATCTTCATTAATTATATCTGAAACTGTTTCTATCCCTTGTTGATTCGTCAATTCCCTCGTTTTCATATAGGGAAATTCTTTCAACTCAATCGCTTCAAATATTTGCATAGGATAACAAATTCTTCTTTCTATAGATTTAGTAATTTTTTCAATTTAAAAGTTTTTTTCCATTAGAAAAAGTTCCAATCGATTTTCATTATATAGTTAGAAATGTACTCTATTCCCAACACCCTATTATTTTTTTCTAAAATAATTTCCAGAGAATACAGACAAAACACACTCTCAGTTGCCAGATTAATAAAATATTTATATTTTCATACATTTTTAAAGATAGTTTAATATTTACCAGATTGGTAATATCAATGTCAGAGAAAACAGTTTACAGACTAAATATATCTGCTCCCAATGGCGAGTTTAAGTCGCAATCGAGAAAAATTACATTAGATGAGAACCGATTCAGTCGGCTTGAAGGATTAAAAATTGGTGATACTGTGCGTGGAGGTCTAATTGGGTTTGCGAATTATGAATTTGTGATTACAGGAGGATCTGATTCCAGTGGGTTCCCTATGAGAAAAGACATCCATGGCCCTGTAAAAAGAAAAATTTTAGTATCGAAAAGATCTACGGGATATCATCCAAAGCGGAAAGGGCAAAAACGGAGAAAAACAGTGAGAGGAAATGAAATCACGGCCGATATGACACTGGTAAACCTTAAAGTCACCAAATTTGGAGAAGCTGAACTATTTAATCCAAGCGAAGAAGAATAAATACGAATAATACATTAGAAAAAAACATAAAAAAGTGGTTAGATATGCCAAAAACTCAAAATTGTTCTTTTTGCAAATATCAGATTCCCATCGGACGAGGATTAATGTATGTTAAGCGAGATGGTACAATATTGCATTTCTGTTCGAATAAATGCCGAAAAGCAATGTTAAATCAGAAAAAGAATCCAAGAAAGACGAGATGGACCAAAGTATATGGTCAAGAATAATATATTTTCCTAAAACCATTATTTCTGATAATATTTCATAAATTTTGTGAATTTGATTTATTTAGAAATAACTTGCATATTTTATTTCCATCTATCAATAATAAATAGATAAGATTATCCTCATCAAAATGTTCTAATCACCCTTAATACCCTATTCTAAGAACAATATCTACAAACTTTCTTGTTCTGTATTTCAAACTGTAGAGAGATCACACTAAGTCCCTAATAATTTCGTATTTAATTAAGGGATTTAAAGAAATTGTAAAGAGTTGTTTTATTGGAAATATTAGGAAACTTAAGTGATTTAGTGCTAATGTTGTTATTAAATCAAAAAAAAGAAAAAATTCTAAGTTTGAGAGAATATATTAGAAATCCATAATTTTCGACAAAAACTAATTTTATACCTAAATTATCTGGAAAGGCTTTGAAGGGTGATATTCTTTTCAATTTTTGATTTTATCTTTAAATTGAATATTTAGAAATAGAAAAAAAAGAGTAAATTTTGAAATTCTAAAGAATCTAAGATGTTAACTTCTCTCTAGCTTTTTTCTTGAGAGATAAATACCTCCGATAAGGCTAAAAACCATTATTTGGGAGAGAATTATCAATATTGGAGAGCCTGAGATCTCTTGCGTTCCATTGTCCGTTCCTCCTTGGGCTTGAGTCGTGAAAGACCAGAGATTTGAAGTTATGTTCATCAATCCGTCTGAAATATTTACGAACCAACGATATTGTGTACTGTAAGATAATCCACTCCATTCAATGTCAACATTTCCCGGTCCACCACCAGATACAGTGCCTGTTCCGAGCAGAATGGGGATTCCGGTTGTATTATCAAAGAAATACACTGTTAAATCTTGACTATCTTCATCATAACCAGTTACTTGTAGTGTAGGATTGATTGATATACCTGAAGTGCTGTCTAATGGGCTTGGATTAGCGATTACTGGAGGATTATTTGGTATAGTGGTGAAAGTCCAAAGATCAGAGGTTTTGTTGATAATTCCATCAGAAACATTCACGAACCATTGATATTGAGTTTCAAAAGCTAATCCG
>WJIN01000097.1 GCA_014730295.1 Promethearchaeota archaeon | reverse complement strand
TTATTACCCTACATCTTTATTGGAATTGCGGTGCTTGCTGCGGTGGGAGTATCCGTCGGAGTTTATCGTGGAGTGATTCTTCCCAAGAAACGCGAGAAACAAAGAGTGCTTAAAGAAGTAAAAACTATGTTCGAGGATGCTGTCAATATGGAGCATCTTCTCGTGTTATATAAGGGCAGCGGGACATGTATCTTTTTCCGCTCATTTGGCTCCGAAAAAATTGACCCAGATCTAATCAGCGGGTTTATATCAGCTGTTTCTTCGTTTGGAAAAGAAGTCGAATCGCAAAAAGCCTTGAACGAGATTAGATATGGTGATAAAATGCTACTCTTAGCGGACGGAGAATATATCCGTGTGGCGTTAGTGTTAGGGAAACGAGCCTCTCTGATTCTACGGCAACATCTAAAAAACTTTATTGTTTCATTTGAAGAGAAATATAGCGAAGCTCTTCCAGAATGGCGGGGCCAATTGAATGTATTCAGAGATGCGGGACATCTAATTGATGAGAGTTTCCATACATCCATTATTCTCCCTCATACACTTGAATATGAGCTTTCCGATGTTAAGAAATTGAAAAAACCTGAGAGTCGGGAAATATTAGAGATTGCCCAAGACATAAAGCAGGAGTCGGAGCGGAAGTTCTTCTTCATATCTAAATTATTGGATCAAGCAATGCAGGAAACTAAGAAAGGAGTCGCAGAGATTTTTATGGGTATTAAAGAGCTTCGAGATAATGAATTAATGGTTCCTATCGACATATCAAGTTTAGAAAAGAAACCAATCACTCCTGAAGAACGTGAGTTGATTGAAAAAAGAATCACCGAGTTCACTGAATTACCTGCGGAAGAAAAAGCTAGGATCGTAGATCAATTGGTAGAAATGACTCCAGAAGAGCGGGAAGCATATATCGCAAGCATGAAAGAAAGAGAAGAAATTGTTTCTGCTCCAGTGAAGTCGAAAGTAGGAGAAACGGTAATCGAAGATGAAAAACAAGCGAAAAAGGAGATTAAGAAGCTTCTGAAAAAGGCCAAAAAAGAACGAGGCGCCCACAATTATGAGAAAGCCATTGATATTTATAAAGACGCGGGGATAATCGCCAATAATTGGGATATGAAAAAGATGTTTGAAGAGATCCAAGATGTAATCCGAATCACTGAAATAGATAATCATAGATTAGAAATGATGGACTTTGAGCGACAGGCGCAAAAAGCGGCTAAGCAAGAAGAATACGAAACTGCGTCGAAATATTACAAACAAGCATCGAAGAAAGCCTCCGAAATCTTCAAATTAGGTGTCAACGACATGCAAGATCACGTTAAGGAATATACCAAAAAGTCGAAAGCATTAGAAAAATTAACTAAATAATTTTTTTGAATTTTATTTTTTTCTCTATTTTTGTATTTACTATTTATTCACGTTCTTATCCATTATTTTTAAACCTATATATATTTAGACTTTCTCAGAAAAAGTAAACTCAATATAATAAGGAAAGTAGAATTAAAAACAGAAATCTAATCTGAGATCCCGTTTCCTGTGATACTAAATACTGCTTCACCTTCAGGAAGGTGGGGCGCATCAACGATTTTTGCGACTCTCTGCTCTCCTTTTCCTTTTCGCAGATATATTCGAATTGTTGAACCATGGGCGATAATATTTCCTCCCGCGGCTTGAAGCGGATTCCCATAAAACACATCTGGTTTTGCTTGTACTTGGTTAGTCACGACGATTGCCAAATCGGGATAAATATCGCATAAACGGAGTAAGTCGTGTAAATGTTGGTTTAATATTTGCTGTCGAGTTGCGAGCGTGCCTCGCCCGATATATTCGCTTCTAAAATGGCCGATAAGAGAATCAATCACAATCAATTTTATATTACGCTCCTTTATGATATTTATAGCTTCTTTTGCTAAGAGGATCTGATGGTCAGAGTTGTATGCCCGCCCAAAAACAATATTCTTGAGCACTTTATTATAATCTAAATCGAGTGCTTCTGCCATTTGAATTATCCGTTCCGGTCGGAAGGTCCCTTCGGTGTCGATATATAACGCAGCACCTTCAATCCCTCCTTTCTCTTTCGGTAATTGGACATTTACACATAATTGATGCATTATTTGAGTTTTTCCCGTGCGGAATTCTCCAAAAAATTCAATCATCGAACCAGTCTCTACACCTCCAGCTAAGAGGTTATCGAGCTCTTGACTGCCCGTGGTAACACGAGCAATATTTTTTCTATGCTCCCATAATGTTTCTGCAGATTTGAAGCCTACATTTAAACGTTTCATTGCTTGCTTAATCAATTTTGCGGTTGTTTTCTCTCCGAGTCCACTATCTTCTTGAATGATGGACGGTGGAGTGTAGGCAATAGATTCTAGGCTATTAAAGCCTGCCTTGATTAATTTCCTCAAGGTGGCTTCTCCCACACCGGAAAGATCCTTTACTTGCTCGATGCATTCTTCAACACCTCTTTCATCTGCCCCATATACTTCTATATCATCATCATCTATATCATCATCATCCTCGAACTCATCATCACCCTCATCATCATAATCATCATCAAAGTCATCTTCATATTCCTCCTCGAATTCATCATCCGTATATTCTTCATCTTCAAGATCTTCCTCTTCTGTATCATCCTCCCCATCTTGCTCTACTTGTATCTCTTCCGCTTCTTCCTCGTCTTGAATATCTGGAACTTGAGCATATTGCAAATGATCCTTGTAGATTTGTCCTTTTATATGATTTCTCTCACATTCGGGACAATAATATGGATCTCCCATCTTAAAACCATCATCACTATTCATTTCTGCTGCTTTAGCCAAAAAAATCACGTAAAATATGTGTATTTTTTATAGTTTAATCGTGTATATGAATATAAAAAATAAAATCCTATTTTAAAGGAAATAGAGTGCGAATTTTTAGATTTATTAAATAATTAATAAATGATAGGAAAGGGGAAAAAAGAGGAGGATTAAGATATACTTTTGAGTTGTTCTGCTGCCTTTCGCATTTCGATGAAACACGTATCCATGCGCGCATCGATATTTAAGCAGACAGCAATAATTAAATCTGTTCCAGCGTCCATAACTACAAAATTTCCATCATCTCCTTGTAAGATGCATACATCGAGCATTCCCGATTTAAGTTCATGAAGAACTCGTTCGGATACTGAAAGTATCGCCGCGGTCATAGCTGCTAATTTGATCTCCGATATTCCTTCCTCTAAGATGGAGCTCACAATTAAGCCCTCTTGTGAAACTATCGCCGCTGAGCGTACTCCGTCAATATTGTCAAAAATAGTCTGTAATAGGTACTGAAATTGATCTTCAGTCATTTTTCAACAAAAAAATTTTATTTATCGATTGTAAGTATCTAATAAAAATTATCTAATTTTAATCTGTTGGTATTTTTTTTGGATTTGTCAGATATTTAAAATTTTTAATCCAAAACTAATAAAAAGAAAACCGAATTTATATCTCAAAAAGCAATTGTTCTATTATTGAGAAATGGTGAATAAAATGAATTTAGAGATAAATCTTGAATATTATCCAAAGCTAAAAGATGAGCAGCTTACTGAAGATATTAAAGTAATTAACCAAAATAAAAAACATTGGCAACACCCGTTTTTTATCGACACGGAATCATACATTGATTTAGAAGAGATACGATCTATATCTTCGAGGTTTTTAAATAAAAATGTCAAAAATATAATTGTTTTAGGAACGGGTGGATCCATTCAAACACTTTCTGCATTATATCATTTGGCTAAGAAAACAATTTATCCGATTACAAGTTCTCGTGCGGTTGAGCTGAACGCGTGTTTAAAAAGTACCAATCCCAATAATTCTGTGGTCATCCCTATTTCTAGAAGCGGAGAGACCTTAGATGTGAATTCTACAATTGGGACCTTCATAGAGAAAGGGTATAAGTTCCTTGGTCTGTCATCTAGGGGAACGATGAACGATCTCTTGAAGAAAATTGCCGCACCTATTATGGAGGTACCCGACCTTTCAGGAAGATTTGCTGCTTCAATTACAAATGTGGCTATTGTTCCCGCCTTTCTGTCAGGAATTAATATTGAACAGTTTCTCGATGGTATAAAAGAGGGGTATGATGAATTTATGACTTTTCATCATAATGCCAGCATAGAATTTGCGAGCTTTCTTTATCGCTTGTATCAAAAAGGATATAAAATAGTTTTCTCGATGCCATATTCGAAAAATCTCGAGGGAAGTATCGGATTATTTGTCCAGGAAATCTCCGAAAGTACGGGTAAGGAGGGAAAGGGTCTTATGGGAGCATATCAAGAGGCACCTTTATGTCAGCATTCTGTGTTAGAATATATTTTAGGCGGAACCAAAGGTGCGGTGGTTCCAGTGATTTATACCGTGAAAAATGAAATTTCGGACGTCCAGTTAGATTCTTCAATAGATTATGTGGATGGGAAAACAGCTCACATAGTGGTTAATTACCAAGCAGACGCCACATTCCAGGCAATGATAGATCAAGAAGTTCCATGTGCGAAAATATCGGTAAATAATCCCAGAGAAAAGGTAATAGGAAATTTAGTAGCCTTTATCCAATCCACCGTCTATTATTTATGCTTGCTTCTTGATGTTAATTGGGCAAATAACCCAAAGGTTGACATCGGGAAAAAAATATGTAATGAGGCGCTACAAAATAATTTATCTGAAGAACAGAGAAAAGAAAATCGAATCCTAATAGCAGAAAATAAATTTAAGAAATTTTTCGAATAATTTTTTTAGGATTTCTTTCCTTCTATTTTTTTAATCTATAAAAGCATCGTATAATACATTTACCGCATCTTTACAATCTTTGCGCTGTACGATTATGGTGATATTGAGCTCCGATGAACCTTGTGCAATAGCTCTCACATTTATATCATTATCTCCGAGAGTGGTGAATACCTTACCAGCAATTCCCGGAGTATGGAGCATTCCGGCACCGATTACGGCGATAAGTGAAATATCATTATCAATTTTTATACTAAACCATTGTTTTCCAAACCAGTCAGAATTTCTGAGTAGAAAGCTTACTTTCATAGAATCTTCTAAATCTATCCCAAAAGTAATGTTATTTTCTGAGGAGCTCTGTGAGATAAACTTTATATTGATATTATTATCTCCAAGGAGATTAAACAACTTCGCGGCGGTTCCAGGAAGAGAGATCATCGTGCCACTTTCGATAGTTACCATTGATATTCTCTCAATCGAGGTGATCGCCTTTATGATTTTATCTCCTTTTTGCGCTTCTTTTGTTATGGTGGTATATTCAGCAGCTTTGGGATTATTAAATGGTCGGATTTCGGAAGGGATATTTCGTTTCTCATTTACGTCTAAGCATAACGGGTGGAGGACCTTGGAGCCAAAAAATGCAAGTTCTTTTGCTTCTAGATAGGAGATATATTTTAATAGAGAAGCTTTATTAGAAATTCTTGGGTCTGCATCCAGAAAGCCTTGAACATCTTTCCAATAGATCACCTTGCTTTTAAAATTTGGCGTGAGACTGTACGCCATGATAGCGGCAGTTAAATCGGTCCCACCACGACCGAGCGTGGTAATCTTTTTATCTTTTGTAGAACCATAAAAACCGGTCACACATACAAGATCGCAGTTATTTGATTTGATCAGTGGGGCGACTCGGTCTTGTACCAATTCTTCCGTTTCGTCTAATAAAGGTAAAGCTCTGCCAAAATTATCGTCAGTTAGGATAAGTTCATCTGAAGAGATAAATTCAGATTTAAGACCGATAGAATTGAGATATTTAGACACGATATAAGTGCTAAGTTTCTCTCCATATGACATAATAAGATCTTGAATATCTAAACTTGGTCGCAATAAACGTACAACCCTTCCTAATTGAGTCAGCTCATTTATATTAGTCTCTAAAAAATCGAGAGTTTTTTGATAATCTGGTTTATTTTTATCGATGTTTTTATTAATAAACTTGAGATGGAAATCTTCGATCTCATTGATGATGACTCTACATTCATCCCCATCACTGCAAGATTTATCATAAAATTCTATTAATTTATCAGTGATGCCTTTAAATGCTGAAGTAACGACAATTAATTTCGTATCTTCTAAATAATCCTTTACAATCGTGGTAGTTTGGGAAAGTGATTCCACATCTTTGAAACATGACCCACCAAATTTCATTACTATTAATTCGCTGTTCGGTTCATTCAATCTAATCAGTATCTCGAGTATTTTAATTATTTAGTTAGGTAAATAATGCAAAATTATTAGAATTTATTGTTTTTTTCGTATTTTTGAATAATTAATTTGGATTCTTTCACTAAATCCTCTTTAACTTTATTCTCCATTGCATATCCCTCTTTATAGACTAATCGGTTAATACCCGAATTGATAAGTAACTTTAAACAATTCATACAAGGAAATGTAGTTGAGTATAAAGTAATATCTCCCTTTATAGAAGTCCCATGAAGAGCAGCTTGAATTATACAATTGATTTCTGCATGAACTCCACGACATAGTTCTGGTCGTTCCCCACTCTTGAGATTTTTCCTAACACATGTCTCTTCAGTACAATGTTTAAATCCCGAAGGCGCTCCATTGTATCCAGTAGATATGATATGAGAATCTTTAACTAAAACCGCACCGACTTGTCGTTTAATACATGTGGATCTCTTAGATACAACCTCCGCAATTTGCATGAAGTAATCGTCTTTAGAAATTCTGTTTGGTTTCTCTATCATCGTTTTTATCTACTGTTAAATTATGATTATATGATTATTAAGTTGTCATAAAATTTCAATTCAATCATAATGTGAATATTAGAAAAAAGAAAATATTGTTAATATTTCTTCGAATGATTAGATCAGACCAAAATATGAATATTCATATATCGCAATTATTATTAGAAAGAAAACTGCAATACACGAGGATAGATAAGTGATTACATGATTATCCACCTTTAATTCCCACACTTGTTCTGAGATCTTTATTTCAAAGGTATAAATCTCTTTAGGTTTGGAAATATGACCAAAATATATTAGTGGAGCTAAATAACGAACATATAAGCGAGACCACCAGAGAATTGATACCATAACTAGAATGGAATATGCTGTAAGATCCAAGAGATCAAAATCTTTTGCCTTATAGCATCCAATCGCTAGCAAAATCAAGAAAGGAATTATTTTGTAATACAAAGGAATTGCTGCCGTATATGCATGACCCGAAAGCCAATCAGTGTAAAGATCTAAATAATTCGGCAAATAGAAAACAGGACTTATCAAAAAAGTAAAGATAGGAATCCCAGTATAGAATATATAATGTTTCATTTCCTCCCAATCCTTTTCTCTAAAGAATTTTATAAAAACTAGAAGCAAAAATGGCAAAGTGTACCATTTAGCACTTACGGCGAGACCTGAAAAAAGGTAAAATAGGGATTTTTTCTGGTTCGGGTAAAAATATATTGCCAGTAAAAGAAAAATACAGAAAAAACTGTCAGTTAAATGGTATCCGCTTTTAATTCCTCGAAAAACGAAACTCATAAAATAGAAAGGATTGACTAGAAAGAAACCAAAAATAATGCGATAATGTGATACATTAAATCGTTTTAGAACTAAATAAAATATACCAATTATTAAAATTTCTATTAAAAAGCTATAAAAAAAGAAGATATACAAATTATTGAAAGAAATCAAACGTAGCAAAACTAATATATATATGGAAAGCGGAGGATATGCTAGATCATCTTGAGACCAGATCCACTCTCCCGAAAATATAGAGTCTATATCATAAAAATTTAAATATACATCTCCAAATGAATCCAATCCAATAGGGCGTGAAAAACTTTGCCAATAATAGAAAGCTAATGCCAAAATCCTTATAAGGATTCCGATGGCAAATAGGATTATGAATGTGATTCTCTGATTTCTATTGGTCATAATTAGCTTATATCCCGTCTACTGTAAGAATTATAAAATATTCGATTGATATTATTTCGTTTAAAACTACTATGGTATCTAACAAAAAGTTTTATGGAATTAAAATGATATTATATAGGTTTATTATTGTTATAGAAGACGATTATAATGTAGATACTATATCTTGATTATGCACGAGTTTGATAGAAAATATGATGAGATTTAAACTTATTTGAAATATCAGATTATGATATATAGCTATTTTTTTCAGAAATTTTATTCTGATTTTTAGTATCTAATATTTGAGATGAAATAGAGAAGAAAAGCATAGAACAAAATTTGTTATGATATGAATAAAGTAGAATTACTTGCTCCAGCGAAGAATTTCAAGGCTATTAAGGCAGCAGCAGATTATGCAGACTCATTTTATTTTGGTGTTCAAAAGTATAATATGCGGATGCGTTCTGAAAACATCAATATAAAAGATATATGGAAGATTTCTGATTATTGTAAAAAAAAGGACTTGAAAACCTATCTTACGACTAATATTCTTCTATATGATGATGAATTAGCTGAAATCCAAAATTTAATTGAATCGGCGAAAGAAGCGGGTATCGATGCTGTGATTGTTCATGATCTAGCAGCAATGGAAATCGCAAAGCGAATAGGTATCCCATTTCATGTTTCAACTCAATGTAACGTGTCAAATTCCCTTTCAGCACGATTATATGAGAAGTTTGGAGCAGAGAGGGTTATCTTGGCTCGGGAACTTTCCTTAGAAAAGATTAAGGAGATTAAACGAAATTTAATATCTGCAGAAATCGAAACATTCGTTCATGGGGCGATGTGCACTTCAGTGAGCGGGCGTTGCTATTTTTCTCAAGATATATGTGGAAGTCCAGAAAAATCAGCAAATCGCGGGAACTGTATTCAGCCTTGCCGAAGAAAATGGTTGGTAAAAGATATGGATAATAACGAATATATTTATGATGGTGTAAGATATATGAATTCCCGGGATCTCTGCACTATCGCTTACATCCCAGATTTAATTGAAGCTAACATTGATGCTTTTAAAATTGAAGGGAGGATGCGACACCCCCACTATGTAGAAATAGTCGCAAAAACCTATAGAGAAGCAATTGAGGCTTATTATAATGGCACTTTCACTGAGAAAAAAGTGGGTTGGTGGGTAACCGAACTCAAGAAGGTATATAACAGGGGATTTACTCCTGGATTCTACTTTAAACGACCAACGGAGAAAGATCACCAGCATAATTATCCATACAATCTGTCCCATTATAGATATATTAAAGTGGGGAAAATTATCGACTATAATGCCAATAATCAGATGGCAACCATTCTTTTGGATAATGGGTATATGGAAAAAAACTCTGATGTTATTATTATGGGAAAAAGTTCAGACACCTATATTCACCAACAAAAGAATGTCCTCAAATATAAAGGAAAAATAATTAAAAGAACTCCACGCGGAACAAAAAAGGACAAAATTTATGTTAAAATGAAAGTAAACGACGTTCCGGAGACCCAAGGGGTTGATAAAGTATACATCTTCACTAATAAGACATATAAAAAACAAAGCTATTCTCTATAAAGAAGAAAGGGATAGAGGGAAATTTCTCTAATTAATAATAGAAAGGGGTCTATTTAATAATCTTTACTCCAAGCTCTCTTAATTCACTAAAAAAGTTTGGTTCATCTTGAATATTATTCTTTTCTACATCTAAATGCTTTAAAGCCTTCATTTCCTTAATTGAATCTGAAATATGGGCTAATTTGTTAGATTTTATCAGAAAATATTCGACATTTTTAAGAGATTCTAAGGAATCTGGAAGGATCTCAATCTCATTATTACTAAGGTTAAAGTATTCTAATTTCGTTAAAGAATTGATTGAATCGGGTATCTCTTTAAGATTGTTATAATACAGATATAAATATTTTAAAGAGTTGAGATTTCCAATTGAGTCTGGAACGGCCTTAAGAAGATTTTTGCCCAGATCAAGAGTCTCTAGCTCTTGTAATTTTCCAATAGTTTCGGGAATTTCTTTAAGCTTATTAAATCCCAAAATTAAGTTCTTTAAGTTAGATAAGTTTCCAATACAGTTAGGTAATGTGCTAATTTTATTCGTCGATAAATCGAATTCTTTCAGGGATTTTAATTGGCAAATCGTTTTAGGAAGATCTAATAACTTATTGCTACTAAGATCTAATATCTCCAAATTATCAAGTTGACCAATAGAGTTTGGAAGATGCTCTAATTTGTTATCATATAACTCGAGTTCTAAAAGGGAACTCAGACTACCAATGCTTTCAGGTAAGACTTTTAGCTGGTTTTGTTTTAAATCTAACGAGGAAAGATACTTTAAATTACCAATGGAAGAGGGCAATATTTCTATAGCGTTATTATTTGCCCAAAAGTAATTTAATAATTTCAACTCTCCTAATGTATCTGGTAATGTTTTGATACTATTATTTTGAATGTCGAAGCGGAGTAACGATTTTAGCTTTCCTATCGTTTTGGGTATAGACATGAGCTCATTATTGCCTAAGCTCAAATTTTCCAATTTATCCAATAATCCAATGGAGTCTGGAAGGGTTTCCAAATTGTTAGTATTGATTCCTAAATATTTTAGGCTGGTTAAGTTACCGATTGATTCAGGAAGAGTCTTTAAATTATTACCTTTTAAAAAACACGATGTTAAAGATGTAAGAGAACCGAAAGATTTAGGTAATTGGGCAAGCAGATTTTTCCGAATATTGAGTCGTTTTAATGACTTTAGGAATCCGATTGATTCTGGAAGCGTTTTTAAGTTGTTATTTCCAAGATATAGAAATTGGAGAGAATGTAAGGCACCAATAGAGCGAGGGAGTTTATTTATTTCGTTATTACTCAAATCTAAAAATTTTAATTTATCCAGATTACTTATTGACTCTGGTAATTCTGCTAATTTATTCCCGCTCACATCAAGATATTCAAGGTTTCTGAGTTTTCCAATTTTTTCGGGAAGATGTCTTAAATTATTAGTTTCAATATGCAGTTCTTCCAATGCATCGAGAGAGATGATCGCATCTGGGATATAATGAAGTCGATTTTCGCTAATATCGATTGATTTTAATAATTTTAATGTGCACATGATTTCAGAGAATTTTGTGATATTATTCCCCCGTAAATAAAGTGTTTCTAATTGATCAAGTTGCTCTATCTCCTTAGGAATTCTATCTAATCCACAAGAAAATAGACATAACCCGGAAATTCTATTATTTTTGGTTTGATAACCTATTGTATAAGATTTTAATTCATCTACGTGGGGGATATTCCCTCCAATATCAATTTGGAGGTTTTTCAAGGCACCTTTTTCTTTAGATGGAATACTCAT
Organism: Promethearchaeota archaeon; assembly: GCA_014730295.1. Next base: position 2,579 of record WJIN01000097.1, on the reverse strand, counting down.
ATTAACTTACTTAAATAATTAATTTTAGATTTAATGGAAGAATTATTTATAATGTATTTGTTAAAATAATAAATTAGTTATTTATATGTTTTCTACTTATTTTTTTGAAATTCACTAGTATTTTCAAAAAAGAATATATGGGATTTTTAAATTCCATTCAAAAAATTTGTGATTTAATCAAGGTTCAAAGATTAATATAGGTGTTTAAAGTAAATCTTCTTAAGGAATTTAAAATTAAATGGAATAATTGTAAACGTGCATGAATGAGGAAAAAGATGTAAAGCGTGCGCGTCCTTTATGGTGGTGAAATATAATATGAAAGAAAATGAAAAACAAAACCTATATGAAACCTTTAATGCGGTAATTGAGAGTATAATTAAAGAGAAGAAAGGAATGGAAAAATATGAAGACCTTTTAAACGAGTTTGATGCCAGAATTAATATGGGGCTCCAGATTTCCGATGATTATTATTTTTGGATGAACTTGGTGGGAAAAGATGGAGAATTTGAGTTATCAAGGGGTCGATTAGATGAATATGATTTGGAGATTAAAGCTGCCCCGGAAGATCTGATGTACTTCTCTAATGGAGAAAATTCTGTCCTGCATATGGTATTTAAAAAAAATCAATTCGGAGATAGAAAACTTCGATTTTCAAAAGGTACAACCGGATACAACTTAGGACTTTTACTTAAATTACCAAAAATTTTAGTATTAGATTAAAATATCTATTTACCTATTTCCTTTCTTAAAATAATAAGTTTATGATAAAGGAGATATATGAAATTATTAGAAAATTTTAAAGGCAAAAAGTGAAATTAAAAAATTATAATTAAATGATTACTTTGACCAGTTAATCTAACTTATCTAATCGCAACCCAGAAATTATATCCGTTAGAATTTCCAGCATTTTTTCTAGTTCTTTTATCGTTATTTCTCCCATATGTCCAATTCTGAAGGTCTCATTTGCAAGAGATCCGTAGCCATTTACAATCCGATAACCTTTTGAAAGCATCTGTTTTACCATTTTTCCGTAATCCAAGTTCAGGGAATTTTTCATCGTAGAGACTGTATTTGATTCATATCCACTTTCCGAGAACATTTCAAGACTCATGTCTCTGGCCCATATCCTCGTTCTTTTTCCCAATTGCGTATGGCGTGTAAATCGTTCTTCTAAACCCTCTTGATTAAGAATATAGTCTAATTGGGCAGTTAAGGCTCTAATATGCGGAATTGGTGGGGTTGTTGGTGTTTGGTTCACAGCGCTTTTTTTTTGAAAATATACAAAATCAAAGTAGTGCCCCCGATTTTCGACCTCTTTCGCTTTTTCAAATGCTTTTTCGGATACAGATGCAACTGCGAGTCCAGGAGGCAGTGCAAAACATTTTTGAACTGATGCTAAACACACATCAATCCCCAGTTTATCGACCTCAGTTTTTACACCAGCCATCGAAGAGGTGGCGTCAACACATACCATAGCGCCAGAATCTTTGATAATTGGGATAATTTTATCGATGGGATTATAGACTCCGGTTGAAGTTTCGTTCGCTTGAAGACATACCACCGCATAATCATCCTCTTCAAGGAATTCTTTAATTAATTCGGGTTTAAGAGCTTTTCCCCATTCAACTCCTCGTTTAACGGCGTTTTTTCCGTTTTTTTCTCCAATGTTATACCACCGATCGCCAAATGCTCCAATAGATAAAAATAGCCCTTTCTCATCTTTTTTTATGAGGTTCCTCACACAAGCTTCCATAACACCAGTCGCACTCGAGGTGAAGATAAGACATTCATTATCCGTATATAATAATTTTTGAAGTCCCTGTTTTACCTTTTTGTGCATTTCTTCATATGGTTGAGAGCGATGTGTATCATTGGGTTTTGCTAACTCTCCCAGAATCCTCTCAGGGACATAGACAGGTCCCGGAGTAAATAGTTTTAATTCTGATCCTTTTTCTTCATTAAAATGAATATCCGACATGCTAACTCAACGAATAAAAATCAACAAGAAATATATTTTTTACCGTTTTTTACACAGAAAGCCACGTTCTTTAGGGCGTGGATGAATCCATTTAAAAATCACCAAACTCAAACAGTTTTATCCTTTTTATACCATCGAATTGATCAAAATATAATGGAATATCGAAAAGATGCTCATAGAGTCTATTCTCTCATGGTTCACGTAATTTCTGGAGTAAAATCCCGTCAACCCGCGTTTATAGAGGGGATTGATATTATTGAGGCTTGAAAAACAAAGATTATTGAACTCTCAGAGAACTTTGAGGTAAAAGTGGTGGAAATCGAATGGGGTATGGAACACGTTCATTTATTTATTGATTTCTCCAAAGCCCATGTTAGATATTCCTAAGTATATAACCATGATTAAGGGGCATTCTTCTCGTTTTCTAAGGAAGGAGTATAAGACGTTCTTGCAAGATAAATTATGGGGCGCTCATTTTTGGAGTCCCGGCTATTTTATTTCTTCAACGGGAAATGTATCAATTGATGTTCTGAACCAAGAGGTTGAGAATCAACGGAGGAAGATTGCTCTTGAACATTAATAAAGCAGTAAAAGTTCGGAT
>WJIN01000096.1 GCA_014730295.1 Promethearchaeota archaeon | reverse complement strand
GACTTTAACTCAGTTTCTTTGGTGGCAAATTTTTGATCAATTTCGGTTCTAATTAGATTTTTTAATTCCGATTTCTCTTCTTCGAATTCTTTTATTAAATCAACTTTGAATTTATTAAATAATTCCAAAGTAGGAATTGCACCATAAGGAGAATCAACATAAGGTAGCTTTTTTCCACAAAGATCACAAATATTTTCTCTCTGCGGCGTTTCATCGCAGAACTCATCGTTTAAAATTTTCATACTTGAATCTCTCTTTATTCTATTATATCGTAGTCCAATTGAATGTCTAAAAATTCAGGATCTATACGTCCGAGCTGTGTTATTACTCTCTGTCTTAAATTTACTGCAAATTTTGCTATTAAATGCCAATCATCAAGATCCATTTTTCCATCGGGAAATAATAATTTGATCAATCCCGCAGCAGTCGCTTTCATATGTTCACTATCTCTTACTCTTGCTTTCTTTCCTTTAAACTCAATCATGTTTTCCACATCTGGAATGAAACTCTTTTTTCTTATATGGTGTAATATTTCCGAAAACCAATCTCCGATTAAACCATAATCTTTTGATAGATCTTTAGGCCGTACAGGATGTAACCTCCAACCGGGAATGAAAGCCGACATTCTATCTAAAAAAGCACTCTCTTGCATTGATTTTGGGAGATTACCAAAATAAAATTTGTTTGCAGGAAACCCATGTTCCGTGAGAGCAATATTCCCCATTATGACAACAGATGCATTGGATGTTTCTTTAAATGATCCTACATCGATAATCCCATCCGCCATAAAATTTTTTAATTTTCCAATGACTTCACTAGCACCACTAATTTTGATATTCGAGAAATCGTCAAACACTACTACATCATTCGTTAAAAGTAAACCTTTCTTCTTTTTACCCATGTGAAATATTAATTCTGCTCTTGAAATCGTTCCGCCGCCAATCACATGAACGTGAGTAGAAATATTTTTGTGAAAATATGACTTTCCAGTTCCTTTAGGGCCCATTTCAACTAAATTAAAGTTATTTTGTACATAGGGAATTATCCGACTAATTAAATAGATCTTTTCTTCAGCTGTGGGGTATTGCTCAGGATTTAATCCCATTGTATTGATCATAAGATTAACCCATTCTGGAAGCGTAAAATTTTTTCTCGCTTCAATATATTTATCTAAGTAGACTTCTTCTATTTGGACTGGACTAAAATCCGTTATAAGGAAGGGTTTTTCAAACGTCGGATCGTGACTAATAGTTGATATACCCCAAAGCCCGTTTAATAATCCTTTATTCTGATCTACTATTTCTTCTAATATATGAACATTTCTGGACTCACTGGCAAAAAACGGAAAATTTACAGTATACTCTTCAGTTCTTGCATTTAAGGAAACATCATATCGGTTTAGAATACTAATTTTTTCACGTTCCTTGATTATTTGGTATTTGTAGTATTCAAGATTTTCTGGATCTGGGTAATGTTTTTCAATTAGTTTATATAATTTTTTTTTATTTTCTTGTGTCAATACACCTTCATCTGTAAACTTGTATAATAGCCATTCAAAAATATAGTTCGGTAAATCCCTTACTCTTGTATTTTGAACTAATTCTTTGTTAATTGATGTTTCTGGAAATATTTCTTTAACTTTTTCAGTATAGTTTTCTGGAGTTTTATGCTCTAATTTATTATCTGCCTTATTTTTTACATTCATTAATAATTACACTTAAATATGTTCTTTTAATTCGTCTAAAATTTTGTCTGCTTTTCTATGGGGAGATATTTGAGGTATTTCTTGATGATCCTCCTCTTGAATTTCCTTTTCCTTTTCTAGATCTCTTTTATGATCAATAGAGTCATCCTCCTTAGCAGGTTTCTGTTTCTCAGGACTCTTGACTTTCTTTATGTTCTGGGATTGATGTTTTGCTTTTGTAATCATCTGATATGGACCTGTATTATATTCCTCTTTTAGAATTGCATTCATAAAACCTTTTAAGGTGTTTTCTCTTGAATAAATTCCATTGAATTTTGTAGAGATTTGAGTGAAAAGATCATCAAATGATCTCCCATTAAAATTAATAATATTGAATTTAAATGGTTTTAAATCACTCATCACAGATTTAATTTTTCTAATTGGGTTTAGATACATCGAATCTCGTGTTTTATCTAACCCAATCGTTAAAAAATAGATATTGATTGTTTCTTCTGGAAATGTTTCTCGTAATTCAATTATTGATTCTGAGATGAGATCTATCGCATCAGAATAATTTCTAAACTCTATTTCGGCATTGGACTTATATTCTTTACGAATTAAATTCAAGTTTTTTATAAATCGAGAGATAATCTCAGGTGAGGTTGCATCTTTGAAATTAGGGAATCTAAAAACCTCCTCTGCTTCTCCCGCCATTGAGATTAATTGAAAACTCTGAAAGTCTTCAAAAGTCATTCTTTTTATATTTTGTAAAAGTAATAACGAAAGTGAAAACACTATACCCCTAAAATAGGAAATGGGGGGCATAATTAGATCTAATAATTCTGTTTTTAATTCTTCTTTAAGGTTTTGCTCATTTTCTATTTTCTCTTTTAGATTATCTAGATTATCCTTTCTATAAGGCACCTCAATATCCATTCTAGTGGAAAAATCTAAACAATATATATTGAATTGCCTTATATTTCCCTTTCTCTGAAAAATAGTCTGAGTGCCACATTTCTGGATATTCGTTTTATCCTTCTTATTTTGGAAGCTTTGGGCATTATTGTATGGCTTTCCCTCTTCTTTTTTATTATCTTTTGGAATTATATCTCCCTTTAAGTCATTTCTATCCTCAACTAACGGAATTCTCTGAGATTTAAAATTACAATCCTCATTTGAACATACTAAAATAATCTTATCCTTATCGGGGTAATATTTTAATTTCGATCCGCACTTTTGACAACTAAGCATCATTACTGATATAATCCCTGAAACAGATAACTATAAGAATTCTTAATCTTTTTTTACGAAATCTTTCTTAAATCCTTTAATATAGTAGTCTGAATAT
>WJIN01000095.1 GCA_014730295.1 Promethearchaeota archaeon | reverse complement strand
CTACTTTTCTTCTTACATGGTTTTAAAGTTTGAGAACTCATATTGACAATCTTCACGTTTTTTACCCTCTTTTTATTATCGTTATTTATAAAGGAAAAAATTAAAGTACACTTTTTTCCTTTCAATTCAAGAGTTTTTGTTACCTTAGTTAACATTCTTATTATCTATTGTATTCCAATTATATTCTATCAGCATAATTATTAAACTATCGATTGAAAATCTAATGTTTTTTTAACATGTAAGAGTTTCTCAAGCATTTTAGATTATTCAATTGATTAGAAAGACTCAAATAATTTCTTGACCTTATTATAACAATATTCAGCATCCCGTAATACTTCAATTGTATCAGCTTTATTAAAAAGAGCAGATGGTCCTAGATTAAGATTTTCATCACCATACATGGCAGGCTCCCTTAGTGCGGCTAACATTTCCGAAATGAAAGCTAATTTAGGGATATGCCTCCTAAATGATTCAGGGAATCTATTGATTTCTTTTTCTAATGTTCCCCCTACATCATGCCATTTTGGAAAATCTACTCCTATAAATCGCATTGCAGCCTTTAAACTTAATTCAACACATTCTTGTGCTTGACTATACTATATGCAAACATATCATCCAATATTACATTTTTAGCAGTATTTATACGTACCCTTGCTTGAACAAGATACTCTGATGCTATTTTTTATGATTCAAAATTCAAACACCTCTCCTAACTTGAGATTAAGATCCAAATAATATTTACCATCTTTTAGATATTTTCGTTCAATATTGTTCTCATTTATTGTTTCTAATACAGAATCTAAAAACTCTTGTAAAACATTATTATCATAAACAATTTTCATATCGAATGAAATATCAATTGTAAAAAAGCTTAATTTTAATTCGTTTCTATTTCTCAAAATGGCATTTAATTTGGGATTTATATCGTAGGATCTTAAAAATGTTAATTCATTCTTTATCGGGTGCTGTCGTTTAATCTTAAGAAATAATTTCGTTCTTTCAAGAAGGGAGGCATTTAATTCGTTTAGAATAATAAATACATCGAGATCGCTATCCTTTTTAGCATTACCCCTCGCTACTGAGCCAAAAATACCTAGGCTCAATAAGTTTTCTTGCATTTCCTCTTTTAGTAGTTTAAACAACAATAAAATAAGATTTGCATAATAAGTTTGGGAAAGCCAGTTTAAATTCAATTTATGTGTAAAACTATAAACATATAATTCTGGGTGGATTAAGCGATATTTTCGTTTCCTTCCCAGTTTTCGAAAAACAAACAAGGTTTGTGATTTTTTCATTTCGCTTAAATAATTAGATGTGTATTCCCCTAAAAGATTATGAGCTTCTTGGTAGGTAAATAGATTATCTTCAAACCTTGACCATAATTTGGAATATTTTTTACCAATCCATTTTGGCATCCAACTAATAGATTCTCCCATACTATAATACATAAGTAAATAGCTTATTTAAGAATATTTAATAGTTTTTTCAGGTTTTAAAAAGATTAATTGTTTAATTCTAACTATATTATTCCCAACCATAAGAAATCTTAACTTCTTAAATCCCAATTATGATATACAATAAACTTTAATCGGAAAATGATAAAATGCAGAATTAATTTATCTAAGCTTTGGTTTTTTAACTCTCGCTTAGACGGTGAAAAATATGATTACAGCATATTTATCCATCGGGCAAGTAACATCCATAATGGTGTGGCCACCAAACCAAATTTCTTATTGATCCTTCAAAAAAAAATTAGAAAGCTAAGGAGTCTCTGCTACGAAAATGGTAGATTATGAAAAAAGCATCATATTTATGAATAAAATATTATTAAGACAATGCAAAAATATCGGAATCGAGATTCTACGGGTCTTATAATATATTAGAAAGTATATTACACGCAGCAATAAAACGAAGAATAACGCATTTCTATCACTTCCGTATACCACCAAATGTAGAAGCATAAAACTTCCGCTTATAAAGAGTGCGGACACAAATAGATGCGTTTTGCTCTTTCCTAAAGAGAGAATCACGCTGCTTAAAAAAAGAGAAAAGAACAACTCCTCCGAAATACCGGCATTAAATGCTAGAAGCAGCGGATAGAAACCATAGCTCTGTAGCACTTCAATTTGCGACCCGGGAACGCTGCCAAAAATAATATATAATCCAATTTGAGCGAAGATACCCGCTACAAGCCACGGGAGATCTTCCCCTACTAAATTATAGCTGGAACCCGTAATTATTCGAGAGGATTCTATTTTTCTTTTCTCTATTATCTCGTTTCTTACATTTAAAAAACCCGTGGTGACCAATAGTGCGGTAAAAGAGATACCCATGAAGCTTAATACTGCTTGAGCAATCGCCATTAATCCAACTTGTTTTAAATAGGCATCATCGCTCTGAATGAGAGTAAATTGAAACATTAAACTAAGACTATGAAAGATAATTGCGATGTAAAAAATCAAATCCAATTTCTCTACCTCCTGAGAATAATACTTTTTCAGATGATCTAATTTTTTCTTCTCCTTATGTAATATTGACTTCGACATATACAACCCTTAGTTTATCCTTCTTTATAAAGAAAAAATTGGGAACAAGATCCTCAGTTTCATTTTTTCTTTTTAAATGACTATTCTTATAACTATTTATATAGATTGGTTAAAATCTGAAGAAAATGAAGTCTGAAGCCAAGAAAAATAATATAATAAAAAATGAAGAGATATCGGAGTCCGAATTTAAATCTCTTGAGTTAAATTATAGATTGAATATTTTAGAAAAGCAACAACAAAAATTACTGCAAAAATTGGACACCTTTCAAAAGTCTACTAAATCACTCACAAAAGAGGAAATCGACCAAAAAATGCGAGCCTTTACATATTTAAAAGAAGAAATCGTTCAAAAAAAACGGGTAATAGAAGAATATTTGGTTTCCTCAGAAAACTTTGCTTATCTTTCTCGAGAATATGAAAGGACGCAAAAAAGATTTAGTGAAATCAGCAATGCACATGAAAAAGAAGCAGAAAATTCTTTTACTACTTCCTATAAATACAGACTTCTTCAATCCTTGGAATTATATAAAGACAATATAAAAGTAATTAGAGATAATGCACTGAACTATTTCCATCACTTAAAAGAGATTTCTTATAACTTGGAAAGAAAGCGTTTGGACTTAAAAGAAAAGAAGTTTAAAAGAGAGATCTCAAAGAAGGAATATCACTCCGAAGTGGAGCGTATAACCATCCAGAAACAAGAAATCCGGGACAAAATACGGTATCTTTGCGGTTGTATTCTGTCGTTTGAAATTTCCATAAGTATGTAAAATTCATGCATTAATCTGAATTTTATGAAAGAACTTTCTATCTCTCTCCTCCATTTTCGGATATTGTCCATATTCTTATCGCTTATGAATTATTATTGACTATGTAATGATCGAAGTCTGGTTAATCATCATCTAAAAAACTTTTAAAAAAAAGAAGTTCTGATACTATAAAATTTCCTTTATCATTATCTATAAAAAAAAAGGATTTTCTTATTTAAGAGATTCAAATAATTCCTAATTTTCTATTTAATAAGAATTGTATTTAGGTAAGAATAAACAGATTTATAAATAACAATATAATACATCAAAACATAGGACAAAATATTGATGAATTAAAAATGGGAGAGAATTTATACGGTAAGTTTGGATTTGATGTAGCAATAATTTCTTTATTTCTTCTAGTTATAACGATGTTTATTGCTTTTACGTTTGGTGTTTTTATACCTGATATTGTAATTATGCTTCTTGCTTTTTTATTTATCACCGATATAATAGCAATTGTTCTGGGAATTCTTGGAATTATACGAGATGATTTAAAGGAAAAAGCGATCAGAACATTGATTGCTGCAGTAGTATTTCTAATCGGGGCTATATGTATCGTTATTGTTTATAATTGGTTTAGAACGCAGCTTGGGTAAAATAATACAAATAATCAATTGATTCAATTTTAAAACTTTTTTTATAAACATAATCTTTATCTTTTAAATCAAAATCTGAATTGAAATGATTATAAATTACTAAAAAGGCTTTCCAAAAGTAGGAAGGACACCAAAGAATATAGTGAAGAATGGTGAAAAAAGTTAACTTCTTGGAAAAGGATGGTTATACTCGTTTTCTAGTTCACACTAACTTGAACTTCTGGGTCAATGATTTTAAGATAGGGTGTAAATATCTCGAATTCATTATTTTTCCCACAAATATCAACTGCATTATAATAGAAAATTCTTAAGAAACATTTCAAACATAAAATGATTATGGCTAATCTTGGAAAAGCAATATGAGTACCATCAGCATAACCAGAGAAAAATATTTAAATACTTAAAAGAATTGCATAAAGAACTCATAAGAAAAAAGATATAATTGAGTATGAATAAATAAAATTCCGATTAATGATTACTACGATTACTCTTTTCTAAATAGCTCTCATTCTTCTCTAATAATTTTTCAACTACTTCAAGAATCTCAATGATTTCTTTCCAATTCTTCTCTTATAAGTAATCTCTTGGATGAACAACACTATTCCTCAAATTATTTATATTTTCCTTTAGATCTGTCTTATCAACATCTTCAATTATTCCAATATCATTTAGAAAATCGATAAATGTTTGAGTATTAAAGAGAATGTCAAGCTTAGTACTGAAAAGCAAGCACTCCAACATATCAATCTTTTCACTTTTCTCTTTTAACTTTTTAAATACATTTTTTGCATACTTTAAATTATGCTTTGTTTTTGTCTTCCATTCTGTTTCATTATAGCATTCTCGTATTAATTTAGTGCAAAATAATTCAAAAATGCCCAGTATACCGAATAAAAATAGAAATACGGGCGTTTTCTGTAAATCCGCTTTTGAAATAATTCATGTAATTTCATTTTTTTTAGAATAAATAATCTCTCTTTCTTTTAAAATAGAGACATTTAATCATTTAGGGGAGTTCCCTCTGAGATTATATCCTTTATCGCGATTGGATGAATTTCTCCCTTTTTTGTCGATATATTTATCTATTTTATCATTTTCTTTAAAACCTAATAAATCAAAGTCCTTGTCAATCATATATGATATTGCTTTCTTTTTATAATTCTCTTGTGAAGAATCACAACTAATTAAATTCTCATAAATGTATCTAACACAAATTTCTTTTTCAAATAAATGCTTTAAATCTTGAATTTCCAATTTCATAACATCATCTTAAAAATCTAAATTGCTAAAATAAAAAAATTACAAGTTATATCGATTAACAATAAATTTTTCTTAAAGTTAATTTCTTATTGCAATAAAAATAATTCCAAATGAATCTTCAAGTGTTTTGAAGTTTGTTCTAATTTTTAAAGGTAAATTTTCTTCCAAATAAAACTCTAAGTTTGGATTTGATTCAAATAGAAAATTTGCTATGACTTTTAAGTGCTCTATAGAAAAGGATGTGATTATGGAATTATTTTCCAGCTCCAATTTTTTAATAAGGTTTTTGTCCCAGTTTATTATGCTCTTGTTGAATTGATTAGATTCTGAGAATATAACCTCTTCTTTTGTTAATTCTAAATTTAGAACTTCAGAATATCTCTGTGACTGTGAAAGAAGATGCAAAAATTTATTTTTATCTAAAATAAAAACACCTGAGTGTTTATGGCCCATAAGATCCTTCAGAATCTTATTTTCTTGAGTTAATACCTCTAAGTTTTCTATAACTCGTCTAATTTTAGACATAAAAATGCGTGAATGCAGATTTATTATAACTTTATCCTTTTTAATTATCAGATTTGTTGAGGTTCTATCTGTTTTCTTACATTTTAAAGCTTGTACTACATTCTTTAAATTAACTAATAAAACTAATGGATTATAATAAATATAGTGATTATCTTTTACTTTTAGAAGGATTCGTATTAGAAACGTTTGTGAATCATTAGAAGAATAAATTTCTATATTTTTAGGATTAATTTTGAAAATAACTTCTGAATTTGTTTTTGCTAAAGCTTCAAATAATTTATAGAGATAATATCCTTGCTTAAAGGTTATTTCAGAGAAAATACACCGGTTGATTTTATTATTAAGATACTTAAATAGCTCTAATTTATATATATCAAACCTTTTCTTTAGAAGATCCTCATTATGTTTTTGATTGTTTTCACTTATTAAGTTATTCAATCTAAGCTCTAAATATTCCTCGAACTCATACGATAGATTAGTTAATTTTTCATTAAAAAGACAATTATTAGAAGATTGTCCTATAAAACCATTTATAATATCTTCCTGTTGCTGGGCGAAGGTCTTTATTATGCGTTCAACCTTTTCTGTTTCTTTTCCCTTATTGGCTAGTTTCTTCCAATTAATATTTAAATTTCCTAAGTTTTGTGAGATATATGATCATTCATTTTTTAAAACTATATCCTAATCCTTACTTAAAAACTAAACAAAATTCAAAAATCATTAGAAGAAAATTAGCTTTATTATGCTTGTAAGATATTATTCCCCTTTTAAATACATTCCGCATAAAATGTGGATGGGCTCGTCAAATGTTTCCATTAACTCCTTTTTTTTCTCCCATTTCTCTTCTAAATTATATTTTTGAATCAGAGATTCTGTAGCAAGAACAATTTCCTTTCCTGTTAATTTTTTTTCTTCCATTTTCTCAAATTCCCTTAAAACAGGTACGATTGAAATATTATGAATGATTGTCCGATAGTAATTTATAGTCTTTTTTTGCTCTTCATCAGATATACTTTCGGCTAAAACTCTTAGTTGCCGTTCAACATATCTTCTTTTTGATTTTAATCGTTTATGTTTTCTTGGATCATCTATCAGTTTTTTACGTACTTTTAGATCTTTATTAAATTCATAGATGGCTTTTTGACACGCTTCATTATAATGTTTCCTAAAAAGATTTCGATCAATATTTAAGGCTTTTTCTTCTGATTCAGACTTGATAGTCTTAAGAATAATTTCTGGTTGAGCTGTATGGATTTCTGGTTTGGATTTTTCAAATTTAATGAGATAAGGGCGAATATAATCACTTGCTTTACATAAAACAAATATGCCATCAAAATTTTCTTCCCATTTCTTAGCACTCCTTAATCCATCTAATCCTTTTATTTTATTTATCAGTTCTGGATCTTTCTGCATTAATTTTTTTAACAGATTTATTGAATCTGAAACGGGATCATCACCAATTAGAATAGTCCTTTCATATTTTTCAATCTCTTCCAGATCTTCCTTATAAATTGATGTCATATAAGAGAGATTTGGTTGCTCATCTTCTTTTAGTAATTTTGAATCCATTCCAAAAACATTGTTAATTTCATTTATCCTCGCTTCTAGCTTATCGATTAAGTTTAAGTCCTTTTCAAGATCCTTTTCGGGGAGAAAATTGAATGCGAATATTTTCTCATGTTTAGTCCCCAATCTATCTACTCTTCCAATTCTTTGAATTAATTTAAGAGGATTCCAATGAAGATCGTAATTTATAACACAATTAGCATCTTGTAAGTTAATACCCTCACTCAAAACATCAGTAGTAGCTAATAAATCAATCTCATCTTTACTATCTATTGAATCTCTGACATTATTTGCATTTGGAGCGAATCTATCAATGATATCTTGAACATTATTAGTATCTGAAGTAACAAAATCAATCCTCAAAGAT
>WJIN01000094.1 GCA_014730295.1 Promethearchaeota archaeon | reverse complement strand
TTCCAATAATTATAGGTAAAAAAATTGCAATTGCAATTAAGATTAATGCAGGTAAGATTAGCGATCCGGTAAAAGCATAATCTGATGGAGGTGCTTCCCTTTCTTGAGTTTTTATTTCTGTTGGTTTGGTTTTTTGAACTAAACTTGACATGATATCTCCAATTTAAGTTGTATTTAAATTTAAATAAAAAAAAAAGTAATTATTAATTTTGATTTATTTCTTATTCAATCTTTTTCTTTGAACTATTATTATAAGTGAAATCATCGAACTCATGATTAATAACCCTAGAGGCAACATAAATCCAGGAATAACATCTGGGACGACTGTTAAAACAGATTCGATATTGTTTTGCATCGTAGTCAATCCAGCTTGAGGTGTCGTTTGACAACTTATGATTGCTGAAAAACTATCAGAGATAACATCACTAACCAGAGAATATTTTGGAAATATTGGTCTTGCAAGAGTTACATCAGATGCGTTAAAGAATGCTTCAGCAAATAGAAGGTTAGTTGGAAGTCCTTGATATGTTTCTTTTAAGGCAGGTGGATGAGAATATTCTTTCAATGGTTGATATTGAGAAAAATTGTCTTCACAAAGATATCTTGTAACATTTAAGGCAGCTTGTTTATAAGGACTCTTACTATTTATTGATAAAATCTGTCCTCCAACACAAGCAGATTTTTGATCACCAGTACCATCAAATGTAGGAATTCCTGTGATACCCCAATTTATGGGTAATCCATCACCATCAACTGTATTAAAGATAGGATCAGAACTTTCTAAAGATAAATCATAGATATATGGCCATTGTCGTACGAATATTGCTTCACCATCTAACCATTTGTCACCGGATTCTGCCTCAGTTGAAGTTAATATCTCTCTAGAAATAATATAATCTGTAGTAGCTAAATCAGTTGCTTCTGCGGGGGCAATTAATGCTTTTAAAAAGGTCATTGCATCAACTATTTCTGATTTTGTTACATTAAAATCTCCTTGGGCATCCACTATTTCAGTAGCTCCATTTGCTCCAATCCACTCTATAAAATTAACCGTTCCACCTTCATAATTAGCCATTTGTGCTGTGAATCCAACTAAGCCCGAAATATCTGAACTGTTTGCTGCAAGAATTGTATTAGCTGTAGCATTTAATTCTGCCCATGTATCAATATCATCTAAGGTGAATCCATTCTGCTCCATTAAATCTCTTCGATAGTAAAGAACTCCTAGATTAAAGAACCATGGAAGTGCATATATAGAATCTTTATATATACAAGAATCAGCCATCCCTCCAATAAAAATACTCATATCATAACTAGTTCCTAAGTATGTTGAGCTAGATAAATTTATTATCCATCCATTAGCAGCAAACTGAGCAGTCCATACAACATCCAATCCTATAACGTCTAAAGTGGTATCTCCTGCAGCTAATCTTGTTTGTAGAAATGCTAATTGTTGGTCAGCATTACTTCCTGATGAGATAATATTTACCGCATCAATCCCATTACTTAATGGTGATTCTTGAAATCGATTCAAACCCGCTGTAACTGAAGCAAATTGCTCATCGGTTACCACTATATCTATTACAACTGGTTGGGATGTTTTCAATTCAGTTTTGGCAATTGCCGGTATTAAGAGTACTCCCGAAGTCATAAATAATAGCAATAGTAAAAAAATTGTTGTTTTGATGTTTATTTTTTTCATTTTATTATCGCTTTTTGATTTATTATGCTAAATTTTTTAAAATTGTATAGAAATGGATTACCAGCTCATTTATAAATCTAACATCTAAAATTTATTTACTAAATTATGATCAAGAATTATAAAAAGTAAGTTCTATTGAAATCGAGGATGATCAAAATGTCAGTTTTGGAAAAATATGAAAATCTAATTGGACGAAAATCCGTCAAAAAATTGAGAATGAAAGCATTAAAATATCAACATATGAGAATATTGCACGTCAATTCTACTAAATTTGGAGGTGGAGTAGCAGAGATACTACAAAATATGATTCCAATGATGCATGAATTAGAATTAGATGCAATTTGGAAAACATTTTCAGCACCTGAAAACTTTTTTGAAATAACAAAAAAAATGCATAATGCACTTCAAGGAAATATGGAAGTTTCTTTTTCTCATGATGAGATCTCTCTTTATAAAAATCAAGCTAAATCAACATTCAATCAGATAAATCCTTCTGGTGATTATGTTATTATACATGATCCTCAACCTTGTCCGGTAATAGATGAAGTCGATGAAAAAGAGGGGAAATGGTTATGGAGGTGTCATATAGATACTTCAAATCCCAATCCTCAGGCTTGGAAGATGATTGCTGATTATTTACCGAAATATGATGCTCTTATTTTTACAAAAAAAGAATATGCTCAACAAGATATCCGGAAGTCAATATTTCGAATACCTCCATCGATAGATCCATTTTCAGAAAAAAACCGTGAAATTAGTGAAGAAAGGGCAAAAGAAATTGTTGAAAAGTTTGTTAAAAGAGATAAACCTTTAATATCACAAATTTCACGATTTGACCCGTGGAAGGATCCCTTTGGTGTAATAGATGCATACAGAATCGTGAAAAAGAATATGGATCTGAGTTTGGTTTTGATAGGGAGTTTAGCCGAGGATGATCCTGAAGGTGTTGAATATTTGAAAAAGGTTCAGAACTATGCAAATAGCGATCCTGATATCCATATATTTACAAATCTAGATGGAGTTCATGATATTGAAGTAAATGCCTTCCAGAAAATATCCAATGTAATTTTGCAAAAGTCAATTAAAGAAGGATTTGGATTAACGGTGACTGAGGCGTTATGGAAGGAGACACCCGTAATTGGGGGAAATGTGGGAGGAATCAAATTACAAATAGAAGACGGAAAAAATGGTTTCTTAGTTGATACTGTTGAAGAATGCGCTCAAAAAATTGAATACTTACTAAAAAATCCAAAAATTGCACAAAAGATGGGTAAAAGAGGTAAAGAAAAAGTAAAAGAACAATTTCTCCTTATAAATCATGTAAACAATTATTTAAACCTCTTTGAAAAACTACTATAATATAGTTTTTTTTTTAATTTTATTGATCCTTACTAATTTAACTATTTACGTGTTTTTGAAATAAACCAAATTATATTAATTAGAATAATTATAATTAATGTAGAAATCAAAGCAGATATACTACCGAAATACCAACTCGAAGCTTCATTTAATCCAAAATTCATCCTAAATATATTATAAGAAATAAGAAATCCAAAAAATAATATTAGAACGGTATAAATTATAATCCTCTTTAACTCATCTTTAAAATGATAAGCAAAGTCATGTAAAATAATTTTGATATCCATTTTCTTCTCCTTTTATACTTATCTTATTTTAATTCAACAAATTCTTGATTAATCTATTTTAGTTAAAATAACTATTTGGTATAAAAATATATTCATTAAATTATATAGATTTTTTATTAAAACATAATAATTAGTTTATAATTTTATGTTTCTAGTATTATTTTATGAAATCAGATGTGTATTTTTTATCCGCTCGAACGTTCAATTACCAACAGAGTATGTCTAAATTCAAAGGGCCACTAGCTTTGAAAAAAATAGGATTTGAGCAAAACACCAACAAATCCGATAAAGTTGTTATAAAAACACACTTCGGCGCCTTGGAAAACACTCGATATATTAGACCTTCTTATATTCGTTTTTTATGTGATTTTGTGAAAAGCCTTGATGCCACTCCGAGCGTTGCAGAGTCATGTGGATGGGGTGTTCCGGGTGCTGGAGGGGAATATGGAGGAAAAGCAAATGAGGAAGAATATTTAAAAGTTGCATTAATACATGGATTTACAAAAGAAACTATGGGCTCTCCTTTATTAACCCTTGATGGTCCAAACGGAATTGACTATATTGTCCAAAAAATTGATGGAAAATATTTCAAAGATGTAAAAGTAGCCGGTAGACTAAAAGAATTTAACAAAATGATTATCGCGTCTCATTTTAAAGGACATACAGTAGCGGGATTTGGCGGAGCAATTAAGAATCTTGGAATTGGATGTGTCCCGAAAGGAGGTAAAGCAGAAGCCCATACCGGAAAGACATTTGAATTTAATTTTGAGAAATGTATCTCTGATTGTAATAAATGTATTGAGATATGTCCGACTGGAGCAATGAAAAGAAACGATGATCATCAAATTACTCGAAATGAAAGTGAATGTCGATATTGTTATATGTGTGCTTCGGTTTGTGAACAAAGAGTAATGAATCTTGGTGGAGTGAGTAGAGAGCAGTTTATTCATCAGATGGTTGATAATGCAAAAGGAGTGGTCGATTATTTTGGAGCCGAAAATATATTCTATATTAACTACGCTATTGATATAACATGGCAATGCGATTGTGCTGGGGGTTCTGATTTACCATTCGTAAGTGATATTGGAATTCTTGCATCGAGAGATCCCGTTGCATTAGATCAAGCTTGTGTGGATTTAGTTCATCAATCTTCGATAAACTCTCATTCAATAATAGGAGATATCAAATCATTGCCTAAAGAAACCTCAGAATGGTTTTCGTATATACCACGTTATGATGATGATTCTAATGAACTAAATTTTAACCAAAAAGGTGTTCCATCCAGACATTGGGAAATACAACTTGAATCAGCTGAAGAAATAGGACTCGGAACAAGAGATTATAATTTAATTACGATTCATACTGAAAAAGAAGAGTAAAACCACTGAAGAATTAAATTACTTATCTTTTGAATCAATATTAATCTAATTTTATTTTTCTATTATTTCAGATTTCTATTTGATCAGATCTTGAAAGGTTAATATGATTAGTTATTAAATAACTTGAGATTCAATGAGTAACCATGAATAAAGATAATGCGAAACTAAAACATCGAAGTAATGAGATTTTTGACGTTATAAAAAACACTCCCTATTACTTTGCTCCACTTGGTATTATAAGTGGTCTGGGTTTAGAAGAAAAAGAGATTAAAAACAAACCATTCATAGGAGTTGTAAACACATGGAATGAAGTGAATCCAGGGCATAAACATCTTAGAGATCTAGCAATTGCTGTCAAAGAAGGGATAATAGAGAATGGGGGGATTCCATTTGAATTCTGTACAATCGCTCCTTGTGATGGTTGGGCAAATGGAAATGTAGGTATGAGATATATTCTACCTCAAAGAGAAATCATTGCAGATTCTATCGAAGCAATGGTCGAAGCTCATCGATTAGACGCGATGGTAACTCTTTCAAGCTGCGATAAAATAAATCCAGCGATTCTTATGGCTGCTGTTAGGCTTGATATACCGACAATATGTGTACCCGGGGGGCCCAATTTTTTTGAGATTGAATTTTCACCCGATTATAAGGGGATTGACAATAAATTATATGATGATTTCATAAAAAAAACCAAGTGTGTGTCTTGTGCAACCTATGGTGCTTGTGAATTCATGGGTACAGCCAACACAACTCAGTGTTTAATGGAAGCATTTGGTATGACATTAGCCAATGCTGCAACTATTCCTGCTACAACCAGAATGAAATATGCTGTTGCTAAAAACTCAGGACGTCAGATTATGGAGCTATTGAAGAAAAATATCACTCCGTCAATGATTATGAATGAAAAATCGCTAGAAAACGCCATAATAGTTGATATGGCTCTTGGTGGGTCTACAAACTCAACCCTCCACTTACCCGCAATTGCCAATGAAATGGGTTTAGATTTTAATCTCGAAGATTTCAATGAGTTTTGTAAAAAAACACCAATGATAGTGAATGTTTCACCTTCTGGTGATTATGGAACAGTCGATCTCTATAGAGCAGGAGGGATTCCGGCATTACTTTCCAGATTGAAGGATTTTCTGAATCTTGAATGTTTAACTGTCACGGGAAAGCCTATTGGAAAAAATATAAGAAGAGTGAAAGTTCTCAACGAAGATGTAATTCGTCCTTTAGATAATCCGCTATTTCCAGAAGGAGGAACCGTTATTTTAAAAGGAAATCTTGCCCCAGATGGCGCTGTTGTGAAACAATCTGCAATATCAAATAAAAATATGATGAAATACACGGGACCGGCAAAATGCTTCAATTCAGAGAGAGCCGCAATTGAAGCTTTATCTAATCATGAAATAGAGAATGGGACGGTAATGATTATAAAATATGAAGGTCCTAAAGGAGGACCAGGGATGCCCGAGTTAGTAGCGCTCACTGCGAACCTTATGTTAAGAAAAGATATGAATAATGTTGCTCTAATTACTGATGGTAGGTTCTCAGGAGCAACTGCTGGTCCATGTATAGGGCATGTATGTCCTGAAGCATATGGAGGAGGACCAATTGCTATTATCCAAGATGAGGATCTTATAGAGATTGATATCCCAAATCTTAAATTGAATGTGAAACTGCCAGATAATGAAATTAAAAATAGACTGAAAGATTGGAATCCATATGAAAAAGATATTAAAAGTAGGACCCTATTGAAATATCGTGCGCTGGTAACCTCAGCAGATAAAGGAGCAATCCTTAAATTCTAATCCTATTTTATAAACTTTCCTTATATTTATTGAGCTTGCTTAAAATATAATGAAATCAACATTTTATTAGGGAAAATTTAAATTGTGAAAAAAAATTTGACATAAATAAGAAATAATTCTATTTAGTTGAAACAAAAATAAATATGGTATTGTATATTTATAATAAATCGTTGACATCAGAGAAAGGAAAACCAAACTCCTGTGCAACTGGTTTTAATGTCACTTTTCCTTTATAGACATTAACCCCTCCTCTCAGAACTTCATTTGATTTTAAGACCGCATCAATATCCTCCTCTGAGACAAGATCAACTAAATAGGGGTATAAATTTTCTGAAAGTGCTTCTGTTGAAGTTCTCGGATACGCGCCTGGCATGTTTGTTACACAATAATGAACAATGTCTTCTTCTATATATGTAGGATTATTATGGGAAGTTGGTTTACTAGTTTCAATGCAACCACCTTGATCAATAGCAACATCTACAATAACAGAATCTTGATTCATGGACTTTACCAAATCACGAGATACTATATGTGGTGCTTTAGAATTAGGGATATACACTGTACCTATTAATAGATTCGCTAATTTTACATAATTTCTTAGATTTTGAGAATTGGATTTCATTATTGAAACACCTCTGGGTAAGATCTCACCTAAATATCGTATTCGATCAATATTTTTCTCTAGTATTGTAACGTTTGCTCCGAGTCCATAGGCAGCTGTTGCAGCATTATATCCTGCTGTTCCACCACCAATAACCACAACGTTTCCTTTAGGAACGCCTGATGACCCTCCTAAAAGGATTCCCGCTCCTTTATTATGGGTTGATAATAAATTTGCTCCCATAACGGTTGCCATCCTACCGGCGACTTCGGACATGGGAATTAGAATTGGCGCGGTATTATCACTTAGTGTAATCGATTCAAATGCAAGTACAGTACTTTTACCATCAATAAAGATTTTTGTAAGATTCCTATTAGCTGCTAAATGAAGAAAAGAAAATAGAATAGGACCAGGATTGAAAAAATCTAATTCTTCTTTAACGGGCTCTTTAACCTTAACCACTAAATCTGAATTCTCATATACTTTTTTTTTCGAATTTAATATATTTGCACCAAAACTTTTATATTCATTATCATCAAATCCAGCAGTTTTTCCCGCATTTGTCTCGACATATATTTTATGGCCTTTACTGATCAAATCTTCTACACTAGCAGGAGTTAATACTACTCGTCCTTCCCCTGCTTTAATCTCCTTTGGAATTCCAATTATCAAGTTAATTATTCCTCCTTGGATTTTATTAATTACAAGTTATGATGATATTGAGAGATCTTTAAAAGCAATATAGGGAAATAGAGAATTTCCAGAAAATTCTTGCTCTTGGGAAACTGCGATAATGTTTTGGAGCATAGCTAATACATTTCCACTTAGATTCCCTCCCTTAATTGGAAGTTTAATCTCACCATCCTTAAT
>WJIN01000093.1 GCA_014730295.1 Promethearchaeota archaeon | reverse complement strand
CTTTTTTGATCCAGATAAGATTTCAGATGTACTTGAAAACCTATTATCTAATTCAATAAAATACACTCCATCTGGTGGTGATATTAAGGTCTCTACATACCTTCAGAAAGATGAATTCATAATAAAGATAAAGGATAACGGTATAGGTATAACAAAAGAAGAGAAAAAAACGCTTTTCCAAAAGTTTGGAAAAATCGAGAGATATGGAAAGGGTTGGGATGTTGAAATAGACGGAACAGGATTAGGATTATTCATATCAAAACAAATTGTTGATCTACACGATGGCAATATTTGGCTAGAATCAAAAGGACGTGATAAGGGTTGCAGCTTTTTCATCTCTTTACCTATTGAGTTGAAGCAAGCAAGAAATGATTAGAGAGGAAAATTTGGATCAAAAACAAGTTCACCTCGATGATTTAACACTCTCTTCAAATCATTTATGATAACATCATAATCATAATTTCCATCAACTTTAACATTAAATTTTTTCTTAAAATCCAATTTCCCAGTTTGCTTTTTTATCTCAAATAATATAATTGAATATCTTGCTACTTGAAAATATATACAAATAAAAATACAAATTTTCTTTTTAAGATGGGAACTATCGATCTGAGAAATTATTATAAAGCTTTTCTTACTAAAGACTTTAAAATTAATTGTGTATTCTTTTTTTAAAAATTGGAGCCTATTAACTAATCCTTTTGAAAAAATGTAAGACCTTGATTTTTCGGTATTTGAATTAGCCATATTGTAGTTTAATTAGCTAGTTTCGTTAAATTCTTATACAAGAATCATATAAATTATTATCTATATAAATTTGTGTAGATGTCAATGAAAAATTGAGTAAAATACTCAAAAGTTTATTGATTTTTTTAAGTTTAATTGAAAAATTTACAAATCTTGTCCGATTCCATAATATATCAATAAAGATGAAGTTATTAAAAGAATGGGAGACAGAATTGACCATATCCTTCTAAAAGGAGGAAATTGCCATGTATTGTACAAAATTGCCCCATATATTATAATATACCCTAGAAAAACACCAAATATGAAAAATTTATATTTTTTTTTTAACGCTTTATCCTCAAAATAATCTAATAGCTTATAAGAGAGAAATATGGTGGGAAGTAGAACATAAATAGAGAAACTAATATAAACTGTATAAAATAGAATCCAGCTATATTCTGGAATCCAGTTATTAGCTTTTGTAATTTGAATTCCTCCTGGGATAAAAAGAACAATAATACAGACTATAGCATATGTAAATATGATTAAATAATATAATTTAATGCTTATATCTTTTAAAAGATATATAATAAAAACTATGATGAATATAGGAGCATAAATTATGAGAAATGAAATAATAAGGTAAATGAAATTAATTAAAAATTCTACTTCTGTGAGTTTGAATAATAAAAAAATGATATTTAAAAAAAATCCAAATGCTAAAAATATATAAAATAGGCTTAAATTTTTAGTTAAAAAATTATTCTTTCTTTTTAATATCCTATAAGCCAAATATCCAAGTATTCCAAGAACAATAGGTTGAGCAAATGAAATTATTATAATTCTTCCTAGATCTAAGATTTGTGAAAACATAGAATTTATGCAATATACATTAAGATAATAAATATAAAAGTGAATTTATAACTTAGTAACTCAAGAATTTACGAAATTATTTATTAAATTTTATTTCATAGTAAAATTAAAAGGTTTCATATGGAAATAATCAAAACCAAGAATATTTGGAGCGAGAATTTTCTTTTTAATCTTCAAGATACCAGAATATATAATGTCGAATGCAAGATAGGAAGAAGTGAGTCTTACAATGGGAGCTAAATTAACAGAAGATAAATTTCCAGATAAAAGAGCATCAAATATCTCATCTTCTCTTGAATAAATTTCCTTTATTTCGGGAAATTTAAGCAACTTTATAAACATTTTATTTCTGAAATCTTCATTCAATTCCTTCGATTGATATAAAGACTTAAAAGATTCATTCAAAGTATTAAGATCATAGAAGTCCTCATATTTGATATTATTTCTTGTAAACCACCAAGCACAAAGATAGGGAATTCCATAGGATTCAATAACTGGAATTCCATAAGATCTACATCTTCGAGTTATAATATAGGAATTGAAGTAAAAGGATCATCAAGAGCAAGAGCTACTATATTTACATTTTTTAGTATACTATCAATATTGTCCAAAGTAATATCTATATATGTGGAGATTTTTATATTTTGATTGATACTACATAAGATATCCTCAACAATATTAATTATAAAATTTCAATATGTTCTCTGGTACAAATTTGTCTATTCAAATTTGAATATTCAAATAATCATTATCAGAAATAACCAAGTTTTCACATCCACATCTAACTAGTTGTTCTGCTAATGGTCCTCCCAGTCCACCTAAACCAAAAACAGCAATTCTACAATTTCTTAATTTTTCTTGTTCTTCGACTCTAACTAAGCCGATATTTCTTTTAATATGATTCCAATAATTATCTTCCCACGAATCAAACCTTTTTTCTTCCAACATCTTCATTTATTGTGTTTTAATAAGAAATCATTTAGCTTCGTATTTGGAATGGATTTGATTTAATTTATTTTTTTTTCAAGGAGAACATGGGATTTTGTTCTTACTCCACCAAATACTTTTTCAATGATGTCTACGCTCATATTATTTTCTCCTGTAGAAGCAAATGCATTTTTGACACCTTTCTTCCACAACTGAATAATACTACCTCCATATAATAAAATAGCTAGACCTTTACCCCTATAATTTTTA
Source organism: Promethearchaeota archaeon (assembly GCA_014730295.1). The sequence goes on along the minus strand of WJIN01000093.1, from coordinate 1,988 downwards.
TCTATTACCCAAGAATATATGCAAAAACAATCAGTTTTACCGTTCGGAAATATTCTAAATGGTTCTGGCAAAAAAGTTCCACTTGCGACAATTTCATTTGTAGGTTTATGCTTAATAAAAATAATCATTGATTTATATCCAAATTCAAATATATAATCTAAATAGTTATTAATCAGTTTTGGAGAATTTGGTGTTATTCTCGAGGAAATGGGCAAGTTTTCAGCATGCAATTTAATATAATCTTGTTTATATTTTTGAAATTCTTTCTTATTAGCAGGATTAAAAAATTTGTATTCAGCATAATTGTATTTATTTAGTTTCCATGGATCGATATAAGGAACGGGACTTTTTTCATAAGTAATTTCTCTGGAAGTAATCTGAAAATTATTTTTTAAAAATATTTCTATATAAAAAGGGGGATTCACTGGTTTTGTAGCACAAAGATTGGATTTACTATTAGCTTCCATAAAACCCCACCCATAAATTATAATTGGTACATTTATAGGTCCTTTAACGACTTTTATATTAGAATTTCTAGCATATTCGATAATTTTTTTAATTAAAAATTCAATTTTCGAATCATCATGGTTTACAACCTTGAAATATCCAAAATATAAAGTAGAATTGCTTTCAAAGATTAAAGATACGCCACAGGGATAACCTCTTTCCTGGAGAAGGATCAATTTCGCTTTAAAGAAAATCAAATCATGAAGGATATATTTTTCTAGACTTTTCCAAATCGGTAAATTTGTACCTATTTGTAAGTATTTTAAAATTATTTTTGGTTCTTCTAATACCTTTAAACTCCAATTTTCTGAATTTACCATTTTTGATTTTTATTTCTGTATTTTTTGATTATGTGAAATTTAAAGATTATTTAATTTTAAATAATTCAAATATACACGAGTTAAGAGAAAATATTTGATAGTATGGATGTATTCATAACTTTTTCGTAGAGTTGCTTAGTATCATTAATTAAATTAAATTTAATCTTTTTATTCAACTCACCAATATAATAGTTGAAAAGAATCGAGTCTTCGAATATATCCTCATTCCTGTTGTATTTGTAATATGGAACATAGCCTCGTGCAAGGAACTGAGTTAAGTAAAACAATTTTTGATGTTCTGGCTCATAAGCAGAAACATAACACTCAGCATATTCCACATCATTCTTTTTTATGTAACGGCAAAATTCATCTAAAAAAATGGCTAATTCTTCCAAGGAATTGACTTTATAATCTACTCTTTCAATATTATTATTCATGGTGCTATAGAAAAATCTAAGATATGAATTATTGTCTGAAAATAAAAATTGAACAAATTTATTCTTAAACTTATCCGACTGTTCTCTAACTAGCAATTTATTCCATTGTTTACTAATCAAATCATCATTCAATTTTATACTAGGATTTTCAACAAGAAATCTTTTTAAATTAAACTTCTGTTGAGTATAGCTAAAAGGTTTTAGAACTTGCCTTATGATTTTTGGTATTTTGGAAGAATGTTTATTGATTATATTTTTCTTTGAGATTGCTAATGTTAAGAATTCAGATTCTCGTTTTCCATTAAATATATCTTTATTAGGCATAAATCCAACGGGATTTAAATTAACAAATACATTTGCAAATTGTGGAGTATTACAATATGTTCTCACTTCACTTGTCCAGACTGGAATCGAATCTCCATATTTCCTCCATATATATAATAGACTAGAGATCCATGCTTTCAAACTATCGAAGTTTTTCTGAAACTTTTGTTTGATAGCAAAACCAAATAAATATCCGCGTTTTATATCAAAATTTAATTTGAAACCTAAGCAACCGGTTATCTCCATTGATTCTGTTTTAAATAAAATCCATTTGTACTGGTTACTTTTCATTAGATCTTTTAAATGTCTTGCGTCTTCAAAATTTTTAAATGGATAACAATCATTATAGACAGTCCTATAGATATCAGATATAATAGGTGCGTCCTCAACATTGGCTAAT
>WJIN01000505.1 GCA_014730295.1 Promethearchaeota archaeon | reverse complement strand
TGCCTACCTCCTTTAGTACATTTTCGGACAAATCGCGAGATAAAAATGACCGTGCAAAATAAAATTCTCACCCGCCACTAAAAACTGAGGGCTTACAGAAAATGGCAGATTATGGGGATTCTTGAGATGCACAAACACGGCTGGAAGACAAAAAGCGCCCTCTCGCCGGATTTCCATCAGTTTGGTAGGCGCTAGTATGGGAAAAATCGTTCTGAGGAGACTTGACGGGGTTCAATAGGGGGTCCATAATTGACGTCCTACACTAAGTCATAGGATGCGTTGCGTCCAATGCCCCAACGGATAATAGGTGCTGGCGTAGGAATCAGGAAAAACCGGTTTAGGGAGGAAAAGGGAGATGGCTGATCTGAAATCGTTGAAGGCTTCTATCGAAGGACCTGAGACCGCTGTGCTGATATTGCAGGATGAGCGAGAAAAGGAGGTCGGTCGGCTTATTCTTTCGGGGGCTATTCCAGGAGCGAACAAGTTTCAATTCAGACTGGAATGGGCAACGAGTATTGGCTATCAGGGGGAAACCCTGATAGAAAAAGAATGGGATATGAACATCGTACAGAATCGATAAGACCGCACTTTCTCTACCAGCATTTCCATCCTAAATGCCTTACGGGTCGTACCGGGTCACTGAGTGTGCGACGGGATGCCTGGAAGGCTAGGCTATTCGATCGAAGTGGATTCCACAGTTTGGAGATCTATCCGATGAATGATAAAATCGCCTCTGTAGGGGGAGGCTGTATTCGCCGTTTTGCACTACAATGATTGTCAGGAGTTTTAGATGGTACCTATAACCAGGGAAGAACTTCAGGAGGAGGTCCGTTCAGCAAAGGATGAGATGGTCGGTGAGATCAAATCCTTGAGACAAACCATTGGCAAGGAGAATAAGCCCAGCCTCTCAAGGTGGCTCATTGGCTTGCTGATTGGCTCGACTTTCGTTGGAGGGGTCTTGTCAAGTGCCGCAGTTTATACATGGAGCAAGTTGTTTCCTCTTTCTCCAGCAGAATTCAGGCTTGTTGATTTTGGCTCTCGATCGGTCAAATCTCCGAAGAATAAGATTGCGTTATCAGAGTATTATGAGCTACTTCTCCAGAACAGAGGTGAGCAGCCTGGAGTCGTGACAGCAATTGAAATCGACGGGAACTTGTTTGAGCGTTTCTGGACCAATCGGGAGGCGGGGAAAAAGCCTCGTGTGCTGGACCCCAAGGCCGTTCAGCTCGCTGCTTGGGTTAAGCCGAGAGAATTTGTTACCTTCATTGTCAAGAGTCCTGTTACAGAATTTACCAAGATACGTGTGGAGCACATAGTTGACGGGGAACCAAGGTGGACACCCGTTGAAAGGCTCCCTGCGCCGAAGAGAAAGAAAGTGAAGCTTCTTCATCCAGAAATACTGGAAAACCCGTTAGTGGAGGAAGACCACCGCAAACGTGACAGAAAGCTCCGGGACTTGCTGAAAAACTCCGATGGACAACCATCTTAATCGGCTTACCATTTCTTGGTTACGGATCAATCATGATAATCCGAGGGCAGGATGTCCAGGTAGGAACCGATGGAAGTCCAAGCCTGTTGCAGGAAGGAGGCGTAATCTACAAAGACGAGATCGGCGGATGGAACAATGTTGTCGAAGTGAGCGTCATCAAGGGTTTTTATCAAGCCGCGGGCAAAATCGATCTTGTCGGTTCGTATCTGAGATAGTGACAATCCTTTGATGACGACTACGTAATCATTATGCAGCAGCAACTCGTTTAGGCGTGTGTACAGCTTCTGATAAGTTCCGCAGGGTCCGAGAGGCAATGATTCCCCGATCTGCCGGAGAGTCTTTCCTTCAAAGTCAATGATGAGTGGTCGTCGTTCGAGCCATTTCAGAGCGTCTTCCGTACGCTGGACAATCGATTCGATCTTCTCCGGATCGAAGACCAGGACAAAGCCCGTATTCGGATTCTTTCCTTGTCGAGTCACATGATTACAGTAGAACATGGAGTGCAAGAAAAACCTGTACCTGTTGAAATCCTTATGATACTGATACCAGGTGATGAGGTCTTCTTGTTCCCGCAAGTCTTTACGCAGCACTCGATCAAGAGCGCTGTCCGACGGGGCGTCACCTCTTTTCTTACGCCTGTACTCTTCAAAGGAAATTATGTTGTTGTCGTCACTCATGGCTTTGTCTTCTCCGTTCTCAGAAGCCGTCCGTTCGGCGTCCTGATCTCGACTCGATCCTTCTTTCTGATTTCCACCCGGATCAATTTCCCCGTCGGACTCCGAACCTCCGTCCGATTGCCACGAGTGATCCTTTTCGCAATGAGCTTACCGCTTCGGTCTCGAACCTCGGCGGTCCCGTCACTCAGGGACCACGTTGGAAGAATCAAGAGCAGGATGGTTGCGATCAGGGTTGTCGGTTTCCGGTTCATGAATTCTCCCTACTGGGACGGTCAAAACGTATCCATGATTTCATGTGATAGCAGACGCGAACTAAGCTATCTTTGGATCGAGTCTCTTCATGAGGATTTTGCCTCTCTTAGAACTCTTTGAAGGTCCATTCTGTAGAAAGTCACATTGAATGAAGCGATCCATGTTGAAATTTTCAGAATAGGTTGACCTGACGGAGGAGATTATCGGAATATTTTGACTTGGTAGTAAGGGCGGTGGCTTAAGGGAGCGACCGCCCTTGGAATGTACGGGCCCGGAGGCCCTCTACAAGGTGTTCCGATGATACTTTCCTTGTGTGTTTCCATCAAGAAGATAGTTGAGTGCGGCCGTGAGTTTGCTTGGCCCAGACCCGAGTCTTGTCCTCAGTGTCACGGAGATCGAGTATGGGGGCACGGATTCGTTGGGACTTTGTTCGATGGCTTTATTGAGCAGGTCTTGATGAAGCGTTGGCGGTGCCCCGATTGTCGCTGTGTCATGAAGGCCAGGCCCGACGGGTACTTTAATCGATTTCAGGCACCCATAGAGAGTATTCGTTCCTCCATAGCGTGCCGTTTAAGGACCGGTAGGTGGCCTCCGGGTTCGCCCCGGTCTCGACAGGGGCATTGGCTCAGGTCTCTGAGCCGGAATGTGAAAGCCCACCTGAAAGACCAATGGACAGGAGGATTGATGGCCGGGTTTG
>WJIN01000092.1 GCA_014730295.1 Promethearchaeota archaeon | reverse complement strand
CGCTTTAATAGAGAAAAACTCAAGTTTTAATTCAAGAATACAAAAAAAAATTATTTATCTCATAAGGAAAAAAACATGATGTATTATTTTTTAATTATATTTGAACCATTCTATAGAATTCTACCTTATAGGTTTCTTAATTTATTAAATTAAAAAGGTTTCATAGATATTAATAAGTCATAAAAACCATTACTTATTCATTCAAATAGGACAAACAGCATCTAATGCAATTGTTGAGGAATTAATCCAAAATTATGATTGGAGAGTCAATACTATATAAACATGCAAGCTATTATGACTTTTTGGCAATAGCAAATGAAAAAGAAAAGCATTATTTTGTTTTTGCTGGAATTAGAAATCCTCTAGATAAAGTTGTATCATCATATTTGAAAGTATATCTAAAGATTTTTCGATATTGCTAAGAAATCTTGGTCTCAAACAAATTAGAGACATTCCAAAAATAAATCCTACTAAGAAGAGAGAGGGAGAAAAATCATATTTGGAATTCTATACTAGCAAAGAGGTAAAAAAATATACTTTAAAAATTATGGGACTATTTATGCTGAATTGGGGATATAAAATTCCTCCTAATTGGAATTTTAGTGTGAGAAAACGAGACCTTTTATTATTTAGGTTTCTAAATCTCATCTATTTGTTTATCTTAAAGATAAATTTGAAAAGAAAATGGTTAGACGAGCTAAGATATCTCATCAATTTTCTTTCAAAATTGTTTAGGTTATAATCAATTAATTTAATATTTTAAAACTATCCAATTTTTTTATTCTTGATGATTTTGAGAATTTTTTAGAATTTGTTTATTATTAGTTTCCTTAATTTTTTTACATAGAAAAATCAAATGAATACAATAATCCTCTGAAGTATTCAAGTATTTTTTATTGAAATAAGAAAATAAATACTTAGTTAAATCAAGTCTCTTGAAATAATTCGTAAGAAGATAAATATATTTAAAAATTTTATATGTTTTTTTTGTCGAACCGATGAAGTAGGTTTTTTGAATTGAAAACAAACCATTTAGAGTTTTAACCATTAAATTATAATTATAATGCATATAGTGCTTCTTTTGTAATGCTAGGTTTGTAGATGGTGTAGAAATGATAAGATATGAAATATCTTTAAGATTTTTATATATTCCTTTTATGAATTTCTTAATCTTATCAGGAGAAATGTGTTCTAACACTTCCATCAGTATTGCAACATCAAATTTACCATTTTTAATATCAAAAGCATCTCCTTCGATAAAAATCGCTTTATTATATAAGTTGAAAGCTTTCGCAAATAAAATTGCTTTCTTATTGTAATCTATACCTACTACTTTATCTGTATTCTTTTTCAAAAATTTATTTCTTAAGATTTCATATATGAGTTTACCATCTCCACACCCTACGTCAATTATCGATTTTGGTTTAATATCTATTAATATCTTAAGAATATGTATTAAAAGAGCGTATTGCTCAAAACCATACGTGTATCTTTTTACTAAATCAATTTTTTCTAATTTTATATCTAAAAGATAATGATATGGAAACTTATATTGTTCTGATTGAATTTTTTCTCTAAATTTAGAACTTTTCATTTTTCTAAATATACTAAATATTGATCTTATTTATTAAATTTTTGATTTATTATTTTTTTGTTTGGAAATTAACATGACTATATAAAAATACTAAATTTTAAGATTTTATTGATATATCTCTAATTTTTATTCTTAGTAATATTTTTAAGATGCTAATTTTATGGGTAGTATATACGCAACTAAAAAAAGTGGATGAGCGAAGTGGACAGAAAGCGAGTACTGAAGGAAGCTCAAACGATAGCTTCGAGTTATTCGTTCTGGATGGTCTCGGGCAATATTTCTCACCTCTACGGCAGAGCCTACGAGACCTCTGATATCAAGTATGAATTAGAGATTAAGTTCCCAGATGAGTTCCCTCAAGTGCCTCCAAAATTCATTTATCACGAGAAAATCAAGGAGCTTTTAGGTGACATCCATTTACAGACGTTAGAAAATTGGGCACCAACAAATAAAATAATAGATGCGATTGATGAGGTAAAAATAAAAATCCAGAAAGCGCTAAATATATCTATCAAAGAACCAGAACCCCTACAAGAAAAACCGGAAATAGAACCTATTCCCGAGCAAGAGAACGGTAAAACAGAATATGGGTCCTTTTCTAAAGAACTATCGCAACCAGATTCAGAGCAAGACTATATCACCCCCGATTTGAACGCTTATCCTCCCGAGGAAGAGATTCCGTATCTCACATCCGATACTTCGGGCGATAACTTATTCTATGATGATTCACCTGAATCGGACTCTCAATCACAACCACCAACACAAAAACCATCATCAACACCACAATCAACATATACCAATTCCACACCAGAATCTCAAAGCTTGAATGATTCAGAATATCTCACACCTGCTCAACCTACCGACGATTTCGAGGAATATGAATCCGAATATTCTCCAGAAGAGATGTTTATGGATTCAGATACCAACACACTTGCAGTAAATACAGAGCTGGGTCTTATCCAGCAAACCTATGCCTATGATCAAAAAGGGTCAAGCGCAGCGGACATCGTAATCTACCTCACAATTACGCTCACGAAAACTTTTCTCATCAACGTAGATTTTTCTAATTATCCAAAGCGACCAAATATAATATTCCCCGGAGAAGTTCGGAAATTAATCGGTGAGCCATATAATTCACTTCAAACTCTTAAAAACTGGAAAAAAAAGAACCCTCCGCACGTGGTTGATGTCCTCCACGAGCTTGAACAAAAATTATTCACTATTAAAACGATTGAAGACCAGCTGAACAAGATCTTTCAAGAGTATCAATATGAGCGAATTCCCAACGATCTAACCAAGGTTCGGATTCATTTGTTGACTTATGGTTTCGAAGAGTATCAAAT
>WJIN01000091.1 GCA_014730295.1 Promethearchaeota archaeon | reverse complement strand
TATTTAAATACACGGAGACCTTTTTCGGGCATGCGCCATGATACCTCCCCTCTCGAAAGATATGGATATGATCTTAGAGGAAAAAATTATCTGGACTTACTTCAAGACGGACTTCCCACAGGCCCTCAATATAAACTGTCTCATGCAAGAATTGATTTATCTTTTGCTGCGCCAAACATGGTCAATAATTGTAAAATCTAACCCGTTCCTAAAACTAAGATAACTAAAGAATCATATAGATATAAAAAAAATAAGGTTTGGGATATTTAGAGGATCTCAATATTTTTATTTTATTCTAGATATCCCCAAAAATCTTATTATTGTTTTTATTTTTTAATTAGGGTTTAATTGAACATGTTCGGTTTTAATTTTATTTTGGATATTGATTTGTATTAGGTGTAAGAATATGATTTCAAATTTGAACAAACCTAAAAGTGATAATATAAATGTTTCAAATGAGTGGAAGTAAGCTTCAATTAATAGATATCGTGCCGATGTTTATTTTGTGGGGAATTCTCAGTGGAGTTGCATTTTTCCTCTTATATAGAAAACAAATGAAAAAAACCTATTCCCTTATTTTGTATGGGATCTCACTGATAGTCGGTGGGATTATATTAGGAGGGATTCCAAACGCGGTGATGCCCATCCAACAAATTTTATTTACAATCACAATGGGGAATCCAGTTTTAACGGTACTTCCGATGATTATTATCTTAATCTTGTTACTTGCGATGACTTTGGTGATTGGTAGAACATTCTGCGGTTATGCCTGCCCCTTAGGAGCGTTACAAGAACTAATATCGAAGGTACAATTTAAAACTGCTGCGAAAAAGAGTAAAAGGGGGAAATTTACAATAGCTATTCCAAAAAAGATCCAATTAGGGTTTCGGGGAGTGCTTCTTATAGTGTTTTTTATCGTGGCGATCTTCTGGTCAATGAACTTATTACAGATCTTTAATCCATTTTTGGGGTTTTCTCTTGTTATAAATCCGCTGGCATTTGTGTTCTGGATTCCTTTAATCTTCTTGGGAATCACGATAATAGCGAGCCTCTTCGTTTATAGACCGTGGTGTACCTTAGCCTGTCCTTTTGGAGCAATAGCAAATCTTACAAGTCGGTTGAGCAGGTATAAGTTAGTGAGAACTGATGATTGTACGGATTGTGGATTATGTGAGCAAATTTGCCCTACACAAGAAGCAGGTAGAGATGATTCTAAAGGAGAATGTTATCTATGTAATCGCTGCGCTGAGATTTGTCCACAAGATGCCGTGAAAATTTCAAAATAATTAAAAAACAAATAGAAGATATGAGGAAAACCATGAAAATAATCGATATGAATGAAACGGAGGTTGCTCAAACACCGCATCAAGTAGATGTGCGAAAATTAATTTCCTATAAAGATGGATCAATGATTCATATAGCACTAGAACCAAGTGAAAGTCTTAAAATGCACATCACTCCCGTAGATGTATGTTTCTATGTGTTAGAAGGGGAGGGAATGGTAGAAATTGGCAAAGAAAAGGAAACCGTACGCAAAGACCAACTAATTTTTAGTCCCGCGAAAATCCCACATCGATTAAGCAATGAATCTGAAACTACTTTCCGATTTTTAGTAATAAAAACTCCCACCCCAACGGAAGAAACAAAAATCCTTTAATTTCAAAACTTTTACTTCTTTCTTTTTTTTCCGTATAAATTTTGTATAGATTTAAATAATATTTCTTATTTTTTAATTAAGATTATAAATATGGAACCTAAGAAAAGTGAAAAGGAATCAGATATCGGAATAGGAAAGGAAATTTGTATATGGCATAGTGAGGAGGAGTGTGGAGGTTGCGATCTTAATAGTATGCTCTTCTGCCGTCCGAAAATGAAATATTTAGTTTATTTTGCAACGCCCCTCTTTATAGGAATCATCCCCACCGTTTTAATTGTCCTATTTGCATCCATCTCTTTACCGTTCAAACTTATCTTCTTTATAAGTTGGTTTCTCTACGGGATGTTCTTTTTTAACGTGTGGGAGACGCGAATCCTCTGTAATCATTGTCCCTATTTCGCAAACGAATCCCAAAAGGTTCTTCATTGTGTGATCGACAAAGGAAAATATAAAGCAGGGACCTATGATCCGGGACCATTAAGCTTATCCGAGAAAATACAATTTGGAGTTGGAGGGATTTTAGTGATGACCTTTCCCATTCCATTCTTACTTATTTGGCAGCTATATTTAGCATTATTTTTCTATATTCCCTCCTTACTACTGTGGATATTAGTGGTACAAACAAGAGTGTGTACAGATTGTATTAATTTCGCATGCCCTCTTAACAGGGTTCCAAAAGACGTGATGATCAGATTTATGAATAGGAATTCGATAATTAAGGAAGCTTGGGAAAAAGAAGGTTATAGTTTTGAATGACTTCTTATTTTCTACCAACAAAAATCAAATTCTCTATTATTTTCCAACCTCTATTCATTCTATAAAATAACAACAAATATATTGATAGTAAGAATAATTATTGTGAATCCCACCACACCTGCAAGGAAAAAGATGGGATTTCCCTTTTCTTTCTCGGGTAAAACTTCTCTTACGATAGTATAAAGAATTACCCCCGAAGTGAATGAAAAGAGAATATATAGCACTTCTAAGTTTATTTCATAGACAAGATCGACAATAAAATCAACAACCATACCAACAAGTGCTGCAGATGCTAATAATGTCTTCTGAATTCGCGTTTCTTGCATATCTATCTCTATATCTAAATCAGTAAAGACTTTATATTTGGAAGAGGACTGATTCTGAATCACCGTTCTAAAGAAAGCAAAAAAGTAGAATAGAATCGCAGAAACTAAATCAACTAAGATTAGATTTACCAGAATCAATCCAATGAGAAAATGATAGGAAAAATTGGTAAAAAAACGCAAATTCCCAAATTCTTCGGTAATATGATCATGTATTTTAACTTTCAGATCTCCAATATCAGTTCTTATCTGAGATCCTTGGTCATGTAAGCTTTTTAGCACACGTGCTAAATCCCTTAAGGCAAATTCGTCCAATTCTTCATGCATTAGTTCTTCGCTCACGATATTTTCAATGTTATCTTCCACAGCTTCTAAATTATTTTCCATATTCATTAATTTTCTTACCTTTTTTTGGGACTTAGATTCTACTCTCTGTAGAATCACCTTTTCAGAGACATGAATAAACGCAAACCCGATTAAGACGAATAAGTACTCCAATAAGGTTAAATGAAGCGGATATTCGGGTAATCTTTCAGAAATTTCGGGTAAAACCACTAAAAAGAAATATGCCACAGATATTCCAGCGATAAGTGACACGGGGAAATATGATCGTTCTGGCTCATAAAATTCTGCAATAAAAAAGGTAGCGCCGAAGATAAAAGCAATTGTTACAAGTAAAGGTTCTATAAACATATATAGTATAAATTTTAGAGATTATGATATATAATATGATACATAATAATTTATTAAAAGAAATAAATAGATTTGAGGTTGTTCTATATTTTTCTGATTTTCTCTCATGCAAGTATTGTTATTTCCTTTCAATGCTAGGCTCAGACATAGATTTTTCATTTAAGGATACTTTTTCTAATAATTTATAGAATAAAGGGTTTTTAATCCTCGCGTCTTCTGTTTAGAATGTGAATAATATGGAAAAAATTAAATTTCCAGGTACAGACAAAAAAGCATCTCGTGTAGGATTAGGAACGTGGGCATTGGGAGAATGGATGTGGGGTCCTCAGAAGAAGGAGGATTCACTAGCAACCGTGAAGGCAGCTCTTGATAAAGGGATCTCATTGATTGATACCGCGCCCGCCTATGGTTTCGGGAAATCAGAGGAGATTGTGGGTCAAGCGGTAGAAGAATATGGTGGAAGGAACGATATTATTATCGCAACAAAAGTTACCCTTGAATGGGACAAAGAACAAAACGTTTTTCGAAATGGGTCAAGAGAGCGGATATTTGAGGAAATTGAGGATTCCTTGGAACGATTAAGAACTGATTACATTGACCTCTATCAAGTCCATTGGCCGGATCCTCTTATTCCAATAGAAGAGACCGCAAAAGCAATGAAAAAGCTATATGATGATGGATTGATAAACGCGATTGGTGTGAGCAACTATTCTCCCGATCAAATGGATGAATTCAGGAAATATGCCCCATTACATAGTTGTCAACCACCATATAATATGTTTGAAAAGCAGATAGAGAATGATATTCTTCCTTATTGCAAGCGAAATGATATATATTTACTTACCTACGGTGCGCTTTGCCGGGGAATGCTTTCAGGTAAGATGAATAAAGACCGAGAATTCAAAGGAGACGATCTACGGAATGATGATCCGAAATTCCAAGAACCACGTTTTAGCCAGTATCTGAACGCGGTGGAAAAATTAGAGGAATTTGCTCAAGAAAAATACGATAAGGAAATAATTTCATTCGCTGTTCGATGGATATTAGATAATGGAGTGGAAACAGCTCTATGGGGGGCCAGAAATCCAACACAAGTTGAGCCTTTCAATGAAGTTATGGGATGGAGTCTAACTGAAGAAGATTTAAACAAAATTCAACAAATAATAGAAGAAACTGTTAAGGATCCTATAGGACCAGAATTTATGGCACCACCAACCCGAAAGGGGAAATGATTCAGATATGAGATTTCTTTTTTCTTAAGATATTCATCTAGAGCATATGTAATATATTATTTCAATCATCTATTGAGAATTTATTTAAATTTCTATTTTAAAATAAAAAATATTGGATTTGTCTTATAAGTTTATTAGTTAGGGGTGTTAACTCCTTAATTTGTATATACAAAATAAAAATATCAATAAACTAATCAAATCCAATGAAATGGTTAATAAAATGGTCGTTAAATAGTAAATTTTCAGTGCTGAAGGTGATGTTATGCTGATATATACATAATACTTTATAGGAGCGAGTATGATTATGAACAGAATCAAACCTGCAGAGAGTTGAGCCAATAGGGAAGAAATTTTTTTAGAATGACTAAATTCTATTTTTTTCCCCAATAAATTTAGTATAACTATCGGAAAGATGAATTCAGCTAAGAGAACGGAAATTGCATAGTTTAATTCAAAAAATCCATCAAAATCATTCAAAAGATCCAAGTAAGTTTCAGGCACTGGACCAATAAAGCCAATAAAAAATGCGTATTGTTCGAAAATAAACAATCCTAACACCACAAATATTAAAATCCTCACACTACGAAAGTTATATTGTTTTTTTTCTCTATTCTCAGATATTTTCGGTCACCTTTTTCGATATTTTTTATAAAAATATCTAGGATGTATTTCTTTTTAAATCTTCATTCTTACCGGAGAGACACACACTTTTATTTCGACTCATTTTTTGATAGAACAACATCACGAATTAGATTTAACTGAGTGAGATCAGCGATAGGAGAAATAAGTCTAAGATTAGCTCATAAGGTTTGCCCGGTTCACGGTGAAAAAGAAAAGAAAGAATAAGTATCTCATTTTAGAATTAGGCTTTTGACAAAATTGGGCATATTTAGCCCGAAATAGAACATGATCACAACAAACACAAGAATTATCCGAGATACTACCAATCCAGAGATGTCTGTCCATACATAGGGAATTAATGAACCGACGGCGAAAGCAATGAACGAGATTATTAAGAATTTCCCTCTTAAATTACTCTCAGGATTCTCAGCTTTATAAGCTCTATAAGCAAACAATAATCCCGATACTAATGCTGTAAAAATAGCCGATAGGTAAAATATCGTGGTTATTAAGCCCCAATCATAATCAAATGGTCCATTGTAGGTGCCGATATAATAATTAAAATCAATGAAGGGAAAGATAATCATCAAAATTTCAAATATAATAAAGATGGCTCCGAATAATATAACAACTTTTTTTCTATTTTCTAACCTGAGCAATTTAGTGAATGCGAGAATCCAAAACATTATAGCAAGGGGGGCGTAGTATGTTGTAATTAAGGACACCACTAGCGTAATCGGAACGTAATTTGCTGCCGATACTGCGGGATTTATTAAATTGCCAATTAGTATTGCGGGCAGTACCACAGCATCTGCAAACCATGGTCCTGCCAAACCGATCCATGCCAAACCCACATAGAGATGTTCTGGAGATTTGTATTGTATATATCTACGAATGATTAAGATTGCGATTATAATTGCCACTACCACAAAAATCAGGCTAAAGGTTCCTTGCAGTATTTGATTAAGTTCTAAATCCATGGTTTACTCATTGTATTGTTTTATCATAATTATGATAATTAAGTTTTTAAATCTATTAAACTTGCTTTGAAGATTATTTTTGTAATCTTGCATTATTTTGACTTATATTTGATCTTATTATTTTTAATTGATGATGTTTATGAATTACAAACAATTTGGGCACTCTTCTCTCACTCATGAGAATATCGATAAAGTTTATAAATTTTGCGAGGACAATGTAAGACACATCTCACATTCATTGGAAACATTCAAGGCAACTACCATAGACAGCCATCTATTTGATCCTTCGCTTAGCGTGGTATTAACTGAAGAGAACGGAGAGATAATTGCATTCTTTATGGTGGTATTGCGAAAATCTCTGATTTTAAAAAGATTTAGGAAAGTAGCTGTATTGAAATTTTTCGTTGTTCAGAAAAACAGGAGGAATAGAGGTATCGGGACTTATCTAATTAATCTCTTGACTGAGAAAATAGAAAGCTCGGACAATAAAAATTTTCGGATGAAATTTGAGGTGATGTCCTCTGCTCCCGATTATTGGTATCCGGGATTAGATCCCCGTTTCACTGAGGCGTTCTTTTTTTTAAAAAAGCACGGATTCAAAAAGGGTACTGAAAGGATTAATCTCTGTATCCATTTAAGGAAAATTCCCCCAGAAAGACCCCCTTCAACATATAAGGGTTATCGAGTAAAACGTGCGGAAAGGGGTGATGAGGAGGAATTAGTCACTCTTTCATTTATGCCCAAACTGTATCAATTAAGTTTTTGGCCTGATGAAATCACGTTATCGTTTCAAAAAAGTCCAATACCAACTTTCATTGCTATTGATTCATCCTCAGAAAAAATTATCGGATGGGCATCACATTCGATTCAATTTCCCGGAAGTTTCGGACCGACGGGAGTTAAGAAAAGCGAGCGAGGTCAAGGTCTCGGAAAATTGCTCCTAAAATGGTGTCTATGGGATCTAAAAACAAACTTCGATGTAGATCAAATGATTATTAACTGGGTCCAAGAAGATACGGCTTATTTCTATTCTAAATCCATTGGAGCATATATTTGCGGATTGTATTGGACGATGAAAAAAAGATTTTAACCAGAGAGAATATCAGTTTTTCAAACCAGAATTTAATTTTTATGTTGTATTATTAGAACTTGACTATCTACTTATTATTTCTCTCAAGGGAAAATAATTATGACGAATTATTTGATTATAACATCTACGAAAGATAAAGCCTCTCTTAATATCAGGGATAAACTGTTAGGGTCTATATCATATAAATTTACAAGAAGTATAGATAAATGGCACAATAACGTTCTATTTGAATTGGAAGAGATCACTTCTGGAAGTCCAACTTCACAAAATCTACTAAATGAGAATTCTGTGTTTTTAGGAATCACTAATAAAAGACTCATCTTTTTAGACGATCTAAATCTCAACGATTCCAACATTGATCCCGATATTCTTATCTTTGCTAGTAGGCATGCGTCAAAAACTGGTCGACCATCCTTTCTGGTACATACTACAGGAAATTGGGGCGGAGATATTAGATATGGAGGAAAAAGGAAAGAATTGTCCCAAGCAAGTGCGTTAATGTTAAAATCAGGATATCTCTCTTTAGTAGAAAATGCACAGGCACGAGATGTGGAGAGTTTTTCCATCGATATTGAGGTGTCCCATCACGGCCCTACAACATTGGAGAAACCTTTACTTTTTATAGAATTAGGGAGTAGAGCAAGTGAATGGCATGATAATGAAGGTGGAATAGTGGTTGCGGATGCGATTATTAATACCATAATGAAGTATGAAGAACTTAGGACCCAAAGATCACAAAAGATCGGAGTTGGGTTTGGTGGTACCCATTATGCTCCGCAGTTTCAGAAACTCATTAAAGAACACGATGTTGCCATTTCATATATCTGTCCTAAATATTTTATCAAGGGATTGGATAGAGATCTCATCAATCAGATGATTAATAAGAATTTAGAATCCGTTGATTATTTCATTTTGGATTGGTCGGGTATTAATTCAGATGGAAAGACACATCTCATTCCATTGCTAGAGGAATTTGAGATCCCTTTAAGAAAAATCAAGGAGTTTTGATTCATAGAGAGGCTATTGAAGAGAAAGATTAAGTTATACTTTTTCATCTCTTAATTTTTCAAAATATTTTACTAGATGTTTCATTACGTAATCTGCAGGGCCAAATCCTTGTGTTGCACTTCTCGAGAGCACCTTACTAAGAAAATCATGGTGTTTTATTGAGGGTGCGGGGGTTATATTCAACTCTCGGATATTATAAAAACTTCGCCAAAAATTGGTAGGCCAATTTACCAGCAGATGAAGTCCTTCATTATACTTTTTCTTTGCATCATCACTCAGCTCTAATTCTTTTTCTAAAACATAATGGTTTTTTCCGTCTTTTTTTTGGATAGAAATTATACCATCTTGTTCGATTGCCTTCATCGTTGATTGAATTCTTTGGATATCTAATTCATCATTAAAAATCTTGTTCATATTACTCAAAATTGACTTATCATTCTGCCCTTTAAGCTTTATTAGGGTATAATTCCTCGCAATTATGTTATATTTAAGAGGAACTGTTTTATGATCTATTTTATTATATTGAATTAAATTACCTAAAATTTCTTTTGCAACAATATATTGTATTTTGATTTGATCCTCGTGGGGATATTTAGTTTTGAACGATTCTGATTTGAAATATTCATCATAAAGCGCTTGGAGCAATGTTTTTATGGAATAATAACCATCTACTATGGCGTTGGATACTGTTTTCAGAGTTTCAATACGATATTCAACATCATTGAAAAATTTCTCTTCATCCAATGAGATTGGACGAATTAAATGAGGTTTGGTATTGACATCACTTAAATACTCCTTCCATTTATCTTGAAATCTGAATCCCTGTGTTTTCGCAATCCCCGCGAGTTTTTTAATTACTTTGAATAATTTGTCTAAAAATTCATCCTTTGTTGCTTTTGTCACCTTAGATAACCCTTCTGATATGGATCAAAATTTTAGTTTCTACTACCAAAGATATAGAAATAAGGTTATTAAAATTTCTTTAAGATCATGCAAAAAGAAAGGATTTTATTATTTATTTTAATTTATGTATAACTTCCAAAACTCTCTCTACTTGTGGAACATTTATAACTAAAGGAGGAAGAATCCTGATGGTGGTTAAACCCGCATTTAATAATAAAACATTCATATCTTGAGCTTTACTAATAAGGTCATTAACCCTTATACGATAATCGACACCAATCATGAGACCTTTCCCTCTGACTTCACGTATTAGCCTCTCTTCTTCTGCATATTTATTTAAATCGTCTAAGATTTTTTTTCCCTGAGTTTCTGCGTTTTTAACTAGCCCTTCCTCTTGAATTATATCAATTACGGCATTTGCGGCCGCACAACAAAGGGGATTTCCCCCGTATGTAGTGCTATGTTCTCCAATCTGCATTTTTTCGTATAATTCTTCAGAAGATATCATCGCACCCATCGGCATCCCTCCCGCAATTGCTTTTGCCATACACATCGCATCCGGAACAATGTCGTAATGTTCGAACGCAAACATTTTCCCCGTTCTGCCAAACCCCGTTTGTACTTCATCATCAATTAGGAGAATATCATTCTGATCACAAAGCTCTCTTAATTCTCTAACAAAATCATATGGGGCAGGATAAACACCACCTTCCCCTTGAATAAGTTCAATAAAAACTGCAATTGTATTATCATTTATCAGTTCTTTCACCGAATCAATATCGCCGTATGAAGCAAATTTTACATGAGATGATAACCATGGTAGAAAGGGTTTTCTGTATTTCATGTTATGGGTCATCGCTAAGGAGCCTAAGGTCCTTCCATGGAAAGCCCTTTTAAAAGCGATTACCTCAGGATTTTTTTTATCCCTATTGACGGCCAATGCTAATTTTAAGGCCGCTTCAATTGCCTCTGTCCCGCTATTTCCTAAAAATGTTTGACTCAGAGGTTTTGGAGTAATTCTGGCTAATTTTTCTAATAATCTATATCGAATTTCCATAGGATAACTCGGAGAGACCATAACCAACTGTTCCAATTGATTCTTTACGGCTTCAACGTACTTAGGATGTGAATGACCGATATTAACAACTGCATGTCCCGCAACACAATCAATATATTCGTTATCATCCTCGTCAATTAGTATAGCGCCTTTACCGCTTCTAATAACAATATCTTTTTTCTGAAATAACTTACTATGTAAATATTGTTCGGCTTCAATTTTATTTGAAAACTCCTTATTCATAATTCAGAATCACAATTAAAATTATAATAGGTATAATTACTAGAGTTTACCAAAACAAATAATTATTATTTTTTCAAAAATTTGAAAGAGTGAGAGTTTGATGAGAATGAATAATAAAAAAAAAAATAGTTTCGAGGTCGAAGAACTGGGAAAGTTTACCGAGAAGGAAATATATGAAATTCCGGAAGCTCTTCGAAGATTGATTCAAAATAAGGATCATATTGAAAAAATTGCTCAAAAAGTTATAAATAATAACACCAGACATATTTATCTCATAGGTGCTGGCACCTCTTATCATGCTGGGTTTGCTATCTCTTATATGTTTAATCGGATTACACACATTCCAACATTCTGCGAATTTTCCATGGAATTTCAATATTTAATCGAGCCAATATTAGATAAAAATGATTGCGTTATTGGAATTTCTCAGAGCGGGAGAACGAAAGACACAATCGAGTCTGTTAAATTAGCAAAGCAATCAAGAGGGTGTTTAACTATAGCCGTTACAAATGATTCTGAATCAGAGTTGGCAGAAGCATGTGATTATGATATTTTTTTGAATTGTGGAGAGGAAAAAAGCGTTTTAGCTACAAAAACCTATATTAATCAATTGGCAGGTTTATCCATACTCGCATTAGAAACTGCAATTAGTAAGGGAGAGATTACAGAAAATTATTATAGAATGATTTGGGAAGAATTGAAATTGATTCCAAGCAAAATTGAAAATTCCTTGCCGGACCTCCACAAAAAAATTAAGGATTATTCTAACTATTTTAAATTTGCGGAATTTTGTTTTATTTTGGGGGGAGGATCTGACTATGCGACTGCAATGGAGGCTTCATTAAAATTAAAAGAAGGGGCGAGAATATTTGGTCAGGCATATTCTACCGCCGAATTTCCGCATGGACCAATCACGTTAGCAGATTCGAGCGCGTGGATATTAGCAATAATCCCAAAAGAAGAGGATCAGAGAAAAAAGAATCTCATTAATCTCCTCAAAAGAATAAAGGAACGCAAAGCCACTATTTTAGGAATCTACGAAATCGAAGATGAAAAAGACATTCCAGATCCCATCGATTTTGGGATACAAGTTCCCAATACCATACATGACTTACAACCAATAATAATGATTTTAGCTGTTCAATTACTCACGTTGGAAATTGCCAGAATAAAGAATATCAACTCGGACACACCCAAATTCCTCACAAAAGTGAGCGGAATCTAAAAAAAATAAAAAATTTATTTATTCATATAGTACGTTTTGTATATGCGAATTCTGAGATAGACTATTAGGATGTCCACGATGAGAAAGAAAATAAGAAACGGATTATATGTGAAAAAGAACAATATCAAACCGATAATTCCCCCGATAATTGGGACATCAATCGCCAGGATATTTATTCTTTTGTTCTTTTCCTTGGTCCACAATAATACCCCTATTCCTATGTAAATGAAACCAAAGATTGCTGTGCCAATATTTTCGAGATTAATCCCGTAATATAATTGTAATATATGAATCAATGCAGTAATGAAAAACATAACAATTGTCAAAAAAGAAAGCTGATTCTGCCCATCCATTCCTGTGAATGATATATAATAGAGGAATAATGAGGGAACAACAATGACATCAACAATAAGGTGCCATACGATAAACCAGTTGATAGTTCCGTTTTGAGCAATTTCAATCGAGATTAATCTCACCAAGCCTAATGTCCCGCCGATAAATGGATAAATTATTCCTATGAATGTCAAGGGTCTATTTTCTCTATATATTAAAAGTAATATCCCCAAGATTCCATAGAGCCCCCCGATTATTGCAGCAGCAAGATCATGCCATTCAAATCCAACAATTATTAATTGTCCTACATGTGTTATGGCAGAAGCGATTAACAAAAGACCAGCAATGATTCGTAGGTTTTGATAATTTTTTAGTTCCATATTTGAATCCTTTTTATATGTTAAACTATTACTTCTAATTAGAAATTAGTTTATTCTTATATTTAAATTCTTAAAATTAAAGGTGTAAGATAACCAATGAAATTAAACCATTTTGCAATAGCTTCGAATTCTGAAGAAGATAGTAATAGCTTTTTTCAACGTTTGCTTGGATTTCAAAAAACACGTGATTTTACTGTTCCAGCGAAATTAATGGACAAATTTTTTGAAGAGAATATGGATCAACGAATTATACGATATGAAAAGGGGGATGTTGCGGCGGAAGTGTTTATTACAGATGATAATAACAGCAGAACTGATACCTTCACTCATGTGTGTTTGGAGGTAGAGAATCGGGACGAGATTGTTAGCAAAGGACGAGAATTGAATTTTAAAGTAATTCAAGTCCCAAGAGAAAATAGTGAGGGATATTATTTATTTATCCAAGACCGATTTGGAAATATCTATGAGATTAAATAGACTGAAAACTAAAGAGAAAAAAATAAAAATACGACAATAACATAACATTTTTTAAGTCATCTTTTTATATGATTCATTGAAATTGTTTTTTTATAACAAAAGGGTTGAATGAAATGCCACGATCTTACAAATTTAAAATCATAATGGGGGGAGTATCTAATCCAGAGATCATTCCTTTTTTCGATAATTCCGAGTTTAATGGCGAAGATTTCTCCCATATTGGCATTACTATCAACTCAATCGAATGTATGACAAATTTAGCTGATTCTTATCTCTTTATTCTTTGGCATTTAAACCAGAAAGAACGATTTGAATTTATGCTTTCCTCATTTTGTCATGGGGCAAAGGGAGGTTTAATTTGCATTGACAAATCAAGTATGGAATCATATCAAGAAGCAATAAGATGGATAACTCTATTTAGAAATGAGATTAAGAATATACCTTTGATAATTCTGAGTTTTCAATCTGATGCCACTCATAGAGAAGTAGCTAATTTAAAAATAAAAAGACTGTTCGAAAGGTATAGAATAAATGGCCACTTTAATATTACAGCTTACGAAAAAATTAATTATTTATTGAAAAAGGATTTCTTTAAATTTTTAATAGAGGTATATAATGGACAAAATACAACAGAATTTTCTGATCTATCCCTTTTATTTCCTAAAGAGGAAAAAGATTTTATCGCATTTTTGGAAAACTATCAGATATGTCCACTTTGTAAGGAGAAGAATCATATTGATAATTTGAAAGATTTTTATTTTAGCCAGAAGAAAGAGGTTATGTTATTAAGAGAGAGGTTTTTTGAATTAAAAGACAAATATCGCCATCTAAAACCAGGATGGACTAACTCACTAAATCTTGGGATACTATGTTGTTCATGCTATAAAAAAAATTTCCGTAATGCTAAATCCTAAAAGTCGGCAAAAAATCGATTTTTCATATGAGTCCAGCTTTCTTAATTATTTGTTTATGATCAAACGCAAGTTTCATTTTCCCAATTTTTTTAATAAGGACTAATTCTAACTCAGCAGCATCATCTTGCGCTTTTGGATCTTCTCTATTAGATTTAGGCTCACATAAAAAAGCAATACTGACCGTATGACCTCTTGGATCGCGGTCTGGTTTAGAAAATACACCAATTAATTCTGTAATTTTAACATTTATGTTTGTTTCTTCTTTTGCTTCCCTGATGCATGCGGTCTCAACAGTTTCACCAATATCTACGAACCCACCCGGTAATGCATATTGTCCTTTGAAAGGAGGATTCTTCCTTTTAATTAGTACCAAATGTGTGGGATCATACAAAATGACAGCATCCACAGTCAATAAAGGGGTAATTGGTTTTGGCATCTTTTTTACCTATCAATTTTACAGATAAGAATGTTACTAAGTTTATTATAATTATCGCTCGAAACGAATTTAGAAATATTCAATAAATCACATTATTGAGAAATTATACATAGATATCTAAAATAAAAGTCCCCATTTAACAAAGATTTTATCTAAGAATCTTAGCTTGTAGAAGTTACTCTATTCTTATTTTTCTATACTTTATATAATTAATACTTTTGGAGTCCTCCTTAATAGAGGTTCTTTTTCTAAAGAATAAGAGTTAACTATATCTACTTCCATTTCATATTCATCAAAATAAATATCATTAAAAGATGGAGACTCGTTTGTTCTCACTTTGGCGCTCGTACTTGTACCACAATAAAGGAAAGTAGTTCCGTTTAAAGTCCATACATGTGGGACATGTCTGCGCCCCATCAAAACTAATTCTACATCAAACATTCGAATCATTTCAAGTACCTCTCCAGCATCTAGTGGGATATTTAGACTTTTTGAACTGTAGGGTACGACAATTAGATTGCCGTACAGGAAGTTTTTAGTTTTGATCATTTATAAAAAAATGAATATATTAAAGAAAAGGGAGTGAAATGCAATTTTTTAAATTTTATGGAGTTCTTCTCTGAGATGTGATTTTATTTCCTCAAGATCTAAATCCTTATTCCCAATAAATCCTTGGAAGAATTCTGATGATCCGCCTCCTTTCCCATCGAAATGAGAAATTATCTTACGAATAAAGTTCCCTAAATGAAGATCTAAGTCTTCCGAAGCTTTTGGTCCTAACATTCCCATAACAATATATCCATTCTGGTTTTTATTAAGTAGAATCGTAATCGCGGTATCATTTTCCCTCAGAATTGATTGATTTAAATTTTTCAGATCTTCTTGCGAGAGATTTTCAAAGTCCTCAACCACTACTTTAAATCCTTTATAGGTTTCGGCATCTGAAAGTAATTTTTTAATGAAATCATTGCTCAAGAGTTTTTGCATTTTATCTAATTTATCTTTCCCTTCTTCCCACTCATTATAGAATTGTTTTACTTTTGGGAGTATTTTATCCTTTGGAAGGTTTAGAACTTCAGAAAGTTCAGTTAATATGTCTCCTTGGAATATTTCGGACGAGTTCAAATGCAAATCTTCCTCATTTACATTTCCTGTTGAGAGTGCTTTATTAATGTTTTTCCATTTATCAAATAATTCTTTCACTCTTCCAACAATTTTACCTTCCTCTACATCTAAGAAAGATTCTAATTCTGAAATTATGTTTTGATTCCTCTTCTCTAAGCGTTTTGATGCTTTTCCTGCGGTATAGATAAGTCTCACAACCCCATCTTGAATTTTTTGAGACTTGATTATATTTATCTGGCCTGTCTCAGCGGTATTATTAAGATGAGTGCCCCCACAAGCTTCTACATCTACCCCGGGAACTTCAACAATTCTGATTTTACTCCCCGGAACTGCCCCTCCTTGATAAATTTCCATACCATATTCATGTTCTGCATCAGCACGAGGCATAAATTTCAGATTTAGATCAATGGCCTCATTTACGATTTCGTTTGCTCTTTCTTCAATTTTGCTTAACTGCTCATTAGTGAGTTGTTCATAATGTGTTATATCCAAATGAGACGATTCAAGTGTTTTTTTAGCCCCTGCTTGGTTTACATGACTCCCTAATATTTCTCGAGCTGCGGCATTCACGATATGGGTCGCCGTATGGTGTTGGGAGAGTTGTCTTCTCCACTCCTCATCAACCTTGACTGTTACCTCATCTCCCTCGGAAAATTCGGGATCCTCATCAAGCACGTGGATAACATGATTGCCTTGTTTGAACACATCCTTGAAAATTTGTCCGTTAATGGTCCCTATGTCGTGAAGTTGTCCGCCAGCGGTCGGGTAAGCAACAGATTTGTCTAATATTACCTTATGGTCTGTAATTTTGAGAACTTTCGCTTTGTTTTCTGTTTTGGTATAATCATAATAATAAAGAGACTCTGTCTCGGGAATATCGTCTAGTTCAAGCTCGATCTCTTTTTTGGTAGCGTGAACTTGTTCGGATTGTTCATGCCTCTGAACAACAAGATTATAAAAATTATCTGGGATTTTGACTTGTACATTGTATTTTTTAGCCGCTTCTTTTACCATATCTGGACTGATTCCGTTCGAATCATACATTTCTATTAAAGTTTCTGTATCAATTTTACCTTTGTTAAGCTCCTTTTCTAGAATCTTGCTCGCTTTTTTCTTAGTAGCATAATATTTTTCCTTTTCCACATCAAGAATTTCTTTGATCTCATCTAGATTCTCAGAGACCTCAGGAAAGAGATCCTTTAATTCTTCCGCGTGCCACCTACATACATCGGCAATTTCAATATTCCATCCAAATTTATCAATAAATCCGATTGCCCTCCGGAATATAACGCGGAGATTGTAGCCCCCTCCGACATTTGAAGGTAATTTTCCATCGTGAATCGCAAATAAAAGACTTCTGGCGTGTTCCGCAATCGAATACAGCCCAGTCATCGGTAATATGGTATTTCGCAATTTTTCAACGCTGATATTTAATTCCTCAGCTACTCTCTGCCATGCGGCGTCCATATCTTCCACCTCATCTGCGTTCAAATAGGCGGAAAATTTCGAAAATCGATTATATAGATTATGATCTAATTCAATTTTCGTTTTTTCTCTAAGTTTAGAAAGCACATATGGAAATGTAGCTTCATACATATTCGGAGTTCCTTGAGAAAACCACGCTACCCTTTCTTGACCGAGTCCCATATCTAATACTTTCAGTTTTAGTTCTCGTGGACCTTTTGGTGTTTGCTCAAACATCGTATAGACTTGATTAAATAATTCGACTCCTCTGCTGAAGAATTCTAGACTACATCCAAATGACCCTCCTCCAGCCCAGGAATCTTCATGGATCGTGATTTCATTTTTTGAGAGACCCACACCAATGCTGATAAAGTCGTGCATATCCATGAATAATTCTCCTTGGTTCCACTCTTCAGGAGAGACAAAAGAATGCTGTCCTATCATCACAAAGCCCGTATTATGTGATCCAGTTATTCCTACATTCTCTATATCATTAAAGCGCAGACAAAATTGGGGAATTAGTAATTTTTTCGCGGGAGGTTCTTCTTCACCAGTAATAACGTATGGTTGGAAGGCAGATATTGATGCGATGGTAAATTCAGAGGTTGGGTTCCATCGAGCAACACATGGATACCGCTTTATTGGCACATAACCCCGAGGTTCTAAAACTTCCACGATTTTTTTCCATACCTCAATATATGACAATTTCTGTGGTGCAGGATTGTCAAGAACCACATCAAATCCTCCAGAGCAGCTGGGGTCACCACAAACTCGTCGATCTTCATGAGTAGTCCAAAAATAGGTACCACAGCTACTGCATTGTTTTCTCATATAGCCTAAATCCTTTAATTCCGTGGTAGGGAAATATGCATCTGGATTTTTGGAAGCGATAGTCTTGAAAACTGTTTTCAATTCCTTATCTGTTTGGCAATCCTTGAGGAGGTCAATCTCATTTTCAGAAAGCATTTTAAATCATAAGGTAGACAATGATAATAAATTAAGTACCTAAATAAAAGAATTTTCGATTTCCTAAAACTTTTGTTATAATTCTAAAATTTGAAATCGTGAATAGTTCTCTTTTACGAAATCGTAATCTAAGAGCTCTATTTTTTCGGGAATAATTTTTAAGATAAGTTTTCGCTTTCCTCGAACGATACGCTGAGCCTTTTCAAAACCTTCTACACCTTCTTCTAAGAATATTAAATGCTCTTCTCCAGTAGATGTGATTTGCATTCCCTGAATCTTTCCCGTATCCATTGGGGTATAGATTCCTATGCTTACTATTGGATTATTCTTAATATTTTCAATTTTTCGCCCAGGAGATAAACCCACATAGAGATAATAATTATCCTCTCCCTTTTCCATATAGAAATCCATCGGAGTAGCTCTCGGAATATTATTATCACATGTACATAGGACGAGGATTTTCCTTGTTTTTAAGAAAGCTCGAATTTCTTTTTCTAATCGTTTTCTTGGCATTTGTTCTAGCATAATATTGATTAGAATTAATAAACGTAAAAAAAACATATCAATTGAAAAAACCTTAAAAAAGATGTAAAAAACTTAGCTCATCAAATTATTGAATGCTTGGTCATCATTATCAAGTGCATACTTTACATAAGGAGAAATTGGACCTCTTCCCAGCACCATTATTCGTATTTTAGAACCGATTTGGGGATCCATAGCAGTTCCTACTTTTAATTGGGCCTCTGAGGGAATTTCATTAGAAATAGTGGAGACGATATCGTCCATTTTATCCAAAGTTAATCGATGACTTCCGGTGACCGATAAGAGGCATTTATCAACCAATTTCGTATCAAGTTCAAGAAGTGGGTTATGGATCGCCAATTTTGATTTGGTGATTAAATCGGACTTCTTGCCCAGCGATTCGGTAATGCCTATCAGGCCAGAAGGATATTTACCCACCTTTTCAAATACTCGTTTAACATCCGCGAAATCTATATTTATCAGTCCGCAGCTATTAATCAAATGAACTACTTCTTTAATGCTTCGTATGAGAATCTCGTCCATTATTTTAAAACCAGTGAGAACTGGTACTTTAGGGATAATGTTGATTAAATTATTATTAGGTAATGGGATAATAGTATCGGAATATTTTGCGAGATTAGATAATCCCATTCTTGCCCTTGCTCTTCGCTCCGCTCCTTCCGACTTGAACGGTATCGTACAGAATGAGACAACCATAGAATCATTCTTTTTCGCTTCTCTTGCGACTATAGGAGCGGCTCCTGTCCCAGTTCCCCCGCCGAGTCCACATGTAATAAATACAATATCAGAATCTAATGAATTTCTGATTCGTTCCACATCCTCTTCAGCAGCTTCCTCCCCGATTTCTGGATTATTTCCTGAGCCCAACCCATTACATGTTTCCTTACCGATAAGTATTTTTTTATGCGAATTTGAATAGTAAAGATCGTGAGCGTCAGTATTAATATTGAGCGTCTTAGTACCATTAAGTTCCAATTCCTGTAGGCGAGACACCGTATTATTTCCCGCTCCACCCACACCCACCATTACGGTTTTAACCTTGAGGACCTTTAAGAGATCTTTTAAATAGTCATCATTATCATATTTATCTTTTTGATTTATCTCTTTAGTTGCTTGGGAAAGTTGCCTAAATCGTGCTCTAACAGACGAATCAATTTTTAAATCGTTAGGAAGGAGTTCTATTTCTTTATTTTTTTGGATCAATTCAATCAACTAATCTCTGAGTAATTTGTTATTTATGTTATCAATGTATTTCTTCTAAATATTTGAAAGTATTATTAGGATATTACTTCTACTCTTTCAAATTGTATGAATAATAAAAGCAAGATTTACTGAATAAATTGAACTACCAGCCCCTAAAGGAGCTGGATTCTTGCTTCCTTGATCACCGCGCCTAAATGACGTCTTACACGATCTCCACAAGCGTAACTTCCCGTAGTCCCCACGGTAGGTCATGAAATAACTGGGATACCTCTCTCTTCTAAGAGGCGTATTCCTTCTTTCTTAATATTAGCAGACGCGTTTTTATCTCGATGATGATGAGTGCCACATTCGGGGCACATCCATTCATGTTCGCTTAACGATAACATCTCGTGTTTATATCCGCAGACAGAGCAGAGCTTACTTGAGGGAAAAAAGCGGTCTACTTCTTGATAGTGCTTACCGCGCCATTCAAGCTTGTAGTTTAAACTGGTTTTAAACTGATCCCACGAAAAATCCAGGGTTACTGATTTTGACAGACCACTATGGAATTGTTGCATGCCTTTTATGTTCAGATCTTCTAAGATAACGGCATCGAATGTATTTGCAAGCTGAAGCGTGGTTTTATGAATCCAATCACGTTTCTGATTCACAATTTTTTCATACGAGAGACTTGTCGATGTAACTTTCTAAGGCTTGCTTCTGAGGAACGATAAAAACGAGGTTAGAAAAGACCTTTCCTTCCCCTACTAAGAATTCAGACGCAGACATGTCAAAGGCGGCAATAGCATCGCAATGAACCTCTTTT
>WJIN01000090.1 GCA_014730295.1 Promethearchaeota archaeon | reverse complement strand
TTGTTCCCCCTAAATCTTGAACTATATTTTTTAACTCTGCTAGAACGTTATCAATCAAGTCTTCACAGTTTGGTTTATCAAAACAAGTTATTGATATCTCAACTTCTACTGCTAAACCTACTCTTGGATGTGTTTTTATCCATAATTCTGGATTTCTTTCCTCTAATTCAGTTACATAGGGTGCGATTTGACTTTCTCCTACACCTGAAAGAAGAAATCCTTTTTGGTGGAAACTTCCTTCCTTCTCTTTTAGAATTGGTTTAATAATATTAATAAACATTTTTTTCATCTCCGCAGGAACACCTGGTAAGATAAAAATAGTGCTATTTTTCTCTTTTAGTTTCACACCGGGAGCAGTGCCTCTTACATTTGGAAGAGGAGTTGAGCCCTCTGGCAAATAAGCCATTTTCTCCCGCTCTTTAGTCATACCCTTCATTTTAAGTATTCCTTGTTCATAAGCAGAGTTATAAGCTTTCTTAATAGAATTATAGGCATCTTTATCCTTTATTACTTCTCTGTCTAATCCTTTTGCAATTCCCTCGTTTGTCATATCATCAAAAGTAGGACCTTAGACTTTAAAGAGAGATTCTTTTAAATTAGTCCACCCGAGGTTATTACAATATCTGGATTACGATTAATAATTTCTCTAATCGTCGATGATATTTCATCTAATTCATCTCCGATTGTAGTTATTCTTCGAACATGATGCCCATATTTCGTAATTCGCTTAGCCAACCAATTAGAATTTGTATCTTTTGTCTTTCCAATCAAGATCTCATTTCCAATCATTAATAATTCGATTATCATATAATCAAAAATTTCGTAAGTTGTATAATTAAATATTCTTAAATCACATAATTAGAATTCAATATTATTATTTTCCTATTATTTGTAATTAAATCTATTTTCATAAAATCTTTAGATATTTATTATATTCTTAATTTAAGAAAATGAAGTTTTAGCTTTTTGTTCAATTAAGGTTGAATAGTCAAGGATTAAGAATTTAAGAAAATATTGTTTAATAAGACGATCATAATGGATAAAAAAGGAAAAACAATAGAGATTGATGACAGTGGCACCGGAGATCTTATTGGTGATGCCTTTATCGGATTTCATATTGTTGAAACTGGAAAAATAATTTTCAAATCGGTCCCCGTTGGATTATATAATCAAGAAAACCTGAGAAAAAATGCCCCTAAGAAGAAAATATTAGAACTTGTACAAGAAGGATTATGTGATTTAGGATATGATGAAGATAAGGACAAAATAAAACTCTGTCGAGGAGACTGTTTTGATTTAGTTCGTTATTATTTTGAAGAGAACGGAATATCTTATAAAGCGTCAGCTATAGAAGGAAAACTGCAGGATGCGGTTGAAGGTAGGTTAGTATCTCATCTTAGAAAACTAGGGGTCAGCTCACGTAATTTAACCAAGAAAAGTGGTGCTAAACGTTATTTCGTCCTTTTCAATTGGTTAAGTCGAGATTTTCCGAATCGTGAAAAATATGTTAAGAGTGGATTTAAGCGATGGAGAACTGTATGGCGCGAAAGAGCAATTAAGAAATATAATAATCAAAAAATTAGAAAACAATTCTAAAAACCTCAAAAATATCCGAATTTATCTTAACCTAATTTTAGCTTATTAAACTACATCTAAAACTTAATTAAAAATTCATTAATCATTTCTATTGTGAAAATATTCATAATCATTTTTGATACATTGAGAAAAGATCACACCGGGAATGTATATGGTAATGAATGGATTAAAACACCGAACTTCGATAATTTTGCGAAAGATTCATTGGTGTTTGAAAAAGCTTTTCCAGAATCATTACCAACTATACCTGCTCGAAGAGCAATTCATACAGGAATTAGAACATTTCCCTTTAATCATAAAAAGTTGGATTTTAGAACAAATGATTTGGTTGAATCTCCGGGTTGGGCGCCAATACCACCATACCAAACCCATCTCGCTGAATATATGAACTCTAATGCCTATATAACATCTTTAATTACCAGCACTTATCATTATTTCAAACCAAACATGAATTTTCATCTCGGATTTGATGAATGGCACTTCATTAGAGGACATGAGTATGATAATTATAGATCTCGTTATCGGGGGAAAAGACGTGAAATCAATAGTAAAATAAGAAATTTAACGATTGAAAAAACAAAATTAAATAGGGGAGAAGTCCATACTCAAAAGTTATTACTAAAAAAATATTTACCAAATGTTCAAGATAGAAAAAAAGAGGAGGATTATTTTCCCGCAAAAATTTTCAAAAAAGCTTTGACTTCGGTTAAGGATACTCAAGACTTTAACAATGTATTATATTTCATTGATGAGTTTGATCCACATGAACCGTGGGATCCACCCAAAAAATATTTAGATCTTTATTTAGATAAAGAATACAATGGAAATATGATAATCCAGCCTATTTATGGTGAAAAAGTAGACTATCTCTCTGAAGATGAATTAAACTGTATGAGAGCATGTTATGCTGGTGAAGTTTCTCTTTGCGATAACTGGTTTGGTTATTTTATTAACTATTTAAAGAAACTAGAGATTTATGATGAGTCTTTGATTATTTTGACAAGTGATCATGGTCATAGTCTCGGGGAACACGGAGCAATCGGAAAAATTCCCGTTTTTATGTATCCCGAACTAGTCGATATCCCATTCATTATAAAACCTCCGGGAAATATAAATGGACCCAAAAGAATATCCAAGTCATTTGTTTATCATCATGATATTCTACCTACGTTATATGGGTTTTTGAATAAAAAACCACTTGGGATATTTGAAGGAAAAGATTTATCTATATTTGCCGAAAGAGAGGATCATTTAATCGATTCTCGAGATTATATAACATGCGGAATGGCCCTGTGGACCTTATGTAGAACCGATGATTATGCTTTAATTACGGGTAATAATAAGACCGATAAAAAATTATTCGATATAAAAAAAGATCCTCATTGGAATGAAAATATCATTGAGAATAATCCCGATGTATACGATAAGCTTTTTCAAAAAATTCTGAATGATAGCAATAATGATCTCTTGATAGATTTCAAATCTTCTCGATTCGATAACTTTAAGGATTGGTATCATAATACTTATCTAACATGATTTTTCACCAAACATCCTCTAGTTCTTTTTATTTTTTATTCAATGTAATTTTCCCTATGGGTACTGATATCGTTTTAAAAAATTTTTTAAAAAATTAGTCTATTACCTCTACATGAGTTATAATATTCAATTTGGAGATATATCAATTGAGTGGACGTTAGAGGTAGTTAATAAAGAAGAAATCATTCTGGAACATAAGTTCACTGCCAAAACCAGTGAAGGAAGTGTTCAATTTAAGATTATAAATAAGGAAGAATTATCCCCTAAGATCGCCTTTAAGCGAATATTGGAAGACACACACTATATTGTCACTAAACCAGAATTAACAGACTTTATGAGCGATATGGGTATTGAAGACAACGAGATAGGAAAACAGATGTTTAATGCTCATAAAGATCTACTCAGTAAATTCCAATCAATAGGAATTGATGAGAAAAATATACTTCTTTTGGCAGGGGATTTACTAGGATTATAAAGGTTTATTAAAAAGAAAAAGAAATCCATAAGTAATGAAAATAGTTATTTTTGCTCCCCATCCTGATGATGAGTTATTTGGCTGCGGAGGGAGTCTTCTAAAATGGATGAATGCAGGTAATGATATTCATTTGATTTATTTAACAGATAATAGAGCATTAATCGAATGGGGTATAAAAGAAAATCAATTGATTGAAGAATGTGCGCAACAATATAAAGATCTTACTAAAGATGAGATCGCTGAAATTGCTTTAGAAGAGGCTAAAAAAGTTTCTAAATCTATTGGACTGCCAGCTACTAATGTTCATTTATTTGAAATTCATGATCAAGATCTCGAGAATAATATAGAATTAGCAGTTGACTTATCAAAAGAATTTGCGAAGGGAGCCCATCGATTTGTTATTCCCAGTGATAATAATAATCATAACGATCATCAAGCTGCTCACACGATCGCTAAAAGAACTGCTATGGAACTCCAATTAAAAAATACTGAGTTTTATGTATATGCACTCTATAATGTTCTCAAAGCACCTCGGGATCATCAGATAAAAATCAAGATGGCAGAATATCGCGATCAATTATATGAATTAATGAAAGGATATAAAACACAATTATGTCTTAAAGATACCAGAATGGGTTGGGAAACTTTTAAGAGAAGGAGATTTGAACGGTTTGGTGTATTTAACTATAACGAGATGAATAAATTCGAGAATTTTTAGTTGCTACTATCCAAATCTACTCCACAATTCGGACATTTGGTCAATTTTTCCTTTGTTTCAATAGTTTCGCCGCACGCAAAACAAATAACCTTTCCATCTTCAGATTTTTTTTCAAGTTCAATCTCTCCACCATCAGACTTGGGAGTGCGAGGAGATTTAGATTTTTTGGTTGATTGTTCATTCCTTCTATTCTGGAGTTCGTTAAAGTATTCGCTCTTTTTTGCTAATTCTTCCCTTTTTTTAACAGCATCGGGATCGTGAGGAGTAAGAATATTGTAATCACTCACCGGTTTTATTTGCTTGAATCCATCAGGTAAATTTGTAAATTCAGAACCTTCAACGATATCTGGACTTGGTTGAGTCTTTGGAGTTGATGGTAGATCTGGAGTTTTTTCTATGGATGGGTTGGATTTTTGAGGATTAGGAGATTTAGTGGATTTAATTTGAGTGGTATCGAGATTCGAAGTTGAAGAAGGTTCATGGGAAGGAGCAGAGGGCAGATCTTCTAAGATCTCTTCTCTTTTACTTTTCGTTTTTTTAATATATTTTTCTTCTTTTAAGTTCTTCAATTCTTTTATATGTGCAATAATCCCTTGAGTTCTATTTATTAGCATATTACGATAGGATGTATCTAATTTTGGATCTTTTGATGCTTTTATTGTCATCTCCGTAATTTCTACCCAAGTATCGATAGCATCATCTATCTTATCAACATTTTCATAGCCTTTTGCTTTTCCAACTAAAATCTTTAGTGCTCGATTAAGTTTGTTGATATTCATAATTTAGATTTTCTTAATTCTATTATTATTTTCAAATTAACTCATCTATATAAAATTAATAGGGTTCAATTCTTATTTCATCATCAAATATATAGGCATAAATTTATTCAATGTAAATCATTAAGTCAATAACTCCATTATCAGTAAGTGAAATAGAATTTATTCAATGTAAATCATTATGTCAATAACTCCATTATCAGTAAGCGAAATAGAAAATCTACAAAAAATTCTTGGTGAGAACGGTTGGAAGATTAAGGGCTTGATTGAAAACTATTTTCGATATAGTTTAAAGAAAAATAAAACCTTACTTCTGA
>WJIN01000089.1 GCA_014730295.1 Promethearchaeota archaeon | reverse complement strand
TAGTCTTTGTCCATATTAAGAGAGATTACTTGTTTTTGACTACCAACCTTAGGATTCTCCGTAATTATTGAGCGGAAGAGAGGGGTAAAGATGGGGGTTAAGGCATCATTTGCGGCATCATCAGCCGTCGCCTCGTTATATCGATACTACGTACTTTTACAAACAATATTAAAAAACTGTTCATGAGTTGAGGTCTCCTTGGGTAAATCCAACGATATTATTTATTTTGTAATGGTTATCCAAGAATTCGGAGAGCATATTCTCATGCTCTATTAAGTTCTCCTCAAATTCGAGTAACTCATCAACTTCATCAAGTAATTTCTTTTTTTGTTGGTCTAAGAATACAATTAACCTGTGCTGATATGTTCGCGGAATCCCAATAATATCAAACAGATTTTTCTGCTCGATATTTTCTGAGGAAGGATCCCCAGTAAGCTCCACTTTATATGATAATTTTTCATAGGGAATTAATAAGGGAAAAAATTTAATAAGCGAAAAAAGCGCAACACCGTATAGATCTGAACTTGAATCGGGAGCGTTTAAAAGTAAATTAACAATATGCTTGAGAATGCTTTCTGCTCGGGCTTTCTTGTCCTCTCCCCGTAATTGTTTTTCAATTAAGCTTCGAATAGAACTTAACTTAGCGGATAATTGATCAGTAGGATTTTTGATAGATGATCGATATCTGCTACTAAAATATTTGCAAAATACATATAATGTTTGCGAAATGCTCTGTCGAAAGAATCGAAGCTTATGATATATATTCACTTGTGTCTCGTCTGCTAAGAATTCAGTAAGAGAATTAAGAATGGTGCTAAAAGAATTAATATTATGTTCGGATACTCCTTTTTTTCTGAGTTGAAATTCAAACCCGTATTGGTTATTCACATATTCTACTATAGAGTCATAAGTTTCATATAGAGTAAGATCTCGTATGTGTTTCCCGTTAATTTTCGTGTAAAGATGGTGATTAAGTTCTGGTCTATAATGCTTTAGGACCGCTTCGCTATCTAAACTTTTTCTAACGATCTCACCCTCTCCTCGCTGCCTCTGATTCAGCAGTATCTGAACGGAATGTGATACTTTCTCGACGGTTTCTCTTACTCGAGTCTTAGCTTTTTGAATTTCGGGATATTTTGATTCGGTCATTTTCTTTATACACTTTTATAATGAGTTAATTCAAAATCTAACAATTTTTTAATAAATGGGAAATATAATTTGGTATCCTTGGAACGTACCAATTTTTCTATTAACATGAGTAATTGCCGCTGGGCGAGAGGTCTTAAATTCTTAAACTCAAAATTGAATATGTTCTCTACCTCGCGGACCATAAGATTAATTTTTTTCCGAATTTGGATCCTCTGAAATAAGAGAGTGTGCAGGTAAACAAGGTCTAACTCTGGTTTTTCGCTTCCTACTCTTGCTAATCCTGAATGTTTTGCAACAATTTTTTCGATCATTTTTTCTTACTATAATTATCTCAATTCATTTAAAAAGCATTCAAAATTGATGATGAAATTTTTTAATTTGCATTTCATATTTTGGGTTATATTTAAAGGAAAAACCTTGGAATGATCTGGCACGAAAAGTTTTGACAGGAATGTAAAGAAAAAACCTTAGATCATAGATTATGATCTTGATCACAAACTATAATCTCCTCTAAGATCATAAACTCTGATCTTGATCATAGAATCTGATCTTAGCTAAGTTTATTTTTTATGATCTTGTTTACGACTTATAACCTTCGTGTAGGACGATGAGAGGACTATTTTAAGGATTAGTCATAAAAAAAAGATCAGATTTGAATCAAACTTACCTGAGACAGATCTCAAACTTAGATGTTCCTATTAAAGATACCTTAATGACTCTACAAAATAAATGAATCCTTAATGCAATCTAAATTGAATTGAAAGGGATTTATCCTCTAAAAAAGTAAACCTCGCATAAACGAACCTGACGAAATTAAACTAGGGAAGGGAAAAATCTAACCCCCGGACCGATGTGTTTTTTCTTAAGTTATAATTTTCTTGCCTTAAAGCATACTTGGAGGGTCCTTTCCCGAATAAAACTCATAAATCTCCAAGTCTGGTGTGGAGTTAAAAGAATTAAGATTTATGAGATTTTTATCTGAAATGAGTTTGTAATCGTAATTTTTCGCTAAGTAGAAATAAATATTTAGAAATAATTTAAGTGAGAATGAAGCTAAAAAAGTGCGTTTGATAATAATTGTGAAGTTTCTAGCATGAGTGTATTTATATTGATTTATATACTCTTCATAGAACTGATCATGCAAAGCCTTGATCCTTTGATTCTTGTTTGTTTCCGATTGGATTACCTCGTTTACAGGTAAGATCAGTTCTTGATAAAGATCCGGATATTTTGATTTTATTATTTTAAGAAATTTCGGATCTATACAAACGGCTCTAAGTAAAGATTTATGGGGGTGAGGTTTGTTTTCTGTATTTTCCGTGTGATTTATCCCATCCAGAAGTTTTTTGTAATATTCTCTATTGTCTTCAAGAAAGCGTCTGTTGATCTGCCGCGAAAGAAGACAGCATAAAGCATTTAGTTTTGCATCTTCATCCGTACTGAGAATTTCAAACTTCTTGCATAATTCTATGATCTTTTTTTCAATGCTCTTTTCTGAAATTCCGAAAAAATGTACGATATCTTTTAAGCTAATCTGAGAATATTCATAATTAAGGATGGCGATTATATACGCGCAAATTGATTTATCTTCTCCTCTATTCAGAAAAACGCATGTTAAATTCTTCTCGGACCGTGATAATTCCTCTTTTAAAATACAATTTGTTTTTGAAAAAAAGGCTTTCGGAAGTTTGTATTTAATTTGAAAGCGTGAAATACAGGATAAAATGTAATCTATCCTCTGTTTTTTGGAAATCCCCGGAATTATCTTATATTTATATAAAAGGTTGCGGGCGCCCTTGAGATTTTCTTGAATTGGAACGTAGTCAAGAATCTCTTGGGAATCGAATACTGTTTTTCTTAGCTTTAGAAAATAGTCTAAGAGTAACGGTACAGCATATTCGGGATGGGTGAACTTTGATTTTATTTCTTGTTCGCTACACTTTTTATAAAATCTTCGTAAGCTTTCTATAACATCCTTTCGTATATTAGATCCTAATCTTGTATTGCCAATAATTAGATCCAAGATTTCTTTTACTTCTTTTATCTTCTTTTCATAGGTGGATGATTTAATATAGTAGTTATTATTAATAGCACGATCGTAGAATGAACGTTTCTTAGGGCTTTTGATATCACGTAAATCAAATTTCGTACCGTTTTCTTTGTTTCTTGGGGCCGCTCGTCTGTTTAGATCAAATTCATTTACCTTAAAAATCAATACCTCTTCATTATCCGGTTCGTAATATGGTGTATGAATATGATTTTTTTTGACGCGAGACATTATTATAATACAATTTTTACGTTTATATTTAAATGAAAAAATGGCTCTATTGTGATTTTTTGTCTTAAATACCTAAAGTATATAGATACGAGAGGTATATATAGTAGTCTTTTGTTAATATAGTTATACAACTTTGGTAATATGATAAATCTTTTGTTCCAATCATATTTAAGGTTATCTATTTTCTACACGCTGTCATAGATATCGAAAGCTGTCGAATTTTGCATCCAAAAAAAAGTATTTTGATTTTTAGTTGGTTTTGTGACCATCCTCTAATCCCAAGTTGATGATCTTTCTTTCAGGTACTATCAATTTGAAGAGCAAAAAATCGTATTTTCACTACAAAGATCATTTTGATTTTTCCTAAAAATTAAGATAAGAAAAGCTCTCTTCAGTAAAAACTAGAAGAATCCTCTTTTCGACAAGATACAATTTATGTTTTGGGATTAATATATCAAAAAACAAATATACTAAAGTGCAAAATACAAAATAAAGATAAGAGAAAAAAAGAAAAGATTTCGAAAAGGTTTTTGAATTATAGTTCATAATATCGGATCGATCCGATAGAAAAAAATATACATAAATGTTCATACTCAATTTAGAAATTCATTATTTCATTTTGCTTTTTAAAGAAATTAGGATACTTATAGTAAGAACAAAAATTTTTAAAAAAAGTGATGACAATTAAACATAAGCAATGGTCAACATTTCTTTTCTTGGCTGTTCTTGTTAGCTCTATGACGACTATGCTCTTGGTTAGCCCTGCCTACGTCTCTGCGCAAGGAATAAAAGTAGAATATTCTTCAAACATCGAGAATTTCACATTTGCCTTTGAAAAACAATGGGACATGTTTTCAAATGTGTATAATAAGACCGGTGAAACATACTCGGGGCAGTATATCTATACAACCACGCAAGTTCTTCCGAACGGACATATTGTGGATTATATATTTGATCGCAATTATACCACAATCAATCATCAATACGTATCTAACCGCACGCTTACGGGATCCTTCGTATTC
>WJIN01000088.1 GCA_014730295.1 Promethearchaeota archaeon | reverse complement strand
TTCATTACCCATTTCATCGCTGAATTAATTTCGGAGTAAGTACTATACGTTATTTGTTTTAATACATGTTTATCTGCGATCTGTTTCCGTAAAATCTTTAGGTCACTTGTTAGTTTGTTTTGGTCGATTTCAAATTCGATAATATTTGTGGGACTAATTTTCGCCATTAAGGAACCGACAGTCTTTTCTAAAAAAACATCTGAATTAAATCCGAGTAGTGGTGAGGAGACAATGATACCTGGATTTTCCGGATAATTTATTCCATACCTTAGACTCACCAAACCCCCTAACGAATGTCCCATTATAAAGATTGGGTCCTTGCCTCCCTCCTTATACATGATTTCTTTAAAATGAATGATATCTTTTTCAATATTATCTATGTTCTCAATATGACCCGGAATTTTTCGTATATTCATCCAATGTCCCCGTAAATCAAAAGAAAATACTGCGTATCCTTTTTCCGTAAAATATTCCGACGGTGTTTCGAGTCTATGAGAATGAGTACCTAACCCGTGCAGTGCGAGAATACTTGCTTTTATCTTTCCAGAATCTGGGATCCAATATTGGTAAAATAACTTCCTTCCTTGAAATCCCTCGAAGAATCCTTTTTTATTTTTCATTTCGGATGCTCTCACCTCATAGGAATGCAAACACTTGGATAGAGATCAAAATTTAGTATCTATTTTTTATTAAATGTTTATCTTTTTAAACTTTTTATGATTCGAATTCTAATTCTCTTAAAGAACTTTAAAAAAATTTTAATTTTTAGGTGAATTTCTTACTAGAAGGATTGATATATTGAATAAGAAAAAATTATATTTGAATTAAAATGACGGAACAAGAAGATGAGATACTTAAGATAGTTATTCACGGCAGGGGTGGACAAGGAGCGGTGACTGCCTCTCAGATCATAGTAGAAGCGGCATTTTTAAGCGAGAACTTTGCCGATGTGACTGCCTTCCCCAGCTTTGGAGCGGAACGTAGAGGGGCACCTATTCAAGCTTATGCGAAATTATCGAAGAATAAAAAGATTTGGGATCGTTCTTCAATCGAAGAACCAGATGTTTTGATTGTCTTTGATGCAAGCGTCCTAACACAACAAATTGTTGATTCTTTAAAACAAGACGGAATTTTTATTGTAAATTCCAATAAGGATCCCCAATATTTTAAGAATAGCTATAATTTAAGCGATAAAACTAAAATTATTGTTGCCGATATCAACAAACTGGCAATCGAGAATAATCTCCTTATCGATGGAAACCCAATCGTTAATACTCCAATATTAGGGTTGCTCGCAAAAGCTATTCCTGATTTAAGCCTAGAGAACCTTAAGAAAATCATAAAGAACCGTATGAATGAAGAATTAAGTGAAATAAACAATAAACTAATAGAAGAAGGGTATAAATTAGCTAAAACGCTCTAATCTATTTATTTTCAATAGGAAGTTTTATTATAAATTTGCTTCCTTTCCCTCGACCTTCTGATTCAGCGAATATTGTTCCTCCATGTTTCAGAATAATTTCTTTTGAAATGAAAAGCCCGAGTCCTGATCCGCTCGTCTCTAGATATTCCAATCCTTCTCCTTCTCGTTCAATCTTACCAAATCTTTTAAAAATTTTCTTTAATTCTGACTTAGTCAATCCAATCCCATTATCTTCTACCGTTATGCTAGCAAATTTCCCCTCTTTTTTCAATTGAATGTATATAGTCCCCTCATGAGGCGTATTTTTTAGTGCATTTGAAATGAGGTTAGAGATTACTTGTTCAATTCTTAATGGGTCGATATTAAGAACTAATTGCTCTGATAAGTCTGTGGATATGTGTATTTTTCTTTCATAACACATGAAATCAAAACTTCTAACCACTTCCTTAATCAATTTTTTGATATCTGTTTTTTTTCTGTTTAATGTTAATTTACCAAATTCGATTTTTGAAATATCTAAAAGTCTGTCAACTAATTTATTTAGACGATTGCCTCCTCTCTCAATCATACCCAATACTTCCTTTATTCCATCTTCTTTTTTCTTTTTAAGAGACATTTCTAACCACTCAGTTCCACCTATTATCGAAATAAGAGGGGTTTTTAATTCGTGCGAAACCCTCATAATAATATCTCGTCTCATCTGCTCCAATTCCCTTAATTTTTTTATCTCTTGCTTGATTAACAGTTCCGCTTTCTTTTGATCGGATATATCATAACCTATAGACTGAATAAATCCTTGATCTCCGATTTTAATATAGGAAGTACCAAAATTTACCCAGATTTCCTCTCCATTTTTCTTGTATATCTTCAAATCAATGGGAGGTAACTCCTGACCATGGATTAATTTCGTAAATCGCCTCATTAAAGGAGGGATAAATGAGGGTTGAATTAGAGAAAGGTCTTGAAAATTTTTTCCTACTAATTCTTCTTTTTGATATCCCGTTAATGAAGTGGTTGTTGAATTGATCTCAATTATTTTGCCATTTAAATCAATCAATATAACCGCGAACGGCGAATTATCAAATAAATGCAAATATCGTTTCTCTGAATTTTTCAGTTCCTCTTGGATCTGTTTTCGCCTTTCAATATCCCGTGAAGAGACAATAATTCTTTTTCGTCCTTTTTTATCCGTTGCTCTTTTAATATTTACCTCAAGCCATACAAATTTTCCACTTTTATTCCGCATTCTGAACTCTCCGCTACTATACCCTTTAACCGATGCCTTTTGAAACATTTTAGCTGCTTTATTAATATCTTCTGGATGTAAATAATCAAATGGGCTCTCTCCTAAAACCTCCTCCTTAGAAAACCCAGAAATCGAATTCTGTGCCTTATTAATGAATATTAAATCATAATTCTCATCAAACACAGAAATAATATCACTCACATTCTCGATAATAAATCGATAATCTTCGTCTGGATCCGGTTCTTGATTTTCTAATTCTTTAAGCAATATCAATAGCTTATTTGGATTGGATGGAAATTCATAGTTGGAAGCAATGTATTCCTCTGGCTCTCCATTTTTTTTCTGCAAACAAAGCCTGAACTCATTTTGGGAAGATATAATTTCATTTATTTCCTTATATTTTGAGTTTAAGTTCTCTGATTTTGTAAAAGACAAAATACTTTTTCCAATAAGTTCTACATGGGAATAATCTAAGAACCTTTCCTTATTGATATATTCCACGAGTAAATCCTTATCCAATATCAAAATGACTTCTTCTAATTTTTCAAATATTTGCTTAAAACTATCCAGAAAACCATCACTTATCGCATATTTAATTCCCTAATAACTACTTAACTAATATTTATAATTTTTTTAAGTTTTGTAATTTAAAATACAAAAATTCGCGTTCAGAAACGAATTACCTAAAAACGTGTAATTTTAGGAGGAATAGATGATAATTCAATAACTTATTTTTGTAAACTAAAACAATTTTATTTTTTCCTACTTTAATATAGTAAATGGAAAAAACTCGATTAAAATGAATGATTCGAAAAAAGATTATCAGAAAATATTATCGTCAATCCAGAAACCAGTGATCGGGGAAGCTGGCAAGACTGGTACGTGGTCTCCTTTAAAACCAGTGATAAACTTAGAGGTCTGTATACCTGCAAAATCGGGAAAATTTGCATGTTTTAATTGTTGGTTATATTGTCCTGAAGCTGTCGTATCTAGAACAATCCCTCCAGAAATAGATTTAGAATATTGTAAAGGGTGCGGAATTTGTATGGAGGAATGCCCTGTGGATGCGATAAATATGGAGAGGGTGGAAGAATAAATGACTCAGACAATCGAATCGACCAAAAAAACCAAGGTAACGAAAATTGTTACGGGAAATCATGCAGCTGCCCATGCATTTCGACAGGCAAATGTGGGCGTTATTTCAGCATATCCCATTACTCCACAGAGTCCGGTAGTGGAAAAAATCTCGGAATTTATCGCAAAAGGAAAAATGAAAGCAAGGTTCGTAAAAGTGGAGTCGGAACATTCGGCACTTGCTGTATGCTGTGCCGCATCTGCTACTGGGTCTCGGGTTGGAACTGCGACTTCTGCCCATGGATTAGAATTGATGTATGAGATGCTTCCTTGGGCATCTGGAAACCGTTTACCAATAGTAATTAATTTGGCAACAAGAGCACTCGGTGGACCCTGGAGTGTGTGGACAGATCATCAAGATTTTATGACCATACGAGATGTCGGCTGGATTCAGATGTTTGTGGAGGATAATCAAGAAATATATGACACAAATATTCAAGCTTTTAAGATCGCAGAAGATCCGCGCGTTTTTTTGCCTGCTATTGTCGGGTATGATGGATATATTTTAAGTCACACTATGATGCCAATTACCTTAGAAGCCCAAGAAAAAATCGATGAATTTCTGCCTCCTTTGCAGCACCATATCAACTTATCGGATATCTCTCAAGTAAAGGGGGTTGACCCAGTGACGACACCTCATATTGTTAAGAGAGAAGAAGGAACCGCGCCTGGATATTATGAATTTAGGTATTCCCTACAGAAAGCTCTTGAAAATTCTATTAATATTGTGAAAGAAGTTCATGATGAATTTGCCGAAACTTTTGGTCGATCCTATGGCAATGGTGTTTATAAGACGTATAAAACTGAAGATACCGATACTGTAATATTTGCGATGGGCTCTGTAGCATCTCAGTCCAGAAATGCAATTGATAAGATGCGTAAAAATGGTCTCAAAATTGGTTTAGTAAGTTTGAAATTATTTAGACCGTTTCCAGCCTCAGAACTACGAGAATATTTCAAGCAATTCGACAATGTAATAGTTTTTGATAGGGATATCGGCTATGGACATGAAGGGGTCCTTGCATATGAATTAAAAGCAGCATTATATGGGATTGAAAATCCACCCTTTATTAAAGGATTCGTGATTGGTTTAGGTGGGAGAAACGTGAGCGATGACCAAATTATCTATGGTGTGAAACAAGGACTAAAATACGCCGAAAATAGGGAAATTTCAAGTAACACAGAATTTATTGGATTAAAATTAGACGAATTAGATTTTCTAAAAGAAGGAGATGAGAGCTAAAATGGTAAATGTTATGGATCTTAGAGAAGAAGAATTTATTTATCCTGGAACACGAGCTTGTGCGGGATGCGCTATGGCATTAATATATCGAATTGCCTTAAAGGCATTGGGACCTAATACTATTCTTACAGTGCCTGCTTCTTGTTTGACCGTTTTACATGGAATGCAAGGATTTTGTTCCACAAAACTTTCAGTTCTACACACACCCTTCGCGACGACTGGGGCATCAGCTTCTGGTATTATCGCCTCCTTAGAAGATAAAGGGTTAGATAAAGAAATCTGTACAGTCGCCTTCGCAGGAGATGGTGGAACTACCGATATTGGGATACAAGCACTAAGCGGAGCTGCGGAACGAGGAACTAATTTTATATATGCATGCTATGATAATGAAGCTTATATGAACACCGGTGTCCAACGAAGTGGTTCCACTCCTTTAGGTGCTTTCAGCACAACCACGCCAGACGGAAAATTGGGACATAAAAAAAATATGCCAAAAATCCTAGAAGCCCATGGAATCCCGTATGTTGCAACAGCTTGCGCATCATATCCTTTTGATCTCTATGAAAAATTCCAAAAAGCGAGAACCATTCAAGGAACAAAATATATTCATATTTTAGCACCCTGCCCTCCAGGATGGGGATATGACCCTAAAGATACTATAAAAATTGGCAGGCTAGCTGTGGAAACGGGTTTTTGGCCTCTCTATGAAGTTGAGAGCGGTAAATTTACTTTATCCAAGAAAAGTAAAAAATATGTAGATGAAGAAAATAGAACTCCCATAGAAGAATATCTAAAAGCACAAAAACGATTTGCTGGGATAAAGGAAGGGGAAATTCAACAATATAAGCAATATGTAAATCATTTATGGGAAGAATTGAAGGATAGAATAGAAGATTAGATTTAATTTTTTCCGAGCTACCTTTTTTATTTATTTCTATTGTTTTTTTGACTTATAACATGTTAGAAAAGCATTTTAATTAGTAAAATTTTATAAAATTGACCTTATGCTTCGAACATTTATATTTAATGAAGAGAATAGATGGATAGAAGAAACCCAGATTCTTCTTTTTCATGATATATGTGCTTTTATTGATTCGGAGGATGAACAAATTTATATCTGGACAGGCCCGAATATAAAAAAGGCAAGAAAGAAAAAGGCGAAATCTCAATTGTTTTCTTTATTATCTGAAAATAGCGATAAGAACTGGAATATTATTGAGAATCAAACCAAATTTCCCTCCGAAATAGTGAATCAAATCGAAAATATGTTGGAAATTGCCAAAGAAAACAAAAAGATGGGTAAATTAAAATATAGCACATTTTCTACAATAAGGATAACTTTTGTTTTATTAACGATTAGCTCTTTTTTAAAGGTTCTATCCATAGCTTTTGTATCGAATCTTTTGTTCCTTCCATCAGAAAC
Organism: Promethearchaeota archaeon; assembly: GCA_014730295.1. Next base: position 19,332 of record WJIN01000088.1, on the reverse strand, counting down.
CACTACCTATCAAATATCTTCCACCAATTATTTCTTTACATTATCTATTTATAGAATAATTACGATTTCAACACTCATTCTCTTTATTATTAACTTTCTAATTGCATTTTATGAGAAAAATCTTCGGATAATTATCTTGAGTATTGTAGCTGTAATCATTGATATTGGGATCTTACTCTATATTAGCCAAGGGATATTCCTCTTTCTATTTCAAGAAGGATCTACGGATACTTTGTTTCTAATCCTAAAATTTGATTTTATTCTTTTTATAATGCTAAATTTAACAGCTTTAATTATTGAGACTGTTCCAAATGTCTATGAGACGGTTTCATTCTTTAAAACCTATAAAGAATATATTTTTGTCCCAAATAACTGATTTTTTCTTATTTATGAAAGATTTAATTTCTCTCAAAGTCTTTTATTAAGTTAATTGATGTGAGATTAAATGGAAGCGGGTAGACTCCTCCCAAACCTTGAAAAAGAAGATTTTAGAATTCTGATGGCAATCGAACAAGGAATGAAAAAGTCAGAATATGTAAAAGTGAGTGATATTCGTTTTTATTCGAGGTATCCTATGGAGGAGACGCTATATAGATTAAAAAAAGTTCATAAAATTAGTCTCACGATTAGAAATGCCGCTCAATATGTTGTGTCCTATAAACTGAATTCTATTGGGTACGACGTGTTGGCTCTTCATACTCTTGTTGAAAAAGGGATAATTAGCCAGCTTGGTCCGCTTCTGGGACAAGGAAAGGAATCAGATGTCTATAGTTGTATGGATGATGAAGAAAATATTTACGCCCTAAAAATTTATAGAATGGGACGCACTTCTTTCCGAAATATAAAACGTTATCGAAATATTATCGGGAATAGAACTCATTTATCTTGGTTATACGTGAACCGTTTAGCGGCAAAACGGGAATATAAAGCGTTAAGTAAAATTTACGATCTCAATCTAAAAACTCCAAAACCAATAGATTATAATAGGCATATCATCGTAATGGAATATCTACGCGGAAAGGAACTCGCCTATTATAAGGATATTGACGATCCGAAATACATTTTCCGGGAAATAATCAAGCAGATGCGTCTAATATACAAGAAAGCTGATCTTGTTCATGGCGATATGGGAGAGTTTAATGTAGTTGCAGATAAAGATGGCAATATATTAATAATCGATTGGCTACAATCTGTTTCGGCTGATCATCCCAACGCTATTAGGATTTTGAGACGAGATATAAAAAATATTTGCGTTTATTTTCAAAAGAAATATCATATCGAATGTGATACAGATGAGATTTTAGAATCATTTGTAGAAGAATAGTAATATTAAGTGTTTTTCAATGGACTATTAGGTATTTTTATTCCTTTAATGATGATATCTTCAATCCTTTGATCATCTATGATCTTAAGAATTTCCATTTTATCCTCCAAAAATGATAAGAATTTCTTATTTTCTAATTTTTTTTTTAATATTGAGATTATTATCGATGAGTTGTTTTTTAAGACCCCTAACGATTCTCCAAATCCTTTCTTCATATCTGGTAAATTTTGATAAGAAGTAATCGAAATTAAAAGATTAAAACTGTTTTTTCGTATCGGTAGGTTCTCTAAATCCGCTAAAATAAGACTATATTTGTTAGATACTTTTTTATGAATTTTTTCAAGTTTCTTTTTGAAGATTTGTATCATTTGGATGGAAATGTCTACACCAACATATTTAAAATCAATTTGATCTGCTGAATCAAGCATCTTTTGGAAATATTCCGAGAGTAAGCCCGTACCACATCCCGCATCAAAAATAAGTGTCTTTTCCAAATCTTCTGAGTGAATTATCTCGTTATATTTTTGAAATTGAATATTTCCGTATCTTTTATCATAAAAAAAAGAAGTAGCATTATATTTTTCTTTAATTCCTTTTTTTTTCTTTGTGCGTTCCTTTTTCAATTTGTCAAGACCAATAAATTTTAATGGTATTAAGATTTAATAGGATTAAATTAAAATTATTCTTATAATTAACTTTAAGTATATTACAAGAAATTTATTTATTGAAGGTTTAAATTAAAATGTCGAAAAATTCTAAAAATCCATTAACAATTCTTCAGAACGCTCAGAACTCTGAAATTTTACTACGTCTAAAGGATGGTACCGAATATAGAGGATTATTAAAAGAAATCGATGCATATATGAATATGATCCTTGAAGACGCCACTGAAATCCTTGATGGAAGTCCGGTGGCTAAATATAGTGAAATCTTTATCAGAGGCAACAACCTTTTGTTCATTAAGCCCGATGCGAGCGAATTAATTTAAAATTCATATCTTTCTACCTCGCTTCTATTAGTTCCAAATTACCATTTTATACTCTTTAACTTATTTAGTGATTTCATAGATGTCTGAGAAATTTTCAGTAGTCGGATATGGCACGTTTATCACAAAAGGATATTGGAAAAATAAGTCAAATGTGAGGGTTTGTCGCGTAATTGGCTTTAAACGGGTATTCCCCAAAGGAAATTGGTTTCCCTATGTTCTGCCTGATCCAAACTCTTCCTTTTGGGCTCTTAAATTTGATGTCAATCAGGAAGAATTAAGAAAACTGGACTACTACGAGGGAGTTCCTTCTGGATTATATAAAAGGGTAAAAACGGTAATTGAGCTCGAAGATGGGAGTAAAATACAAGCGTTTATATATGTTCCAACAGAATCAACTATAAAGCGGGAGAATTTATCTCTCGATATGGACCAATCAGATAGATGGAAAAAAGAAATAGCAAAGCATTCCGAGATCATGGACAAATTCCCAGAATTAATACAATGATATAAAAGCTTAGCATTTTAGAGTGGGAACTGTAATTTCATTCAATTATTTCAGTAAAAATCTTATCTCCTTCAATTCTGGCATAGGCGGCAGCATTTGAACCTTGACCCCTATAATTGGACGAAGAGAAAATAGAGAGAAGCCTCCCATCAAAAAACCATTTATATCCCGCCGGAAATACTTCATGGGCACGGATGGCAGATTTTAACCCATATTTATTTAAGAATTTTTCAAAAACATCTCCTCCGAAAAATTTTATGCCATTTCCTCTAAAACTATCCATAAATCCCGAGAGCCCTTCTTTTGGATCGTTCCAGAGCATTTGAAAGATACCCTCCTCTATTGAACCCGAAGGATTATAATTCAGCTCTTTTTCTTTTAGGTCGCGAATTTGATCTAAAATATCAATATTTTCTGGGATTCCTCCATGAAGGCATAAGGTTGAATCATTTACGATCGCACATATAGGCAATAGATTATATAGGGATAAGATCTCAGTAAAGTCCCCTTCTTGACCAAATCTCATATTAAAATCCTGATAAAATCCATAATACTTATTCATTTGCAGAGTTTCGTGATTGCCCCTAAGTATAAAATACTTATCAGGTTCTAAAATCTTTAAAGACAAGACGAATCCGAGGCATTCTATTTGGTATGAACCGCGATCGACAATATCCCCTAAAAATACTACATACTTTGGGTTCTTTTCTTGAATTATATCATGAATACTCTGTAAAGATTCAAGATTTCCATGCACATCCCCGATTACAAATACTTCTGAATCTGGGGCATTGAGATTTAATTTAAGTGATTCTTCTTCAAAAATTGCTTTTGCGTCTCTCAGTATGGAGGAAATTTTATTGAATCCAAATTGAGAAATCCTTTCCGGAGATTTCGTTATTTTTTTTAAGAGAGATTTTTCAACCATTATCCATCAATACCTATTATAACTTGTTTAAGCCAAATTTATTAAATTTGTGTTTATTATTTTAAAACCTACTCTCATTACTCAGCTTTATTAGGGAATAGAATCTTTAATAAACTCATAAGATATTCAATAGATAAGGAATTATAATTGATGTGAAAAGAAATCAAAAAAGATACCACTTTGAGAAACTAATAAAAAATTTTGAATTAAAGAAAGGAGATAAAGATTCTGCCCCTAAAAAAACTGGTACGGTATACACTCCTAAAGAAATCGTCAAATTAATGGTTTCTGATACGCTCATTAAGTATTTAAATCAATTCTTTAACATCCAACTCAGAAAAAATGCGTTAAATTCTATTGAGCTTTTTCTCACAACAATAACTAAGAAGCAAACCGATGAAACTTTATTACGAGAAATAATACAACATCTATCAATTTTAGATCCATCTTGCGGTTCGGGTAGATTTTTAGTTCAATTAGCTGAATTATTACTCACTATCTATTTCGTAGTATTTCCGAAAACTGACCGTTGGACTTTAAAAAAACAAATTATAGAGGATAATTTATATGGTATAGATTTTGATAAAAATGCGTGTATTATATCAAAAATACGCCTGTTTCTATGGTTGCTCGAAGATATACCCAATAAAAACGACATTTTAAAAAAGTTTGAAACCCCCAGGCTCAAAGATTTAGATGAGATCGACGCCTCTATCAATAATTTGGGCATCAGGTTCAATATTTTAGAAAAAGATTTTCTCTTGAATTACCGACCGAAGTTTGAATTCAATATTATCATTGGAAACCCCCCTTATGTTGACAACAAAACAATGAAAAAATCATATAAAAAAAAGCTTTATAATTCCTTTGAATCCGCATATAAGTTATTTGACCTGTCTATTTTATTTATAGAACAATCCTTACGTATTTTGAAACAAGATTATGGGCTTCTTTGCTTTATTATCACCAATAAATTTTTATCCTCTAATTATGGAGTAAAAATCCGAAATTTGCTCGTGAAGAATACCCATATCACCCAGATTTTAAATATATCCTCGTTACAAATCTTTTCTACTCATTCGGTGTATCCTATTATTATGACTCTTTCTAATAAACCACCCACGAATGAAAATAAAATCGATATTCAAACTTTTGAAAGTATTGAAAAACTGACAGATTTAGTTACTTCCAAGAGACAAAAGATCACTCAAAAAAAACTGCATTCCTTACCAGAGAAGGTGATCCCTCTCGAAGGAGATATTAACTTGATCAATTCCCTATTTTCTCATTTTAAGACCATGGAAGGAAAATTTAACGATCTGCAGATAATTTATCGACCTTACGCATTTACGAATTATGGAAAATACTATACATATGCAGATGAGAAAAAACAATCCGATGATGACCTAATTCTCCTCGGCACCGGAAATGTTGGAAAGTTTTACTATAAATTCCACAAAAAAATCCGAATTGCAAATCATACATTACCCGTGTGTTATTTTCATACACCCCCAGAACATAAATCCCAGAGAAATAGTATCTCAACTCAAAAAATAATTTTTCGAGAAATTGCGAAAACTTTGACATGTGTGTACGATCCAGGGGTTTTCACAAACATTACGGGGCTGTATTTTATACGCATTCCCTCACTTTCTACAAATGAATTATTCGCTCTTCTGGCAATTCTAAATTCACACTTCATTGACTCCCTGTTTAAAAATCTATATAGTACACTTCATATGTCGCAAGGATATCTCCGGTTTAATGGAAGCTTTATCAAAACTATGCCAATCCCCTACTCACTTCCCGAATCGGCAGCTGTCGTAAGCAAAATATTACAATTTCTCACTCAACACAATTATGATGCTCGCCATTCTGCAACTCTTAGTGAAAACACTGCTCCTTCTATGCGCAATGAATATATTTCTCACTTTCAAAACCTATCAGAAGCTTTAGTTCGTATTTTATATTTGTCAGAATTGGACCAAAAAACCCAGAACCTCTATTGCGAAGTTTATAATTTGCTTATCTCTGATGAGTGGGTTTCAAATTTCGAATTTATATTCCCCACCCCATACTTTGACCTTACACCATTCATTAAACATTCGGAAGTAGAGCTCTCCTCAATTTTTTCCCAGATAAAGGCATTTTATAGAAAAACCATACAAAATACCACACTTTTAACCCAAATTTCCACTTTAAATTCCCAATATTTTTAAGTTCACGCATAGTGGAAATAAATCTTGAAAATGGTAATGTATATCTTGTATAATAATATATATATAAAATATAAAATATAATATAATTAAAGAATGTATAATTTATTTACAAATATTTAGGAATTTTAACACACTTTCATTATGACAGAACAAGAGAAGGAATATAAGAAAAAATATAAAAGAAGTATAATAAAGTTAGGAAATAGTAAAGCAATTACCTTTCCTCAAGAATGGACCAATAAAGCAAAATTACAAGAAAAATCGGAAATCACACTTTTTCCCATGGATGACAATACACTAATTGTTCGTGCGCAGGATAAAGGTGCTTCCAAGACCGTATACAATCTTGACGGAACAAAAATGCCGCTTAAATTGGTGCGGCAAGCGATTATCTCTGCCTTTAAATTGGATGTTGATGATATTTATCTTAAATACACGTCTGCCAATAAAGAGGAGTTATACGAGCTTCTTATTGAGCTCCGAAGGGAAATTATCGGAATTGATTTTAAAGATGTACAAAATCGGAATGAGTTCTACGTAAATTTTCTTTTAGATGCCTCTAAAATCGACCTACATGAAGTTCTTGTCGATCTCGTGAATGTTTTCAATACAATTATGGAAAATATTGTGAAAGGCAACCAAGACCAAATCAGCGATTTATTATTAGACGAGATTGATAGGAAATATTCTTTAGGTACTAGAATCTTAATTACGGGGCTCGCTGAATATCCCGTCTCAAAAACGAGGTTTCCCATTATTCGTTTTCTCGGAGATCGTGTGGTTCTTCTCTATATAAGAGACTTTATTAACGAGGCACTCATTAATCTTCAAGGGATTCCACATGAGGTGGTCTCAAAGTACTCCAAACTTCTACTTAAAATTCCTAATCTCTTAAATGACCTGATTGAAAATTACGAAAATATTAATTTAGAATCAATTTCAGAATTTCAGAACTATCTGATAAAGCTTCATGATGAGGTCGAAAGCACTGAATTCGGTACGGATCAGACACGATGTCATGTAAAAAATGTAATTGAATATTATTTACACAGTTTCAAGAACTTCTTTGATATTGCAATAACAAGAATGATAGAAGCTGACATCGGGATGTCATAAGATATCTGTATTTCAAAGATTTTTTATATCTAAGTAAATTCTCTCATCTATGACTCGAGAAGAACCCCTTCTTTTCACGACCTATCCCGAGCTTAAAGAAACTGTTCCATGGATTCCACTATTAACGGGCGTTCCCACTTCAATTGATAGACTAGATAATCTTGAAATTAATTTGAAATTAAACTCGGAGGGACGTATTTATATTAAACGAGACGATATCGCACATCATATCTATGGTGGAAACAAACTGCGCAAGTTCGAATTCATTTTCGGAAAGGCCATAGATAATAACAAAACAGGAATGATCACCATTGGTGGGATAGGTTCAAATCACTGCTTAGCTTGTGCGATCGTTGCCAAGGAATTAGATATGAGATGCGACCTGTTTTTATTTCCGCAACCGATTACATGGCATGTACAGCGTTCTCTATTACTTTACGACCATTTTGGGGCTAACCTACATTTTAGCAAATCATTTGTAGCATTAGCACTTAAAGTTTTAGGATTCAGACTTACCCATCCAAAATCTCATCTCATGTTCCCCGGAGGAAGTCTCTTGTTTGGTTTAGGCTCTCCAATCGGAACACTGGGATTTGTAAATGCAATTTTTGAACTTAAAACACAAATAGACGCAGGCGTTGTAGATGAACCGGATGCGATTTTTGTTGCCGGAGGTTCGGGGGGGACTGCAGCTGGTTTGATTCTTGGTTGTAAGCTCTTAGGATTGAAGACAAAGGTCCATATAACCGCGGTAAGTATGGATTGGATCATAAATAGATCTAACATAGTAAAAAATGCCTCGAAAGCACTCAAATATTTGAGAGAGCACGACGATTCCGTGCCGGATATCGCTATTCAAGAAAATGATTTTGAAATTATCGAAGGCTATCTTGGTTCAGACTATGGAGTGAAAACCGAAAGAGGGCAGAGGGCGATAGATCTTGTAATGGAATTAGAAGGAAATTCTAAAGGGTTTACCTTGGAAACTACTTATACTGGCAAAGCTATGGCAGCGATGATTGATTATTGTAGTCAAGATGAGAAGAAGAGTAAAAACGTGCTCTTCTGGAACACCTATAACTCAAATGATTTGGATCAATATCTTAGAGAAACAGATTTTAATTTTAAGGAGTGTCCGAAGAAATTCCACCAATTCTTTGAAAATAACACCTTTCAATGCTGGCAAATAAAGGAATGTCCAAAAAAAGAACAATGCCCCGCATATCTAAATCATGAGTATCGGTGTTGGAGGCTAAAGAAGTGTCCAGAGCAAGATCGAGAGAAATGTAAAGTTTATCGGGAATTAAACCATGCAATTACTCTAGAAAATGCCTAAACTCTTTTTAAATCGAACATCTCAATTTTTAATTTTTTCTTTCTATTGATCGAATATTAATAGTTCAATAATATCTAAATTTTAAAAATCATTTTTACCATCTAATATTAACAAATAAAAAATATAGTGGAATAATTCTATGGCAAAAAAAAAGAAAGCAGAGAAAGGGGAAGACCTTCCCAAAGGAAAAGTGGATGAAGATGGGGATGAAGTTATCGATCTAGATGAGTGGGATGACAACCTTGATGAAGATGTTTATGAAGACTTGAGTGAGATCGAGGATGATATGCTCGCCGATGAGACTGAAGATGAGGAATATGGTCCTGAAGTTGACCAAGTCGAAAAAATGCTGCGAAAAATTAAATGTGATCCTTGTCCTGGATTATCGAGTAAGCCTGGATGTCAAGTTGCAAAAGATTTTGGCTGTCCGAAACCTGACAAATAGATTGATTAACTATTACTAAATCATTCCTCTCCCTCTGGGACCACATATTTGGAGAGCGTATATACGAATAAAAGATTCTTTTTATTCATCTTTTTTATAGGATTACTTACCCATTAAAATTAAAAACAATAATAAAAAAATAGATCAGCCTTGTTGAAAGATATCTTAAAGCGATTATTGGTTATACTTGTAGGTATTTCCATTAGTGCCTCTATTTGGCATATTAATAGAAATATTTTTGGAAACACTATTGATACGTGTCTCATCCTTTCAACGATGGTATTTCTGATTACCTATATCCCCTTTGAGGCTTACTTTTCACTACGAAAAATTTGGTACGACAGATGGAGTAAATTGGATGTAGAAAATGTAAGGAGAGAAAAGATTAAAATTCCCATAGATGAGAAATCGAAGGATGGAAATCATAAACAATTAATAGCAAATATTGTCCAGACTTCTGACAGATCCAGAGTTAAACAGAAAAAGGCGGTGATTATTATAAACCACGGCTATTCTGATACCAAGGAAACATTGGAATATATCTATCTTCCCTTAGCAATTCAAGGATACGTAATTCTGGCTTATGATGCTCGTGGTACGGGCGATTCCAAGAAAGTGGGAAGGCGTAATCAATTAAAAAAGAGGATAAATGATTATCAGAAGATAACTCAATGGATAAAACAACATAACAAGTTTCAGACGTATAATATAATCTCTCTTGGATTTAGTATCGGAGCAATTATCTCCCTCTCTGCAAGTTTTGGTGATCCTACCATCGAGAAAATAATCGCAATTTCATGTATCTCCCGCTATAAAAAAAATGTAAAACGCTTTAATCCCATTGTTCTTTTGAGTTATATAATACGAGGAATTCCATTATTTCCCGATCAAGACACAGTGAGGAAACTCTCCCCCTATCTTATATTTAAAGAACAAAAAGAGAACTTGGAGGCAAAAAATTATGAAAAATTAAGCGAAAGAGTGTATTTAATCCATACAGAGAATGATAAAATCATAAAATTTAGAAATTTTAAAGAAAATAGCTCAATATTACATTTACCTAAAGAAAATCAATTAATCTTTAAGAAAGGTGGACATACTATGAAAAAGAATGAAGTGGCGCTGGTCGCGGGTATTATCCGATTCCTAGAGGATTAAAACATTTTAAGCATTACTTTGATGGATTCTTTTGCTAGTGTTATATTTTTATTCATATCGTCAAGCTTGTTTTCAAAGTAGTCAGATTGGGATTGTGATTTCCTAATCTCGTTAAAAATGTTAAAAAACTGTTTCTTAGACTCGAGTTCCATAGAATAAATCCGTTTACGGGAAGTTGCATCGCTCATGATAACAAAACACCCGTGCTGCACAAAACTATGATCAAATGAAGGAAAATACGTTTCCCATACAATATCAGAAAGATTCTCATACACACTCTGGGCTAGATTTTCACAAATCTCCCTACTTTTCGTACTATAACAAAAATAGAAGGGAAGTTTATTTTTATTTTCCGAAAAATAAAGCTCTAATTTATCATATATTACATCTACTTGGCGTATTGTCATATTTATATGATCATGATCAGCTGAAGGATTACATTTCGTAAATAAGGGTCGTCTAAAATAGGGGATCTCAAACAATTTCATTATGTTCAAAATTATTCCTTCTTTAAGCCAATGATCAAATTTGTAAGTGATTGACTTTTTCTTGAAATTTTTAAGAAGGTCTCGCGAAAATCGTTCAAGTAGTGAAGTTTCATGAAAATCTAATAGATAGATTGCTATATCTGAATTATCCCAATATGGTTGTAAGACATGTTTTACATATTTCGCATGGTCTGGGATGGGATATCCCTTCGCATCTCCTTTGCTATAAGCCGATTCGGGCGCAAAGGTCTTTCTCCAGTATCGATTCAAATTTGTACCATTTTTCAAATAATAACCTGATTTATTATCCTTTCTTGGGTGAGTAAATCCATATGGATTCATTAATGGAAAGAACACGATATCTTGGTCATACTTTAAAATTCCCTCAGGATCGATTTCACCTTCCTTGAGCCCCTTTAAAAATTCCAAAATCCCGAAGAGACCATTATATTCATTATGCTGAGCAGCAGTGTATACCTTCAAATATCTTGTATTATTTACTCCGTCATTTTTACTCATTTTCAGACTCGGTATGATCCCTTCACCAGTTTCAAATTCATCATATTCAATAAAATCCAATTCAGCAAATTCCTTTAAGTTTGAGAGAATTTTAGTGAAGAGTTCTTGTCTGTGAGAGATATCTAATAATGATGCTAATGTTTCATGATCCATTTTTTTCTGGTCCTATAATTTTTTCCCACTTCGCGAAATCTACAATCTTTTGATAATTTTCTGCGATACTTTTAAAAATAATACATGAATTACAAAACAGTTCAATAAAATGATCTAAATTCAACCCTAAAAGTTTTGCGGCTTCAGAAGAAAAGCCTAAGCCTCTATCGACCTCAATGCGACCATTAAAACCACTTAGGTTGACTACAAATTCCTCTTTGCTTAACCCACTTATAAAGATTCCACGGGCTATTCGTGCCAAACCCCCTACTGGTATCAGCTTTCCATCGATTTGAGATAAATATATACGTATATCAAAGGTATGTTTTCCCCCTCTCCAATCTATAAGAGAGAATTTGGCCATTTCCTGGATGGTATATGGATACGGATTTCTAGTTTTCATAAACTTATCATAGTATTCCTTTTTGCTTTCTTCGATGATCATTTTAATCTTTATCTCATCGTTTTTGACATCTCCAGGAAATATCGACATCACCCCAGCACCTCCAGATCCTCCATGTGGTTTAATGATAAATGGCCTATCATAGGAATTTACGGCTATTTTAATTTTTTCCACCAATTCTTCATCGTTAAATGCCTTTGTAAATAGAAATGTAGCATTTTGGTATTTTTCTAATTTCTCATTTACTAAATGCTTAGCAAGGTAAGAGAGAGATTTATCATCTGTAATTAAATATATCGGATTTACGATTATTGTATTTAATTTCTCTAAATTCTCCGTAATGATTTGTTGGAAATCATCATCGCGTAATCGTCGAGCAATTCCATCTCCAATCAATATCTGGATATTGACGCTATTAAATTTAACCCAATAGTTATTATATGACACCCTATCCGATAACTGCTTATAATCGGCAACAATAAACCTAATATCATCGGAAGTCTCTTTGGAAAAGTCACCTACACTATAAATGCCTACTTTAAAATTCTTTTTTTGAAGATTATCTCTTAGATATGAAATCAATATAGCTTTTTCGTGTATTAGTCCATCATTTACGGGTACTCCAACTAAGATTGTAATCGTGGAATCTTTATTGTAATCCTTTTCCAAGGCTAAATTAATTGCTTCCATATATCCATCGTAAATTAGCTTCTGTTGTTTTGGGGTTAATATCGAAAGTCCTCTTGAACTGCCTCCATTTGCTTCTAACAAAAAATAGTTAACTTTTCCTTCTTTATTCTCCGCAATCATAAAATCAATACTTCCTACGAAAAATACCTCTTTGTCTTGTATTTGGTGTTCATTATATTGATTTAATAAATTCAGCGATTTTTTGCGTACTTTATCAGTAAATTTATCATCTTGAGATTCTCTCAGTTTTTTAAAAGAGACTAAATCTAATCCTAGTGATTTACCTAATTTAACCAGTTCCATGTCTGTTTCGCTTCCAGACTTACGCATAAAATCCACGAATTTTACTAGATTTTGCTCGCTCATCCTAATATCAAAATTCTACATATTTCGATATCAATACAATATTTGACTTGTTAATTAAATGCTTCGGATTTAGGCTATAAAATAATAAAGAAGAAATTAGAATAAACAAGCACTATAGATATAAATAACCTTGGTGATTGCCTTTTGTACTTAGTCGAAGACTCCCTACCAAGATCCTATCTATTTTTAACTGTTCTTTATAGCTTAAATCAGAAAATAGTAATATATAGTCCTTCTCTATATTTATCGAAAAAAGCAGCCCAATCTTAATAATTTTAGAATTATCGTCTAAAAGGGCAATAAGGACATAATGATAGGGAAGCTTTATCAATTCTTCGGTATTTAGTACTTCCTCCTCAATTCTATTTTCATCCTTGTTAAATTGATATTTAACAAATTCAATATCATCAAGATCAATCGTTATTTTCCTATAGTCCTGTAGCACTTTAGAAAATTGGCTCTGACGAAGAAACCTCCGTTCATCTTTACTTTTTTCATAATAAAATTCATTCTCTTTCTCTATAAGATGTAATTTGGACTTCTTTTTAGCATCTTTTTCGATTTCTTTGAGTTCTTCTACATCTTTATCATGAAAGATTACAATCGTGTCTGGCTTAACCGTTTCAATAAAAAATTTTTTATAAATAACACCAGCTTCCGTTTTTATCCATCCGTCAGTATCTATCAGAATAAAATCGGTATCTTCGAATTTCTCAACGTAATCATTTATCATATTTCTGCTCGCATGGGATACGATAAATTTGAGGTTGCCTTTGGGAAAAGTCGCTCCGATAAATGTGGTAAAATCTGGGGATATATCCTCGCCGGAAATGATCGGTTTTTCAATCTCTCCAATGCTTATTGTAGTCGGGAGATACATTATTTGTTGTCCTAAATCAGAATCCAGATATCCTCCTTTATAGCCTTCATGAAGGAGTTTATTAGCGAGATATTTAATGAGCGTAGTTTTTCCTCGACTCAACCCAAGGACCATTATTTTTAAATATTCGCCCTCTTTCTTTTTCTTGATTTGGTTCAAAATTGAATCCTTGATATCTCTCCATTCTTCTGGAATGGAATTTTCTTCAATTTCTTCTAAATTTTTTTCTGGATTATTGGTATAGATCTCAAAATTTACATCCTCCGTCGCATAGAGAGGGTATTGCTTGGCATCAGGAACTATCAGCACATTTTCCTCTTCTAAATTATCCAAGTCGGTTATAGATTCGCTCTGATCTCCGGAGATTGTTTTTCCAAAGATCTCTATTGACCCTTTCACAATGTTAACCCTGGTAGGACCTTTCACGAGGAGTGTATGTCCTTCCTCTAATTCTTTATTAATCATACAAAATCAACTTATCTTTTTCTAAGGTATATAAATAATAATTTAAAATGATTGGTAAAATTTTTGTCATTTTGACATTAGATTGTTAATTCATATATTTCGAATATTTTATGGAAGCCTAATTTCAAGAATAGTTCTTCAGCAGCTCTGTTTAAGTGGGGTTTTAACGCCAATCTAATTGATTCTATGTGATTTCGTTTGAAAAAGTCGATAATATGATGCATTATTTTTTCACCAATTCCCGCTCTCCGCTTTTCTTCCTTCACAATCAAATTAGACACATATCCGAATCGAAATCCTTTATCAGATTTCTTAATAGAACAATGAGCCATCCCTAACACTTGATTTGTTTCCTCATCAAATGCCACAATGACCTCACTGTTGGTGTCTTGTCGCATTTGTTCCTCTAAATTATCCCTCCATCTTTCTTCCTCGAATTCTTGGTTTTTAATCGTACAGAGTTTCTTCATAAGACTCGTTATCTCGTTTATATCGCGTTCTGTGAATTCCCGTAGAATCATATAGAGGTAAAATTTCAGTTATAATTTTTGTAATTAATTAACTAATTAATATTTATGTGTAAATTTTAGAATAAATTGCTCTTTCTTCTATTGTAATTATCAGATAAAACGAATGAATAAATAGATTGAGATTAAGAATTATTAAGAATAAAATTTTAACAGAAAAAAAAAACATTTACAAAAATCATAAAATAGATAGGAAATAGATTGCTATAGGGTACTAATTCTGTGCCAACTTATGATAGCAAGGGATACATAGGTTCATTCCATTGAAATTTTTTATTCGCGTGCTCATCGTTGGATCTCCGCATTCATCACATACAATCGATTCATGAATCTGTGCTTGTTGTGGAGGTTCAAACTCGACCAGTTCTACATCAAAAATCTCATTTGGATCGGATTCTAAGAGCATTCTTAGGCGTTCTTCTCTGGTATATTCCTCATGACTATAAGGCTCTCCCTTTAAAGAAAGTTTGACAGCCTTTTTTTTATCTCTATTATAAAAAGTATAATTGTTTTTTCCATAATCTTTATAAATTAAATTTCCCTTGCCGAAAGTGGTTCCTAAAAGAGCTTGGAGAGCGTCCACACTACAATTGTCGTTTTCTACCACAGCAACAAGTTCCTCATCTATAGAAAAATCATAACCATGCTCTAAGATATATTTTGTCACCAGTACGCCTAAAGCAAGCCCAGGACAAGTGTGTCCATGAAATTTAACAGCCTCTTCCATTAATTCTTTTGTTTCAACCATACTATCAAAAGATGGGAATGAATAATATTAATATTTTTTCCCTTTAATTATTAGATTTAAATATGGGGATTTATATTTTAGAATCATGAGAGTTATGTGGGCGTTGATGTGATGAAATTTCTTACGGATTCTATGTTCGGTAAGCTCACTAGATTTCTAAGGATGTTTTCCTATGATACTGTCTATGCGAATGACCTTATCGATCTTTATGAAATAGATCCTATCCCGGATGACATTTTGAGAGAATATGCCGAGAAAACGAATAGAATTGTCATCACTCGAGATTATCCCTTCCACAATAAAATTCCAGATAAAAGCATCTATTTAGAAGGTGAAGGGGTATACAATTTTTTGAAACAGCTCAAAGAGAAATTAGGTTTAGAATATAACATTAATATGCAGCACGCACGATGCTCTGTGTGTAATTCAGAATTAAAAAAGATTGAAAATAAAAATGAAATCAAAGAGGAACTTAATGAATCAACATATTTATATTACGATACTTTTTATCAGTGTGTGAATCCCGAATGTCAAAAAATATTCTGGAATGGTCCACATATCGAAGATATAAAAAGAAGATTAAAGAGTAAACTAATATCAGACGCAGATATCTAAAGATTACTAATTCATTGCTTTTAAGATATGTTATTTAATAAGGGGGAGAGATTTCACTCATTTCAAGTCTATTCTTTCTTTTTGAAGTGCTCTTGCTTTAATTCATCGAATTTTTGTTTTGTTTTCTCTGCGTCTTCAGCACAATTTCCTTTTTTATACATAGAATATGCTTGACTTAGCAACTCTAAAGCTTTTCGATATTCTTTATTCGAAATATGATTTTTTGAGAGCTCCACTAAGTTATCGCCTTTTTTTTTATAAAATTCAATCCATTGCCCACTTGTATCACTATCTTTACTCATTTCCCAATTTCCTCAACTTTTAATTTAATTCGATTAAATATTATTATGATAAATAATCATATCAAACTAATTAAATGTATTTTTTCAAGTATCCTTTAATTTCTTATGGTACATATCCATATTTACCATTCTTTCATGTAATCGAGCTTCATCAGCAGCAAAGGCCATCATATGACTTTCAATTGCTTCTCTCGCATTAGTCAAGGAAGTCGTTTCCTTGGTCGTGAGTGTCTCAATGAAAGCATCTAATAATTTATAATCCCCTCCTCCATGTTGCGCACCGCTCACATCTAATTCCTTTTGGAATATCTTCTCCTTTTCTCCGGTAAAATGGTCATAAAAAGTAATTGTCTCTCCGAAACTCATAAATTGCCCTCTAAGAGTTCCCTTTGTCCCATCAATCCGCAAGGTTCTACCCTCACTCTCGCTAAACC
Organism: Promethearchaeota archaeon; assembly: GCA_014730295.1. The sequence goes on along the minus strand of WJIN01000088.1, from coordinate 2,723 downwards.
CATGCATAGTTAAGTTAGCTGTTACTCCGTTGGAAAAATTTATTTGGACTAGCTGGTGGTCAACCACATTATTGTCCGATTGGTATACACACTTTCCATAGGGACTTCTTTTGAGAATGCTCCTTTTTGTCTCATCGGAATAATCTTCTTCCTCTTCTTCATAGAGGTAATTCACGGGCCAGTCTCTCCAATAGCGCAATCTCTTTAAGGGGGGAATTATCTTTGCGAGAAAGTTTAAAAATTTTACGTGATCTTTTCTTAATTTCATAAGGAATTTGTAAAATCTTTTATTGCTCTTTTGGACAATTTGGATAATAGGTTCTATATCTATATAAATTCGAGGAGCATAATACAGACATGAGTCTTCAATCGGGCATCCTTCTACACAATATTCAGGAGCACCTTCTGGGGCGTTCTGTCGTATAAAATGTAATAGTCCACCCGTAGAACTAATTTTAGTAGGGATATCGTTTACAAACCAATATAACAAATCTAAATCGTGACAACATTTCGCAAGAATCATGGGGGAGGATATTTCCCTATTAGCCCATTCTCCTCTTACATATGAATGAGAATAGTGGTACCAAGCAACATTCTCTCTATGAGTGATATTTATTATTTTACCCAATCTGCCTGATTCGATTGTTTTTTTGATCGTATTAAAAAAGTCAGTATATCGCAGAACATGACATACACCCAATATTCTTCCAGTTTCTTCCGCTTTTTGTACAATTGTCAAGCAATCTTCTAAGGTATGTGCCATAGGTTTTTCCAACAAGATATCATATCCTTTTTCTAACGCGGTTATTGTAGGGTTTGTATGCATTTGATCCTGAGTGCAAATTACCGCAACATCTGCCAGTTTATTCTGAGTTAATAATTCTACCCAATCATTAAAGATATTATCTTCGGAAATATGGTGCAATTGAGCAAATTTTTCTCGTCTTCGTTTAATAGGTTCTGCAACTGCTACAAAATTCAATTTGTCAGGATATTTTAAAGCATAACCTCCATATGTCATCCCTCGATTTCCCGCACCCATTAATACAGCTTTAATTGGAGTATTCATATTTTACACTTTATATTCTAATTGAATACTTTCGGAATTTTTCCTTCTAATAATAAATGATCAACCAAGCTTATTGCGGTCATAGCCTCTATTACCACAATAACTCGTGGAACTATACAAGGATCGTGCCTTCCTGTTAGTTTAAAGGTGGTATTCTCCATCTTTTTGATATTTACTGTATTTTGTTCTATCCCTATAGATGCAGTCGGTTTAATAGCAACCCTAAATTTAATGGGCATTCCAGTTGATATCCCTCCAATGATTCCTCCCGCATCATTTTTCATGGGTCTTACTTTTCCATCAATCAACCTCCAAGGATCATTATGCTCGGAACCACGCATTCTCCCAGCATTGAATCCTGACCCGAATTCGATTGCTTTTACTGCTGGAATCGAAAACATAGCACGACTAATATCTGATTCAAGACTATGAAAAACAGGTCCACCAACTCCAGCGGGAAATTTTGTAACTACACATTTTATAGTTCCCCCAATCGAATCATTCTCGTTTTTAATTTCCTCAATTAGTTTGATCATTCTCTCAGATATGTTGTTACTCATACACCTTACAATAGAGGCTTCTCTAAGTGCCCTTAGATGATCCAAGTCATCAAAATTATATTCTTGTTCATCTTCAATAACTCCTATACTCTTTGTATAGGCAAACACGCTAATCTCATACTTTCTGAGGATTAATTTTGCTACAGCTCCAGCCATCACGAATCCAGCGGTAATCCTTCCAGAGAATCTTCCTGATCCTCGGTAATCTGCGAAACCTCCATATTTTCTTAATGCGGTATAATCTATATGTGAGGGTCTCAGTAAATCTTTTAGATCCTCATATTTTGAAGAATCTACATCTTTATTTTTGATAATCATACAAATAGGGGCTCCGGTGGTTCTATTCTTAAATATTCCCGATAAGAATTTAACCTCGTCTGCTTCTCTTCTCTGAGTAGATACCTTTGATTGTCCTGGTTTACGTTTTTCCAATTCATTCTGGATAAACGGCCTATCGAATGCTAATCCTGCGGGAATACCATCAATAATTATCCCTACCACTTTTCCATGACTTTCTCCAAATGAAGTTATTTTAAAGGCTCTTCCTAAAGAATTATCATCCATATATATTGGCACCTAGTTTTCATATCTGAACATATTAAAACTTAATCGATCATTAAATCTATTAAAACTTGAAGGAAATTCCTTTTTAAACATAAAAATAAAGACATTCCATTCAAATTTTATTTCTATTGTGAAAAGTACACAATTAAAATTAAATCTATCAAAATCCTATGTATTATTAAAATGGATTTAAAAATAATTGCTCCCACAGACAGATTAAATGGACAAATAATACCACCTGGCTCAAAAAGTTATTCCCACAGGGCGTTCATATTGGCAGCGCTTGCTCCCGGTGTGTCTATAATTAAAAATCCACTGGTTTCTGGAGATGTTGAGGTCACTATTAATATATTAAAACAATTAGGAATCAAAATTTTGCCCCAGGAACATAATATGTACATAATCACTGGAAGAGAGAATTTTTCTACCTCCTCAATTACAACAATAGATTGCTATAATTCGGGTACGAGTGTGCGTATTTTTAGCGCATTGGCACTATTAGTTAAGGGCGGGTTAAGGTTAATTGGTGA
>WJIN01000015.1 GCA_014730295.1 Promethearchaeota archaeon | reverse complement strand
TCGCATTAACGAGTGGTCCAGAAGCTTCTAGAGCTTGATCTCGTATCATATCCAAAGCAATCGCGGGGCCCATCTGAAGAATCATTTCCTCAATTGCATCGGGGGCAATATCCTCAATTGTGGATAAAGCAATTGCGGGTCCCATTTGATGGATGAGATCCTCGATTGCGAGGGTTCCTACACCTTTAATTTGACTCAATGCTTCTCCGCTCCCATATTGTTTTATCATTGGTTCTACCAACGGGACACCCTCTTCTTTAATACCTAAGAGGCCCTCATCCACGGAGTTATAAGTTAAGTCTGTAATGAGATTATCTAAAAGCATACCCCCGGGTAAGGAAATTCCGCCGAGAACCAAACACATAATTGATGCTACTGCTACTTTCTTTGACATTGTAAATATATTTCCTTTTTTTTTCTAAAAGACTGCGATCATCATTACTGATCACACATATAACTATCTATTTAGTTTTTTATCTATTTAAATCTTATCTTATTGAACATCAATATGACAAAAACCCAAAAATGTAAAACAATTATACTAAAAATAATAAGAATTAGGAATTGTAGAAAAAAATAGAAAATAATTAGTAGGGTATTTATAAAAATGTAGTTTTAGAAATTATTTTTCGGTTTTTGAGATTTTTTTATGTTTTAATTTGTTTTTCTGAAGAGTATATCCAAGTTTATCATTTATTTTAGCAATATTCTTTTTCATCTCAGATTTTGATTTAGGAGCAATTTTGTTTTTAATCGTGCGATTTTGAACGACATTTCTTCCTGTAAATGCTCCTCCTGTAATGGTCATCATCGCACCAATCTGAAGTCCCCAAAACATTATATTATTCTTTGCAATTAATGCAGGATAAACTTGACTTGAGAACTCATTAGCTAAATCTTTTGGAACTTGTCCGCCCCGTTCGAACCACATAATTGGCATTATTGATTGATTTATATTAGATTTCAAATGTTCTGATGGAGAAACTTCAAAATTAATTTGAATTCTCTGTTTCGCATTCATGGTTATTCCTGAGATCGGCTCAACATCAATAATCGTATTATGTTTCGTCTTATCGGGATTCATTCCCTCAACAGTTTCTATTAATTTTGAGCATTCACAATCGAGGAAGTGTGGTTTGCTCACCCTTACAGGTACACCTTGATATTTTTCGACTGGTGATAAGTTAATAAATCCTGGTGTATCCATAAAATATTTTTCATTTTCTGTGAACGTGTCGTCAGAGAGAGTATATCTATGTAAATTTATTCCATATATAGAAGATTGACCAATATATTCCAAATTAACTACGCGCATAAGATCAGGTTGGAAAGTTTGCAGAGTTTCTCCTTTCTTGAGATTTTGATGGAATTGCATCCCGTCAGAGCCTTTGATTTGTTCTGGAGAGGACCAAATATCTACTGTCTCGGAATCATCGTATTTAACTATTTGTTTAGCCTCATTCATGTTATCTTGACCTGTTTTAATAGTATAACTTTTCACCTCTTCTATTTCAGCCTCATTCTCGTTTTCACAATCATCGAAAATATTGACTTCCGCGATTTTTGTATCTTGACCAAAATAGGCCATAAAGGTCTCAATAGCTGTATCTTTTGCAGAAAATAGCCATTCTTCGGCTGTTCGAGTAGTGATTACTCCGCAATTATATTCTTCATTTAGATTATATTCAACCGCATTTGGACCCCATATATTAATTGCTGTGTGTATCCAATTTAATATAAAATTTAGCTGGGTTTCATCTATACTATATCTATCCATTAGAAAATTTCTGCTATCTATGTTTTGTTCTTCTATTGCATCGTACCATATTTGATTTTCCAAATAATAAAATCCGAGTAAGGAATAAGGATCGGTTTCGTTCCAAAGAGCTTCGCATTGTTCATAAGTCAACCCAGATCCTCCATTTTCTTTCTCTGCGATATTAAGATCACTTCCAGAAGCACCCTCATAATCAATATAGCCAAATCTACCATCTATATCTACTCCTTCGTGTGGAGGTATTGGATCTCCCACTTCTTTAACCAGATCATCACCTAAATCTTGGATTAAATCATTCATCAATCCTTCTAATAATTCTTTAATCTCATCTCCGAAGCTTGTATCCTCTAATAACCATTTCATCAAATCTAATAAAATTGAATTGTCATTATTTGTCTCATCATCATAATTATCTTCATCTAAGGCTGCAAGTCCATCGTAAAGTACAGCGAGATCACAGTCAATCTCTGGAAAATTATCATTTGCCCACTGTTCATACAACACTGATGTAGGACTAGGCATTGCATCGCTCATAAAATCTATTAGGTTTTGAGCCGGAAGCAGTCCACTGTCAAATAGAAAATTTAAAACATCTTCTACGATCTGGACTATATTAATTCCTACTCTCTCAAGGAAGTCTAATCCCCAGTCTATAATCTTGTATTCTTGTCTGGCAACTTCAAGAATATCATCGATTGCCCCAACTAACATATCAGTCAAACCCTCTCGTGTTAAAATCTCTCCCATTGTTGTTTCAATCTCGTCCAAGAAAATATTTCGAACCTCGGAAAGAAGAAATGGAAAATTCATTTTCATAAAATCCATTTCGGTTCCACCCGCGACTTCAAACGCCCCTAAAACTCCGGGATTGATATTAGTGATATTTATTTCCGAAGCATTCTCACCCTCAACTTGAACATAATCAACGTATTCCTTATAAGTGACTATTTTATCATCGGCTTGAAACGTGATATCATATTTATATTTGAACGCACGAAATTTAAATGGCCCAATTTCTTCGTAAAGAGGATTTTCACCGCTTAAATATTGTTCTGGATTTGTTAAGTTCCATAAGTAATAGGTATAATATTCTTCTGGTGCACCCTCATAATTATTTGATGTCCAGTGGTCATAATTTGGATCCGTTGACGAGGGGACAACAATTTGCTCTGAAAGCCCGTCGTTTATTAAATTTTGGATAACAATAGGTAATGCAACTCCAGCTGAGATCAATATCACACCCAAGCTACAAATCGCTACATATCGTTTTATATTCTTCTTTCTAAGCATATTTGATGTCGTTTTAACATTTTTGGCTTCAATTCTTCCTGTTTGCTTTTTGTTCATTATAGTCTTCCCAGTTTTTCTATATGATACTCCGATCATCATTAATGATCAGATAATTGATGAATAATTTATTTTGCAAATATTTAAATTTTACTTCATAAGAATTTTCTATCTCATCAAAAAACGATTAAATGTAAAAAAAAAATAAGAAAAAAAATGTTGGGATGAAATACATTACAGAATTCAGCTTTTTACCATAATTAAAAAAAAGTAAAGAGAGTATATAGAAGTAATATCTTTCCTAAGTCATTATAACAATTATGAATGATTAATTGGGAAAGAGAATTTCGAAACGTGAGAAATATCTAATCAATTCCAAGGTACTCTTTGACTTGTTTCCTGACCATATTCGTAGCGATATTAATTACACCACTTTTGACTTTTGGGTTTGAGAAAATTATCAAGAGCATTTTACTAAGATTTGGATTTTGTGGATCAATTGGTGCGAGGTCGAGCACACCTTCAGTCCCTCTCACGGAGATAGATTGTAAAGAGCCGGCGCTCAACCCTTCGATTATATCCGACCCCATCATGGAGAGATTCTGCCCGATGGTTGCGAATAACGTGTCAGAAATCCGATCTGAGATCGCAGATGCTAAGATAGTCCCATCTCGATTAATAAGCGCTGAGGCTTCAACCTGAATATCGATATTTAATAATTGTTTTAATATTTCATTTAGACTTTCCGGTTTGAGCTCTTTCTCTTCAATTTCAATTTCTTCAGAAGTTAGTTTTTTCTCTTCAACTTCTTGCTTTGATTGGGGAACTTGAAGCTTTTCAGAGAGAAATCCCAAAACATCTCTCATATCCTTTTCGAGCTGTTTTTGTCTTCCTTGAATCTGGTTCGAAGGACTACTCTGAGTTTCTGGTTGCTGGGGTTGAGCTTGTTGAGTTCGCTCTTCCGGTAACGTTTGTGGTTGGGGACGTGATGATCGCTCGATTGGATCTGATGCAAACATTGAACCATCAAAAGGACTGGGATCAATTTCTTGGAGATATTCCTTTCGAGTTTTTTGGGAAGTTTTGGGTTCTGCTTTCTCTTTATTTTCTGACTCATAAGATTGCTCATTCATCGGAATTTCCTGAAGCTCCATGTTTTTATTATTTTCAGAAGAGGAATTGTTGGAGTTGAAAAATCGAACTTCAGCAGGTGCATGATTATTTATTCGAGGTGTTCTGGCTTGTTGGAACCCTTGTGTTTCTTTCTTCTTTTTGTCTGTATCTTTTTCCTTTTCTCTATTTCCAAACGGCACCCGTAATCGTGGGGGTTTGGTGGATACGGGAAGTAAGGCTCCGCATTTCCGACATACCTTCGTGTTCTCATCGTTCGTGGAGCCGCAATTAGGACAAATAATCATTTTCTTTTTTTCTTAGCAATCTTATTTTAATAATAATAAATAATAACGGAGAGATTTTGCTTTCTATGATATTTAAAAAACTCACCAACTATATCAAGAAATATATAAAACTCCAGATATAAATTCATTACTATTGATTCAAAAAATATTACATATGATCTATTTTATGAACCTGAACTATTTAATATGGTACGCCAGATCGAAATGCAAGTACAAAATATTAAACAATAAAATAGTAGTGTATTCTATTTATATAAGATTTGTTTCAAAATATTTGTAAAGCTTTCTATATCTTCATTCTTATAATTTGGCTCATCTTTAACCAATAACAGATAATATGGTGGTACATCATCTTTCAGAGAAATTTGTGTAAAGATGAAATATTTTTTATAGCGCTGAACTAAGACACTGGTATCTGATTTATTGAATAGTCCACCTTTCTCCTCAGCTGCCTTGAAACTGTCATTAAGTGTTAGGAAGTAGGGCGTGGATGAATTTAAAATTTCTTTAATCTCATCATTTTTAAAATAACTTCCAATTTGAAGTGAATTATCATCTATAACCACCACTCCGTCAGATTTAACTTTATTGGCAAATTGCTCTATGGTTCTATCAATTAATTCGGATTTACTGTATAAGGTAAGAAGGATTTCTGACATTGCTTTGATAATGGAAGGGAGATCATATATTGAGGTATTATAAAAGTAGAGTCGTTTATAATCGGCTTCGCTTTTTATATCTTCCTTCAAGTTAATTGTTAAATTGGAATATTCATTATATGCGCTCCGTTCTAAGACTGGGTCAAATTTATGGAAGAAGATATATATGGGAGGTTCGGCTTCCAGTTCTTCAAATTGTGTGATCACATCCTTTAAATAATCAATTGCCTCTGGGATTCTCTTTTTATCTTGGATATCGATAACATAGATTGCTATTTCAGTATTCTCAAAATATTTGCCAGGATTCTTTAAATACGCGATTCGATAGGATTTCTGACCTCCTAAGTCCCATTCTGACACTGCTTTTCCCAAGAATTCGAAAACTCTTCTTTGTGCCCCTCTTGTTGGAGACAAAATCGCTATCTTTGAGAATTCTCTCTTAAGCGCTAAAATAATCGAGGTCTTCCCAGCCCCATCAAGTCCAGTGAACAAAATCTTCGATGCCTCTGGGTCCTCCTCCTTTAAATATTCCATTAGATGAATTCCACCTTGAGTTCTTAAACCTAAAAATATTCTATATTACAAATAAAAGAAGAATTCAAATTTATTAATTTGGTTCTGATTTTTAGAAAAATTCCTACGAGAAATTTTTTAATTATTTTTCTGGATATTTTTTCTATAAAAGAAAAAAGGGTTGAAAGAAATCTATGATTTAGGTTTTAGAAATTACAACATAATAGATTTGATTAATAAAGAATTTCCCCAAAGAGCGTGGAAATCGATTGTATATTTTTTTTGTCATATTCGGGTGTATCTTTAACTAATAACAGATAATAGGGAGGAGCATCTTTATTCAAATCAATTTTAGAGAAGATAAAGTAATTATCATTTTTTTGAATGACAGTTGTCTTATCAGAATTTTGAGAATCTCCCAAAGATTCGACATCTACTTTTTCAAAACTATCATTCAAGCTCAAAAAATATGGGATTGAATCCTTAGCAAGCTCTTTTACTTCATCATCTATAAAATATGAACTAATCATGAGCGAGTTGTCATCTACAATAATAATACCTTTGGAGTTGGTTTTTTCTACAAACTCTTGCAGCGTAGTGTCAATTAGGACTGTTTTGGGAACTAGGGACAGAAAAATAGATGACATTGATTTGATTATAGAAGAGATATCAAAAATAGAAGTTTTATGAAAGTCTATATTTTTATAAGAAATCTTTTCTTTGATTTGTTCCTTTAGGTTCTCAACAATATTTTCATATTGATTATCATGATACTGCACTATGGTTGGATCATATTTATGGAAGAAAATATGCACAAAAGGACTTATTTCTAACTCTTCAAACTTTTTTATTACTTTATGCAAATAATCTATAGATTCATCAAATCTGGTCTCATCTTGAATGTCTATAACATAAATAGCAACATTTGTATTAGCGAAATAATCATTGGGACGTTTAAGATAGGAAATACGATACTTTCGCTGTCCTCCTAAATCCCATTCACTAATTTGCCTACCTAGAAAATCAAACATACGTTTTTGGCTTCCTTGTGTGGGAGTAGCATCTCCAATTTGAGCAAATTCTCGTTTTAAGGTCAAAATGATAGAAGATTTGCCCGCAAAGTCTAAACCCGTGAATAATACTTTAGATATCGTTTCATAATCTTCTTCTTTTAAATATTTTAACAAAATTATTCACCCCAGTAATACCTACTAAAAAAGAAATATAAACCTACCATAATAAAAATTAATCCAATAAATAATTACCGAACAGCTGATTTACTCTTTCAAATTATAAGTAAAATGAGAGAAAAAAATTTAGCCTAAAACAAGTCAATAATTCTGCTCGAGAAAGACTTTAAAATCTTCATACTTTGCAATTTCGAGTGGATTAGGAACCTCTTCACGATTCTGAATCTCTTCTAAAGAATCTGGGGTTTTTGGAATAATATCAATTAGTTCGATAATCTCCTCTGGGAACTTGGCAGGGTCAGCAGTCTCAAAAGTTATCGATTTGATCTTGTCCTTCGTAGGATTATCCTTGCGATAGTGTTGGAGTGCTGCCCAACCGACCGCTCCGTGGGGCTCTAGTACCAGTTCAAAACGAGTATAAGCATTTTTGATAGTCTCCTTAGTTTCCTGGTCTGATATGGAATATGAAGTAATATCTTGGCGTATTTTATCCATGTTTGGATTATTATGAATATTTCCGTTTTCATCGATATGTCCCCCGTATAAATCTATTAATCGTGCGAGGTTTGAGGGATGCCCAACGTTCATAGCATTCGAGATACAATTTTTTGAGGGCTCAACCTTCTTATAGGTGCCAGTCTGTAGGAAATTAGGGAATTCATCATTTTCATTTACCGCAGCTATAAATTTTTTGACTGGAAGTCCCATATTCTGAGCTATTAATCCCCCCATCAAGTTTCCAAAATTACCCGATGGTACCGAAAAGATCACTTTTTCTCCTTTCTCTTGAACAACTCTTGAATAACTCCAGAAATAATATAATGTCTGTGGAAGTAACCGACCGAAATTTATTGAATTTGCAGAAGAGAGATTAAGATGAGATAAGTCAGGGTCTGCAAATGCTTGTTTTACATATCGCTGACAATCATCAAATTTACCTTGTATCCCAATAGCTGTAATATTTTTTCCCAATGTCGTCATTTGCTTTCTCTGCAAATCGCTAATTTCATGTTTGGGATATAGCACTACTACTTGGATCCTATCCATTTCATAAAATGCTTGCGCTACTGCGCCACCAGTATCCCCTGAAGTAGCAGTTAAGATGATAATATTTTCATCGTCTTGTTCTAAGAAATATTGCATTACACGTGCTAAAGTCCTCGCACCAAAATCTTTAAAGCTACAAGTAGGACCATTATCAAGATAGCACATATAATCCTTTTCCGTAATTTGTTTTATAGGGACTTTAAAATTAAGCGCATCAGTTACAATCTGCTTGAAGGTATCTTTAGGAATACTTTGCTTCACAATTTTCGAAAGAACAATAAAACCAATTTCATTTAGAGGTAATGATTGAAATGAATATATTTGCTCTTGAGATAAGGTTTGGATGTTATTGAGCATATATAATCCTTTATCTGGGGCTTGACCTCTAAGTATTACTTCTTTAAATCCTACATCAGGAGTATTATGATTAGTTGAATGAAACATAATAATATTAATATCTAATCAAAGTTTCCCAAAAAACATTTTTAGTAGAAAAAAGTACCAGATATTCTCTATTGTCTCTAATATTTGCCAAAAAAATCAGTGATATCAAAATAAATTATTCTCTCTTGCCCGTTAATGTCTAAAATGAACTTATCATACATTTTATCGTTGTCCTTGATAAGTGCTCGCTTTAACATTTTATAATTTCCAAAGCGTTTTTTCATTTCATCATATTGCCGACTGACACCTTCGATATTATTACAACCCTCGATAATTATCGCACTATCTTGGCAAGAACCATTTCCGCCTTGTATTACTACCATACTAAACCCTTATATTAGTTCTGAAGAAATAATATGACTCCTCTTATATAAGGGTATTTGTTAACAAATTTTATTAAGGTGTTGATATTTTTGCTTTTTCATAGATATATTCCTGAGTTGCAATCATTGAGCTGGGACCGCTGAAAATGTATGCTAAAATTGTAGAAATCCCAACAGGGATAAATAATATAGGAAACCAGGTCATTTCAATAACGATTACGATGGCAGTAATTGGATTATTAATGGCAGCCCCTAAAACCGATGCGATCCCTAAAATAACAAATAATTCCACATGTTCGGGGTAAAAGATTATTCCAAAGAACCCCCCCAGAAGAGAACCTAATAGAATTAGAGGTAGAATAATTCCAGCGCTGTTTAATGTCCCTATCGATAGAAATAATGCGATTAAAAATAGAAATATAAGGAATAAAAGAAAATACCAAGCAATAGGTACATTAATCTGATTAGTAAATTGAGTCAAATAGTCAGAATCAGGTCTGATAAGAATTTTTTCAAATTCTGTCCCAATATATGGAATAACTAAAAATAGGAAAATCGAATATAATATTGTTCCAAAGAATGGTAATATCCATAATCCTAGTTTATCTCGAAAAAAACCAGATAATTTATTAGTAAACCCTCTCAATAATCCCATAAAAAGAAGGACAAATAAACCAGAGAATATCCCAAATAATACAGTCAGAATTATAAAATATGTGTAATTAAGATTGACGACATTTATAGATTCATGGAGTTGTAGAAAAGGATCTAGTCCGAAAAAAGCAGCATAGATGAAATAGGCTATAGTGGACGCCAGTATCGAAGGAATTAAAGATCGGTATTTAATATGATTATTATAAGGTAATTCTGCACAGAAAAGTGAGCCTCCAATGGGAGATCTCAAAATAACACCGGTACATGCGCTCGCTCCAGTAAAGGTTGCCAATTCTCTTTCAACGTCAAATCGCTCAGATTTATAGAATAGATAACCCAAATTCCCTCCAATCAATAATCCCGGTCCCTCAAGTCCACAAATCACTCCTGAACCGAAAGTCCAAGAAGTTGCAAGAGTTTTCCCAATAAGGTTTTTTAAGCGTTCAAAGGATTTGGTAGGGACATTAGGTTGGACCTTTTTTAAGATATGAACATCCTCAACAAATTCAGCGGCACCCGTACCCATCACTCGGTCGCACTTACTAACTTTAACTATAAAACTGGTCAACCCCCCGGCAATAATTGGGGATATAAAAAACGGTAAAAATGAAAAACCCCATTCGAACAGCATCAGCAGATAAAAGAACCCCACCATCAAAAATCCGCTTAAGACCCCCAGAATGATTGAAACTAAAATGAGATTCAAATATTTATTTAGCCAAAATCGTTGTAATTGAAAAAATTCTTTGATTCTTTGAAAAAAATCAATATTTTCAGCCATAAGAATTGTTTAAAATAAGATTAGAATTTAATATATAATTAGATCTTTTAGTTTAAAAACTGTCAGCAAAACTGAGATCGTTTGATTTAATTTTGGGAAAAATGTTATTTAAAATTTCTATTACTTCTTCTGGAGTTTTAGCGCCATATATTTTATCTCGACGGCGATCATCAATTTTCTCATCAGCCATCTTTGAAGACCATCCTGGAACGCTCGCAAGCGCAACAATAGGCTTTTGATAAATCCACGCGAAGCACATTTCCGATAATGTGCCCGCTTTGCCTCCAATTGCAACAACTGCATCCCCACTTAAGACGACGATTAAATTTCTGGCTTGTGAAAATGGAACTGGAATGGCAATGTCCACGTAATCATTTGCTGCTTTTTTTTCTTTATAGGGAATGATTCCAATAGTTAACCCATTTTCTTGTTTTGCACCTTTACATACCGCCTCCATCCCTCCAAATAATCCTCCGCATGAAATCGCATATTTATTCTTTGCTAAAAGACGCCCTATTTTAATTGCTTTCTCTTCTGTGTTTTTATCTATTTCACTTCCACAAATAACCGATACGATTCCCTTGTAGTCTTTTTTAAAATCAAAATTCATGTCCAATTCACTAATAGATTTATAGAAACAAGTAATTTTAGATAAGTAATAAATGCTTTTTTAGACTTTTTGACGAGATATCGTAATTGATACGAGGTCATTTAAAATTGCCGCAGCGGCCTCATATCCGCCCGCACCTCGTCCCATAACAACTATCGGTCCAGCCCGTTTTGTTTGGAATTCAATTACATTTAATGTGCCACTAATATTAAGAGGGGAATCGTTCTCTATCATTCTCGGCTCAACAATTAATTTATTTTTTTCTGCGATCGCTAAATGTTTAATGACAAATCCATCAGATTTCGCAAGATCGATGGCTTGAGGGGTTATTTTCGATATTCCGTTAATTTTCACATCATCAATTGTTAAATCCCATTGAAGGAGCTCATTTGCGAGAATAACTATCTTTCCCGCAGCATCATATCCCTCGATATCCAAAGTTGGGTCTGCTTCCGCATAGCCTAGTTCTTGGGCTTCCTTTAGAGCTAAAGAAAAATCAACTCCCTCAGATGACATTCTGCTTAGAATATAGTTCGAAGTCCCGTTCAAAATGGCCCTTATACTAATAATCTCATTTGCCAATAAATTCTGTTTCATTGAAAGTGCGGGAACGCATGATGCTACAGTCGCTTCATATTTTACTATAGAACCATTTTTTTTTGCCAAATCATGTATTTCCTTGTATTTGAGATAGAAAGGTCCCTTATTTGAGGCAATGACGTCAATATTTTGTTCAAGAGCTTTTTTGATATGAGTTAAGGCAGGTTCTCCCGTTTTTGGATTTGTTGGGGTAGTCTCAATACATATATCGAGATTTAATTCAGGTATGTAATCAATCGCAGTGATGTCCGGTTTCCAATATTGTGATTCTCTAAAATTTTTCCCCAATTTAAGAATTTCAGATAAATTTAGCCCATTTTGGTTTATTAATGCTCCATCAAATTCAAAAATTGCTATAAGGATAATTTCAAGGTCATAATAGTGTTTTAGTGCCTCTTTTTTCTCTTCTATAAGTTCCAAAAGACATGACCCTACATTTCCTTTCCCAATTAAGCAACATTTCATTTTCATTGTCATTTATCCTTATGATTTTAATTTTGAGGCATTTAAGAATGTATTAACATTAATTGTTTTTCATTGCAAATCTTATTCAATTCCTGAAGAATTTGTTCTTTACTCATCGATTCTGGGAAATCTAATTTAAATTTCACATTACTGATTTCACTGATGCCTGTAAATTTCGCCTGGAGTTCTGGCACTTTAATCCCCTTATCTGCTAGTCTTTCAATAGTATCGACAATATCAGTATCAAAAACATGCCCTGTTAATATAACCGTTAGATGGCGTTCTTCTTTTCCAAGTGTAATATTATCAATGCGAATATTTTTCTCGTCTAATTCTTTTTTGATGTTTTCCAAACTTGTTTCTTTTAATTCTTCATTCAACTCGAATGTTATATTAACAGGAATCATATTGTTCAACTTTTTATCATGATGATGTAAAATACCGAAGATATTTCCACCATTATTTGAAATCGGTTTAATTAATTCTATTAAACTCCCAGGCGTATCCGGAATGCGAACTTCTAAATCGATCATACGAATTATGTTATGTTTTATTCTCTATAGGTTTTATCATTCTAGATTTATAAGATAGAAAATTTACGAGGAGGCATTATATCGTAAAAATTCTGGTATCCTTTCTCCACATTCTGGGCAGAATGTCAGACCCTCTGGTATTTGTGAACCACATTTTGGGCATTTTATCTTTCCTGCGGGGAGTCCTTCTGCGTTTTCATAGGATGTGGGCTCGGAGGGAGTTAGATATTCCACTGTCTCAGATGTCTTCCTTTTTTTAAAAATAATTACAATTAAAGGAATTCCGAATGCTGCAATTAATATAAACATAAGAATATACCCCATTCCGAGGATCGATTCATAGGTTTGAGTGTAATCAAAAAGCCCAGCAATCGTAAGGGTGAATTCATATACTCCTGGCAGTGTTTGAATTTTCGGTTGAGTTTTTAATAAAAAGGTATCAGTTTGATTATTACCCGTAAGTGTTTTTGTCTCATTCACTATATTAAAATAAGCATTAGCATAATTATCATTTAAAAGGATATTAACTTGACCACTCTCATTTGAAGTGATACTTATTTCAATTTGAGCTTCTATCCAAATAAGATCTGGAAATTGACAATTAACCGTTTTATTCGCGAGCTCTTGGGAAATTGAAATATCTTGATTATTTTTATAATGCACTTGATTCTGAAGACTCAAGGAACTAAGTCCTATGAATGAAAATATTAAAAGAGATAAGATAAATATAAAAATATTGAGATGAGTTTTACGATTCAAAATTTTTCACTCCTCATACAAATAATACTTAGTTTATTTTAAAATTTAATTACATCTATAAAAGAATTTTTCATTCCACGATTTAATCTTAAAAGATTTTGCTCTTCAATTATTTTACCAATAACACTAGCGTTTAGTCCAAACTTTTTGAATATTTCTACAATTTTTTTACAATTATGTTCCGGGGCTGTCAATATGAATGATGTGGTTAGATACATTTTCGAATACATGACTATATCATAATCTGCCTCTTTAAGTATAGGCGGAATTTTAATCATTGTTATATCGATATCTGCTCCTACTCCCGAGTACTTTATTAATTGAAGCATCGTGCCAAAGATTCCTCCATTAGAAATATCCTTTGATGCGGTGGCTAAATGTTTCTCCGCCACTTTATTCATCGATTTGCGTTTTTCTAAGACTACCTCTGAATCTTTAAACGTTGTTGTATCGAAAAAATATTTACTGGCTTTCCCGATATGACCATCAAAATCAGAAGCTAAAATTATATAATCACCTACTTGAGCGCCCCCTGCGGAGATATAATTTTCCTTTTTAATTTCACCAATCATAGTAGAGCTTAATTCATAGCATTTTCCGGAAGTATTTGTATGCCCTCTGATAATGGGTACTTTAAATTTTTGAGAACCTTCGCAAATCCCTTCTAAAATCTTTTTTCCCACTGATTCTTTTTTAAAAGAAAGAATGATGCTGGCTCCCAATGGTTTCCCACCACACGCGTATATATCGTCTACACTAACTAAAATGCTGCTAAACCCAGCGCCAAAGGGATTATTCTCAATAAACGAAGTGATGATACGATCAGTGGTTATTAATGTATATGATTCCCCATCTCGGATTGCTGCAGAATCTTCTCCCAAATCTGAGAAAATTCTCTGGCTTTTATAACTATTTGAATCAATATATTGTACAATGGGATTAATTTCTTTTTTCTCAATGATGTTTTTATTATTCCGTATCGATTCAGCTAATTTTTCTAATTCATTAACCATTCTTATCTTCAAATATAGAAAGTCTTACTTAGTTATAATTATTATTCTCAGCTATTAATAATTGAACAATAACTCATTGTTTTATTCAAATTTATGATTTAAATCATAACACTCAAAATTCCAAGAAGGAATAAAGTTAACAAAAATAAACTTATTAATTAGAATTTTCACAAAAATAATAAGAATATTCGCAAACGCAATTTATAGGTCTAATGAGAAATGAAAATCGAAAAGTTATTTAAATCATCGGTTATAAAAGGATTTGTATATTGTGTACATGATAAGGTAGGACCGCAACCTAAATATATCTGGCCACAAGCAGTACCTGATGAAAAGGAAAATAAAGAACAACCAATGAAAGATGGTCTACTCCGATTATCATACCAAAGTTTTATGCAAATCGCCATCAAAAACCTAAGTCTCTTATTAAGTGATGAAATGTTTCCAGGCGAGGAAGATGAGAAATTGACTAAATATTTTGCGATTATTCCTTACCCCGATTTTAATTTGACCTCTCTTACTTATTTCCATTTTTTAGATTTAAAAGAGAGAGAAAAACCCATAGAAACTGCGTTTTCTTTGTTGATTAAAGAAAATAGAAGAAATTTTCTATATAATAATCACTTGAGGATTAAAACCTTAATATCTGACTTTTTTGAGAGCTTGGACAAAAAACTTTCCAATGGATTTCTGCCTCAAGAAAAATTAGAAAAAGATTTTTATGGACTATTAGAAAAATTAATTGAAATAGAGAATCAGCCTTCCACCCCCGCAACCACACAGCGAAAAATGAAAATAATATTGGCGGGTCTTGATGATTCAGGAAAGACCTCCTTTATTTTCACGGTTGATAGAAAATTCTCCAAATTAATGGGATTGGATCCTACAAAAGGGGCGAATGTTCAATCAATCCAGGCATTGGGTGCCTCTCTTTTTCTCTGGGATCTTGGGGGACAAACACGTTTCCGAAAAAGATATCTTTCCAAATCCCAAATCTATATATATGAATCCGATTTAATCTTTTATTTTATAGATATCAGAAATGAGCAGAGATTCAGAGAAAGTCTTGAATATTATAAAAATATCCATGAAATATTGGATAAAGAATTAGAGCAAGATACTCCTATTATCTTTATCTTTTCTAAAGGAGACCCGGATATTTTAAATAATAGACAAATTCAACAAAATATTAAGACCCTTAAATCTGAATTAAAATCGATTACAAATGATGGAATAGAATTTTATATTACAAGCATCTTCCAAATAGAATCGGTACTACGGGCTTTTAGCGCTGGGATCTCAAAATTAAGTCCCAATAGAGAAATAATTGATCTGAATTTGAAGCGATTTTCGAGAGCAACTAAATCCTATATCATGTTGCTTTTGAGTAATGAAGGACTAGTCCTAGCGGATTATTATTCAAAGAAAGCTAAAAATTTTCTTAATCATCAAAGATCTAAAGAAATAATCCAAGACGTATTTGAGATAACCGCTCCGCAATTTACTCAGCTTTTTGAAATATTTTATAAATTTAAAGCACTTAAAAAGAATGAAGCCAGTTTTGACCTTGAAGACTCTATAATTATCATCAAACGACTTGAATTGTTTGAGAATAGCATCTATGTATTATTTCTTATTGATAAACGAGAGAAAAAAGAAAAGATTAATACCCTAATGCCAAAATTTATAGAACGAATGAGGGATTTATTAGCAACTTATATCATCTAAATTTTCTTAGTCAAAAACCCTAGATAAAGAAGATAATCTATTTCTCTAATTATTTTCTAATAACTCATCAAGTTTTTTATCTAAAAATTCAGCCTCATCAGATTCTGGATTTAAAATTAACGCTTGCTCGATATATTTCTTCGCTTGTTTAAGATTTGAAAGATAAAAATGATTTAATCCTAACCCGAACATATATTGAAATTGCTCTCCGTCCTTATCAAGGAGAATTTCATAGATCTCAATAGAATGCTGATAATTTTCATTAAGAAAATAGCTCTCACCCAACAGCCTCCAAGCGTCTATATATTTAGGATCGATGTCGATAATAATATTAAATGCCTCTATAGCTTTGCTATAAGCTTTAATTCCATTGTAGGCAATGCCAAGATTTAGCCATGCGTCTAAAAATTTATTTTCTTTTTCGATGATTTTATTTAATAAGCGAATTGCGCGATCGAAATTTTCATTATTTATAGCGATAATAGCAAGAGAGTTAAGAGCGTGTACATCTTCATGAGAGATTTGTAAAATTTTATTGCATACTCTTTCTAATTCAATATAATTATCTAGTTCATGTAATATGGATCGCACCGCATGGAGAGAGTCTAAATTATTTGGATCTATTTCTAATGATTTTTTATATTCTTTTAATGCCGCTTCAAGATCTCCACCAGCTTCATAACAAGTGCCCAATAAATAATGGAGATTTGTATTATTTGGATTATTCTTTATTAATTTTTCATATATCTTGATCGATTTTTTATGCTCCCCAATATCCCTATATGCTAAACCAAGAGAGGATTTGATTGCAGGAGTCCACTCCTCAAAAAAATCTATATTTTCTAATACAATATTGGAAATCGTGATTACTTTTTTGAGATCATTTAAATCTAATAATTTTAGGATAAATTCCATAATATAATCTATGTCTTCTATTGAAATTTCTTTAGGATATTTCTCCAAGAAATTCAATAAAGAATCAAAAGCTTTATCATAATTAGAATTTTGAAAATGACTTATACTGGATTCTAAAATATTTTGTGATTTTGGGATATCTGAATTGTTTTTACTCATTAAAATTTCAGAATTATTATTATTTAGAAAATCTTTGTATTTCTAAAAGATTTCTTAATTCTTCTATATGAAGAATCTTTTTTTAGACTGATTAATTGATGTTCTGAAATCATTATAAATTTTGAATTGATTTGCTAAAATTTATTTAAAGCACACTAAACCAAACTTATAACTATATTTTTTAGAGGGATATTTAATATCAACATCCAAATTTAGGACTGTTTTCATGACTTCAATACCTACAGCCTCCATGGAGTATCTCATTCGCTCAGGGAATCTACATGGTTCCTCGGTTTTGTAGCTGCAGAATTCTATATCTTGTGTATTACAGTAATTACATGTCCCACTTGAAAGGATTAATTTCTTGTATGATTTATCATATTGCGCTATAAATGCATCTATTTCTTCATCCAAGTCGTTGGAATATTCATTATTTTCATAATAAAGTTTGCTTTTAATGTATAATTCAGATCTTTTTGGATGCTTTTTCTTCTCCCTTTTAATGTACTCTTCGAGATTAAATCTAGTATAGATTAGATAGTATTCACTATATTTGGCAATTTCACTCTCTAAATAGGGCGCCGCTGGAGGACAACTCCATGTATTATCATAAAAAGGACACCGAAAACTGGAAGTAACACACATTTCCTGAACTTTTGGATTAAAGAAGATATCACTATATTGTATTCTCACAGAGGGCATTTTGAAAAAGATTATCTTTAATTTGATTTGATAAGTATATATTCCCTTAAGATATTCCCAGTAGTCATATGTTTCAGCCTAATTAAAGCTACCGTTTATAGAAATAAAAATTGGAGCATTGGAATCATAATAAGATTTTAGATATATACATTATTCTAAAACCTATCATAGTCGATTCGGATATCAGAAAATTTGAGATAATTGATTTCTTTAGGTTAGATATTGAGTTATGATTCAGAAAAAACATCATCGAATATTTTATCTACTGGGTTGAAAATATCAGTATCTCCATCCCAGTCTATTAAAAAATCTCTATAAATTCCTTCTACCTTCAATACTAATAACTCCAAATAGTATTCAAATCGTTCAATTTCCTCTCTACTGATGATTACTCCATCCAAAAGTTCACTATTATATATGTATATGATTTTTTCCTGTTCTTTAATTCTGGAAAAACCCTTCTTGTTGGGAGAGGGAGTTAATTCTTGTAGCATGATGTTTACTGAAGTAATAGAGCTTGAAATTAGATTCTTATCGATATCTGGTTCATTTCCTCCTATGCTTTTATAAAATATACATGCTCCTTCCTTAGTAACAAGAAAGAGCTCCTCAATTCTCTCTTTCCAATCAAATTCAAAAAGGTACGGGAAACTAAGAAAATAATAAAAAATTATAATTAATGATAGAAATTCAAATAAAGCCCCAACCAATCTAAGATATATGCCGAATATAAAGATAAAAAAGTCTATCTTTAAAAAGTATCCTATTGGAAGTAATGAAAAAGCTGTTAGATTTAATATGGTATTTTTGGATAAATTTTTTGAACCTTTAGTCCTTTTGGTAAAATTAATCAAATAAAAAACTAAAAAAAGTAGAAATATTGGCCAAAGCACTAATAAAAAATATCTTGTCATAGTGAGATCTATAATAAAAATAATAACACAATTCAATGAAAGGATTAAAAGGATTGAGGTTGTGAAATATTTAATTTTTCCAATACTTCTCGTTTTTTCGATGTAATATACAAAATATAGAGCCCCAATTATAATCCCAAAATATCCTAAGCTCAGAAAGAAATCTCGCTCACTGCCTTGGGGCCAGATTAGATAAGGTGATACGACAATACTCGAAGAATAATAATCTGCTTTTATAAAAAACAATTCCATGAAGGCAAATCCAAGAAAAATACTCACATAGGCAAGCTCCTCCTTCAATCTGAATTTTTCATCTTGCTTTTGATATCTAATGAAAAAGATTATCGCTATTTCTAATGATATAATAAAAATTATCCATTCAATAATCAATAAAGGAAACCGCAAATTTCCGGATATAGGAAACTCAATTAAGATCACATAATCACCTCATTAACGACTCAACAATTACATCAAAACTCCCAAATAATAATTGCTGATTTTTCTCAAATCGGTTTAATTGAAAAAGAATTTCTCGATAAAAAGATTCGAATTGATATTTAATATTTTGGAGAAAATGCGTTAAACTTACCAAATCCTTTTTGATGATTAACGCATATATTATATCGAATGGTTCGGAGCCATATTCCAAAAGGATATATGAATCTTGATGCTTGATTTTGTGTATTTTTTTCTCTTCAGTCCCAGTAATTTTCGACATTATAATATCAATTCCCACCAAACCTGTCGAGACTAACTTATCATTCAACTGTGAGTTCTTTGGTATTTGTTTTTGGGTAATTTTATCAAAATTATTCGAATAAATGCTCCTGTAGGTTTCGCGATTAATAATATATAGATGGACCAAATTATCACGCCATTCAAATTCATAAAATGGTGGAAAATCAATTACAGAAAAAATAATAGTGATAAATCCGATAAGTAGAATCGTTACTCCTATATAATAAATAATTTGTTCTAAAAAAATATTTTCGAAGACTCCTAAACCCACTAAAACAGCAAATATTAATGCCAGCAGACTAGTAATCGTGCCTATAAAAAATAACAAAAATTTCTTCCGAATCTTACCCACTGATTTTTTTATCAAAATAATTTCAAATCTTAGTACGTTTATTCCATTTAAAATTACAAAGCTGATTGCGATAAAAAATATCGGCGATCTCGTAGAAGGAGCGATAATTCCAAACACGATTGCTAATCCATTTAGCAAAATCAAAATATATATGATCCTTAGATTCACGATTCTTCCAAATTCTTCTGTTAAGATAAATATCTCCAATGCGATTGGCGAGAAAAATGCCAAAGACCAACCTAGGCGATAAATGATGTCTTTCCAGAAAGGATCGCCAATGAAGTTTCGGGCAATTTGAATGTTTAAAGCTCCAAATACCATAAATAAGATAAAATTCCCAAAGGATACTAAAATTCGATTGAGCTTTAAATTTACATCTTTTATCTTATAATATTGATAAAAAAAATAGAACGACAATTGGATTCCAATTACGACTGCCAATAGATAATAAAGAAATTGAAGTTCTATCATTGGATCTATCTGGAGAAACATATTTTTAGCTTACAGAATTTATTTACACTCAAATAATATAATAATTATTTTAATGTAGTTAAAAAACTTTATCTATAAAGTTGAAATTGTTGTTCAAATCGTTTTTTCTTGATAATAGTTAAAGATTTTTCTCGCTAATTGTTCGAAGGCCTTCTGTATTCCAATATTATCTTTTGCGCTGGTTTTAAAATATGCTAAATAATCTAATTGATTATTTATTTCCTTTATATCTGTAGGGTTTATGGCTCCTTTCTTTTCAATCAAATCTAATTTATTTCCAATTAAAACAGATGGGGGATTCTTATCCAGAGCTTTTTCTACTTCCTCTTGCCACTTGATAAGATTT
Organism: Promethearchaeota archaeon; assembly: GCA_014730295.1. The sequence continues at coordinate 36,030 of WJIN01000015.1, read as the reverse complement.
TTAAAGGTGCTCATTCGAGTTAAATCAAATGCATATATTATGCCCTTCGCTCCTTTATAAAATCCGGGTCTGACTGAAGAAAAATGGGTTTGTCCACTTAGATCCCAAATCTGTAGCTTGATATTTGCATTAAGATCTTTAAAGACTAAATCTTTAATATAAAAATTGGTTCCGATGGTCATTTTCGTATTTTTTAAAAATTCTCCCTCAATATACCTATGCAAAATAGTTGTCTTGCCGACCGCCCCATCTCCAATTATACAGATTTTATATAGCTTGTTTTTGAGCATTATTAGAAGATATAAAGGATGATTAATATTTATAGGTTTTAGTTTAATATATTGTAAATTGAATTAAGCTTTATTTTGATGAGTATTATAAGTAAAAATATCTCAATTTAGAAAAAGATTTGTTGGATAATTATTTATTTCTTTTTGGATCTTCCCGTAATTTTCTGTTTGATCAAACTATACGCATATATGAGGGAGATAATAAATTCTGGTATCCATTTATGCATCAAGAGCACAATAATAGCAGCAATAAAGGAGCTTGCGGCGCTTATAGAATAGTGGATATCATCCCAAGCATATCCGATATAATAGAGATAAATTTGAATTAGCATTCGAATAATATTCACGGCATAAAAAATCACAGAGGAAATTATCAAGGATTTAGTTTTGCGCCAAATTATATCACGACTAGTATCTTTATCTTGACTGTGGGGCGCAAAGATTATGACTCCTGCGAAGACGCAAATAGCTTGTACCCCTGTACAAAAAGTCTCAAAACCTATTGAGGATCTGCTTCCAATATTAGTAAAACTCCAATGATACTTCCCAATCGGCGAATATGTTGCTTGAACACCCATATCAAATAATAAATTCAAAAAATAGACTGTTTGTTTTACAACAATTTCATGAAGCCAGTAATTGATTTCTAAATCAAAAAATATATAGATAAGATAGGCAGAAAGGGGTGCCCCTATAGCTAGGAGTAATAAGGATTCAATTGAAAAAATATATTTTTTATCTTCATACTCAATAACAGGTTTATCATATTTTATCTCTTCTAACGGTTCTTTTTCGGATTCTGGTTTTTTTACCTCTTCATCAAGATAATATTGAAGCCGTTTTATAAGGACAAAATTCAGTATTGCTAACATGGGTAGCATAAAAATAGGAAAGAAGTCTCTTCTAATTGATTCCATAAAGGGGAGATACAAACCAATTAAATATGCAAATAGTAAATTAAGTATAAAGTATACAGATATCAGCACTTCTTTTTTTAAAATAATTCTACGATTTGATTCGTATAATCGAACTGAAAAGACCGATAAAATAATCGGTATAATGACGAGAAAATATAAAAAAGCCAAGGAAGAACCAAATATAGTTCCCCAATATCCAAGTAAATATGCAAAGATTAAATTAGCGGTAAATATAGACCAAAAAAGGAGCTTTTTAATTAGAGATTTTTTATCAAACATGATTGTATAAGAATAAACGTATGTAGAAAATGAAATTTTTCTTTGTTAAAAAATCTTGTTCGAATAGCGTTAAACTGCTCTTAATATTAAAGATTAATTTCTCTTCCCACTGGAGCTTATTTTACTGGCGTAAAGATGAATTCAATAGATTAAATAAGTTACCAATATATAGATAGGTAGAAAAATTAGAAAGCATTAGGTGCCTAATTCTACATTTAACGACAATGGAAAAGCTCTCTAATGAACATCCTCGCGAACTCACCTATACCATTCAAAATATTGTAGTAAAATCATGTTTAAATCAGAAAATTGACTTAAACCATATCTTAACCACCCTTGATAACTGTAAATATAATTCTACTACTTTTCCTGGCTTATTTATGCGATTTACAGACCCGAAGTGCGTAATCTTACTGTTCAAAAGTGGAAATATCATCATTACTGGAATTTTACGCTTTATCCATATCCCCGCAATTATAGAGCAATTAATATTTTCATTAAATCAAAAAACCCAATATAAGTTAAATGTTGACTCGATTACCACAGAGATCGTAAATATCGTCATAACGGCTGATTATAAAAAACGGATTGATTTAAATTTGGGGATATTACGATTAACAAATTCTCTATATGAACCCGAAGTATTCCCGGGGATTATATATAAAAATGAGTCTCCTCATAAAGCAGTATTTCTGATTTTTAGTACAGGAAAGGTGGTTATGACGGGGATCAAAAATCAAGAAGTAATTGAGCCCTTATTGAAATATTTAGGTAAATTACTGGAAAAGAATAAGTTGTTTTTAGAAATATAGCAAAATTACTCTAATGAAAGTATTTGCCCTAAATCTTTCTGTAGGAATGCTTTCACTAAGTCTATTAGATATAAAATATCTTGATATTCAACCATTTCAATATTTGTATGCATATATCTTAGAGGTACGGACAAAATAGCTGTTGGAATCCCTTGTTTGGTTAATTGAATCGCGCGACCGTCATTAAGAGCTTGCCTTGGTTCGGCTTCTAAAATAAATGGAATTTGTTCATCTTTCGCTAACGAGATGATTTTTTGTGCCAAGGGTGCATATATATTAGGACCAATGCTTATGGAAACTCCAGAGCCTAAAGTACACTCATAATATTTTTCTTTCGATAATCCAGGGTAATCGATGGCATGGGTTACTTCAATTGCGATTCCGATATCCGGGGTAATATTATAAGTTCCAACGGTGGCTCCTCTCACTCCTATTTCTTCTTGGGATGTAAATAAAAAGATTAGCTTATGCGGAAGGTTTTGTTTATTCTTCCCAAGCTCTTGAATTAACTTGATAAGAACAAAGCATCCGATCCTATCATCAAAGGCTTTTGAAAACAGTCGTTTATTTCCAGTAAAAGCAGTACATTCTTGCTGGAGTGTGATATAATCCCCAACTGAGACATATTTTTCAACTTCTTCTTTAGAGGCGAGTCCTATATCAATAAAAAGATCTTCAATATCGCTGGTTTTTTTCCTTTCTTTCTTATCAATAAGATGAATGGGCTTCTCACCGATAATCCCAATAATATTTTCTCCTACAGAGGAATGGACCGTGATTTTTTGTCCAGGGAGGATGCGAGGATTTTGTCCTCCTATTTGAGAAAACCTTATAAACCCATTCTTATCAATGAATCGAACGATGAACCCAATCTCGTCCATATGAGCATCTAATAAAATTTTTAAGCCGGGACTTTTTCTTTTAGAGGAAGAATTTAAATAGCAAATAAGATTTCCCAAGTAATCCGTCTCGATCGCATCACATATGTCTTTTATTGTATCTTTAATATATTCCCTAATGTCGCTTTCATTCCCACTACAGCTTTGTAATTCCGAAAGCTCTTTGAGGAGCTTAAAATCCTCTTTGAAAGTCATAGTCTTTTTGTTCTAATCAAAATTAGTCTTATAAATATGTTAATCAATGAACCAATAAAATTTTTTTTTCATTATTTATTTTGTTATTTGAGATATATCAATTTATATTTTAAAATTATTAGAGAAGAGAGATCTATATGTCGAATGAAGAAAATGAGAATCAAGATTCAGATGACCAAATTCAGACTGAAGGGAAAGAGAAGGAAAAAAAGCAATCCAAAAAATCTAAATTTACCTTTAAATGCACCCAATGCGATACGTGCTGCTTAGAAAGGGGACCTATTCCGATCACTATGTGGGACCTTGAGCTATGGGCGCGAAATGGCGTCATCGCTAATTTTTTACCATATTTGGAGGTGTATACCAGACCGAATGGCACCGTCGATTTGCTCTTAAAACCAATGCCTTCCGAAAAAAAGGAAGAGACCGAACAATCTCCCGAAGAGGCCCTAAAGCAAACGCCGCTAGACGATTTATTGAATGAAAAATGTCCGCTTTACAATAAGGAACAAGAAAAATGTCTTGTGTATGAAAATCGTCCATTGAGTTGCCGAACCTATCCTTTAGACTACGATGGAACTCATTTTAGTATTGTTGATGTGGATTGTCCAGGAATCGGGCAAGAAGGGATGACTAAAGAAGAATTAAAAGAAATGAGAGATATCGCAAAACAGATGAATTTCGAACTCACCCGTATACGAATCGCTCTACCCGTTTTAAATCAAATAATCTCCAGAAACGTAATGATGGATTTGATGCGTCAAAACATGGAAGCTATGTCGAAAATGAGCGACGAGGACCGCCAGAAATTGGAAGAAATCTTTAAGAGCGCACAAGGAGGACAATAGACCAAACTATTCTTTTTATTCTAATTTTATTGTATCATTTTACCAACTTATCTTTTTGAATCAATTCAGATTATAAATATAAGATTTTTATATTAGGTTTAAATTATATATCCAGATTCAAGATGGATGAATTAAAAATAAACAATTCAAAAATTAGATTAGTGAAAGGCGATATAACAGAGCTTGGGGTTGATGCAATTGTCAATGCCGCAAATGCTCAATTGATCATGGGTGGTGGCGTAGCGGGCGCAATTAAGAGCAAAGGTGGGCTTGAAATACAAAAAGAAGCCACGAAAAAAGCACCTATCTCCGTCGGGGAAGCGGTTATAACGACCGGGGGAGAATTACAAGCAAGATATGTAATTCATGCAGTTGGACCACGACAAGGAGAAGGTGAAGAAGAGACTAAGTTAAAAAATGCTACCCAAAATAGCTTGAAACTTATGGACATCAATAATCTAAGAACTATTGCGTTTCCCGCGATCTCAACCGGTATTTTTGGATATCCAATTGAAAAATGTGCGGATATAATGATCTCAATGACAAAATCATATTTGAATAGAAATACGGATACGGGAATAGAAGAGGTTATTTTTTGTCTTTATACCCAAGAAGACTACGATATATTCAAAAACAAGCTTAAATAACTTATATTAAGCTCTCTTTTTCTTTTGGTTTTTTCATCAAGGTCTATATCTTAGAAAAAATTTGAAAAATAACTAAAAAAATCGTAATCAAAATACTATACAATTATATCATGTAATCATTAGACTTGAAAAAGAACGCTGTATCCAATCATTTGACTCACATGTTGGAAACAAATCTCTTTGAGAAGATTGATTATGGTGTTTACAATATTACGGGAGATGGATTAGAGTTTCTTAAAGCAATTGATAATGCGTTTCATAACTCTCCTTCCAGAAAACTGAAACGATTCGAAACCATGCAGAGGAGAGGGCTTTCTGAATCGTTTTAAAGAGGTTTAATAAGTAATCCTAGGATATTTATACCAACATTCGATTTCGAAGTCAATTTAAACTACGTTTCAAATAGGAAAAAAGTCTTTTTACATTCTCTACTTACAATATATTACTAATCTTAATTACTGAAAATATCTAAAAAAAATGAATTTAGTACTAGAAATTATTTTATGGTCCATTATTGCGTTTGCTTTACTCTGCATCTTTGTATATCTTCTATTACCATGGATATTCAAAATATTTGTATCTCCTTATTTTAATGCAAGTTATGTATATGATTCCCGTGATTTTGAACAAAAAGAAAAGATTCTCTCAGAACAAATTAACATCCCTGAGCTCTCTATCAATCCTAATAATGGTATTTTTCGAATATCATTTGGAAATAGTCGCATCTTATCAGAAGGAGTAATAAAGCTTCACTCAAAAGGAAATTATTATTCAAATTTGAGAAGATTAAGCAGAAAAACAAAGCTATTAAATCTTATAAAAAGTTCACATAAAGAATCGGATGAAGTTCTTGGAAATTTTAAAGAGACTGTTTTGGAATATGAACTTACAGACCAAAATGTGCAGATAATAGCTTCAATTAAACAATATCACAATCAGAATTATATTATTTTCGAAATAAAGTTTCCCGATGGACTTACGGATACCGCCACAGGAAAATTCGAAGATCTCATAGTTAGCTTTCCCTCATTTTTCAATAAGAGCCCAAATACGAGGATATTCACCTATAGAGAAGCGATCTTTTGTCCACCCTCCCGAAAATTAAATGCCACCTCCGCACCAGTGGTTTTATATGACGATGAGTTGAATTGTATGGTTTTATGTCCCTTAGATGGCTTTTTGAATGCAACAATCTCGGAGGATAAAGAGGGATGGATCAACTGCGGAATCCAAGGAGAAATAACCTCGCTGCCAAAAAATTTTTCGCAGAAATTCATTCTCTACTTTGGAAAAGGAATTAATAACCCGATGGAGGAAGTTGGTAATCTTCTTTTAAGATACCATAATTCAGAGAGAAAAAATCTCTATGTTGATATCGTATGTTCACATCTCGGCTTCTGGACTGACAACGGGGCGTATTATTATTACAAAACAGAAAAAGGGTTAAACTATGAAGATACACTCGTTGCGATTAAAGATTATTTCGAAGAGAAAGATATCCCAATTCGTTATTTCAATTTCGATTCATGGTGGTATCTAAAACATACAAATAAAGCATTCACGACGGTTTTTCGACCAATTGTGCGTCTTATGGGCGGTGGCTTGTATGGTAATACATTACGATGGGAGACCGATCCGGAAAAGTTTTCCACCGACCTTAAGACATTTTATGAAGAACGATTCCAGATACCAATAACAGCCCACAATCGACGATGGGATTCAAGGTCACCTTATTTAGATGAGTATGAGTTTATTACTTATAAGAATCATGCATGTCCACTAAATTTAGATTTTTGGGAGTGGTTAATGCAACATGCTAAAGAAAGTGGAATACTAGTATATGAACAAGATTGGATGAATAATCAGATAAATAGCATCCCTTATTTAAGAGAAGATGTGAATGCAATCGAACGCTGGTTGAATAGTATGGCGATCGCAGCGGAAAAAAATGGGATTGATGTATTTTATTGCATGGAAACCCCAGGTATAATTCTATATAGTATAAAGCATCCGAATATTACAATTACCCGATGCTCTGGAGATTATAACCATCGTTGGCCTTTATCGTATAGATACGTCCATTCCACACAGACTAATATATTGATTCATTCGGTTGGATTGATATCTCATCCGGATGTATTCCGATCTCGATCCATGGAAGGAGTCTCAATGCGTCCCTTTGGTGAAAAGAGACCTATATTAAAATGTCTTTATCAAAATCTGAATGCGGGACCTGTGTGCCCAGGGGATAAAAAAGAATATGTTAATTGGTCGATTTTAAGCAAGACTTGTCGAGACGATGGGTTATTATTGAAACCTGATAAACCATTAACTGCTAATGATTTGATGTTCAAACCTCATAAAAAATATTACATCTGCGATACATATATTAAACGTGAAGATTTAATCTGGCGATTTATTTTGATTACTAATATTTGGCCTAATAGAGTAAAAGAAAGATATTTTACTCTCGAAGAACTGGGCTATAATCATGAAAATTTCATTCTTTACGATTATTTCGCCAATAGACTGGAGAAAGTAAATAGTTCACAAAAAATAGAAATTGGGAAATTGGAAAAATATGGATATAAGTATTACATTCTGAATCCTATATTTGAAAATGGATTGTCGTTTATAGGATGTGTGGATAAATTCATTCCATGTTCTAGAAAACTGATTGTGGATTTGAATTCGAAAAATACATCATTAACATTTGTTGTGAATGGGTTAAAAGACGCTAATTTGAAAATCCTTTTATATTCGGAAACCAAACCCGAAAAAATACATCTCGACGATCATCCATTAGATTTTACAAAATCTTCTAGGGAATATTATAACTATGATGAGGCAAATAAATTATTATCCATATATCTAAGGTTTAAAGAAGATACTAAAAAAACAGTAGAGATTCTTATTTAATAGTTAATTGCGAAATTTTTTATTTAGTCTTTTTCTTTTCTTCTCAATAATTTGATCAAATAGACTAATCTTGGGTATATCGAATGGGTGAAACCGAATCTAAAGAAAATGTGGATTCTATTCCATTTATTAATGATGAAAAGAAAGCATTAATAGTCCGAAGTATTGGTATTTTGATTCTTATAATAGTTATAGTCCAAGATGTTATCTTTATTTTAACAGATAAGATCGATTCTCTGTTATATACGACTTTTTTAACGACCCTTTTAATCGGATTAACCTTGATTTATCAGTTCGACTCTGTATTTTTAAATACTCTGACTTCCCTTACTTTTATGGGATTTATTCACATTTCAATCTTATTTATTCCAGTGGCTAAATCTATAGAAAAAGTATTAGGGGGTGTTATTTATCATTCTTTAATTGCCATATTTCAGAGTATATTGGTGTTTCATAAAAAAATCAAAATAAGTAAAAAATATCTGTTATGGGGATTCGTCTTTTATTTAGCATTTTTCAATGGATATGATACATTCGCTCGTTGGAATGAAATAGTGGGATTGAATATATTAATATCTACCAAATCTACTCAGACCTATGCATTCTACACCTTGATATTTTCAGCTGTCTTTATTTATCATTATAAGAAAAAATATAATGTTTTGGCTGAATAAATAAATTTCGTAGAAATTTTCCTTTCTATCTCTTAATATCTTCTGATGGAGGTATCCTTACAATTTCTAAATTCTCTTCCACATGTTCTGGTTGTTTCTGACCCACTAATGGAGCGATTAACGGTATACCGAACGATCTGACATACTGAATTGCAGCTTGAGCAGGTGAGTTTAAATCCCATTTTATTTGGAGTTCTTTGATTTCTCTGGTTCGTAATAATTTACCTTGTAAAAGCGGGACTGCCGTGAAAACACCTATATTTAATTCTCTTGCTTTCTGGAAAAAAGTTTTTCCATCTTGGTTTCGTAAAGTCGCGGCTTCTTGCATGAGGAGGTTATATGGCAGCATTACAAATTTAAATCCCGAACTTTTATGCCCAACTCTTTTTGCTGCCTTTTCAGCGATATCTATAATTCTTTCTAAGTTAATGTATGATGGAGAAGATTTTTCAAGCCTAAAGCAAGTCCATGTAGCCATCCCATAGAACCGAATTTTTTGATCATCAATCTTATTTTCTAAAAAGGAAAAACATTTTTCCATCATTTCATAGAATCGAGCATCCCCTAAAGTTTCTTTCTGGGATTCAGCTACATTATGCAGATAAAGCAAATCTATAGTTGATATCCCTAAATTCTCTAAGCTTTGATCTAATTGATGGTTTAGATAAGGAATGGTTGTACAATTATAGTTGATAATATCTTTACTAGTAGCTAAATCGTTTTTGAGTACCACGTTTTTAATATATTCAGAACTATTCAGCCCCTCATCGGCATCTCCCGGGATATAGCCGTTTTTGGTACTGATAAAAATTTGGTCTCTGGTAAATCCCATTTTATTTAGTTTTTCTAGGGCTATTCTAATAGATCGTTCTGCTTTTTGATGACGATAATTTATTGCTGTATCTATTATATTTATCCCATTTTGAATTGATTTGATTACAGCGTCGATTACTAATTGATCAACATAGTCTTTTGGTTTTCCCAAATATGTGCCCATCCCAAGGCTACTCAGTTCAAGAGTTTCAAACCTACGAAAATGGTCCGCGTGGATATTTTTCTCTCTTTTCATCAAATCTTTATATTCGGAGGTTCCAGAAGGAGTTGCATAATTTTTCATCAAAATATCTCTAAATAAGTTTTATGATTTATGTTGGTTGCTCATATTAATTTTTGAGTATTATGATTTATTCAAATATTCAAAAAAAAAGAGGATTTGATTTAGATTGAGGATTAGGAACTAAAATCAATATCATTATGAATTATTAAATCCCATTTATATCAAGCAATTACCGAAGATAATGATACTATATTGGCATTCTTTTCCCAATAGTGAAAATATTAATTTGGTACTCAGATTCTTTGTTCCAACGAATGAACAAGGTGAAAGGATAAAGTTTTATTGGGATGTATAGTTTTATAGCTCGTATGATTGAGAATTCTGAAAAAAGCTTTAACGTGGGAATTTGTGGGGAAAACTTAGATCGCAATAGAATAATTGGGCAAGCTTTTGGTGCTCCAGGAACCCGATCTGACATACAATTCTATAATAGGTTGGACGATACGTTAGGATATATATTTTGTGCCATCACCCCCGTAGATTATCCAGAAAAGATAAAATCGCTCTTACAGATGCTTATGATGACAGATATCTATGTATTGGTAGTTGATTTAACAACTGGACTGAATCCTATTGTTGGTGAAATTCTAGTCGCTATGGACCAATTTAATCAAGTATACCATAAGAAGTCTATTATTTGTTTAGACAATATTAAAAATAATGAATGGAAAATTCCCGATATATCAAAAAAACTTAGAACCATCTCAGATACGACAAGTTTAAAACAAACTGGAATTATTACCATAGAGAATAGAGAAGATCTCGAAATTTTGAAAAAAAAAGTAATTGAGCTTGGCTTAGAGTTCTTGATTGAACAAAAAAATAAGACCAATCATTCCTATACTAAAATTCTTATCGATCACGTCTTTCCCGTAAAAGGCATTGGAACAGTTGCATTGGCACTAATAAAAGGAGGAACTTTAAAAAAAGGACAAATGTTGGAAATTGTGGGATATAATGGCTCTGCTAAGAAAGTTCTAATCAAAAATATACAAAAACAAGATAAAAATTTTAATATCGCATTTATTAATGATAGAGTTGGATTAGCACTAAAAGGTATTAATCCATCCGAAATTAATCGAGAGAACATCTTGGCAAGTCCTGATATCTTCAAAAGAGAAAGAGATATTGAAGCCGATGTGTATATAAATGAATATTATAAACCCAAAAAGGGAAAAATCATCCCGGGAGAAGAAAAACAATATCATGGCTTAGTAGATTTAAGATTATCTCCGCTAAAGTTTCTAGAAGGTAATGAAATAAAACCTGGAAATAATGGAAGCGTAAAAATACATTTCGATAAGCCATTATTTCATGATGGAAGCGGACTTAAGGGAATTCTTGTGGAACTAAATAAATTCCAATCTAAAAACCGAATTGTAGGATATTTTACACAAAAATAGAGGAATTAACTCAAAATTATAAAACAATAATGAAAAATCTTTTTTCTAATCACCTTGAATACCCATATTCCCACTTTAAAAAGATATTTTATAGATTTATTAAATATCTCTTTTTAAATTGTTTAGTTTAATGCTTACTTTTTTTTAAAACGTTTAATTAAATATTAAAGAACAAAAAATTTTAAATTAAACAATATCTGAATTGATTTATATGGCATCTCAAAATAGCTACAGATATATTAAATTTTTCGATGATTTACGTGCTAATGATGTTGATAGTGTTGGCGGAAAAAATGCATCATTGGGAGAATTATTATCCTTTAATATTCCTGTACCCTTAGGCTTCGCTGTGATGGCAAATGCCTTCGATTACGTTTTAGATAGTAATGATATCTTATATGACGGAGAATTAATCTCTCTTAAAGAGTATATCAAGAGACAAATCACCAAAATCTCTGAAGAATTACGTAAAGAAGATATTAAGTCCATTAAAACAGTTGATAAAATATGCGCAAATATTAGGACACATATAGAACAAGCACAGATGCCCGATTCATTAAGGGACGAGATCATAGATGCGTATCGGAATTTATTAGATCGGATTGGTAATGATACCACTTTTGCAGTCCGTAGTTCTGCTACCGCGGAAGACTTACCCGATGCATCTTTCGCTGGGCAACAAGATACTCACTTGAACATTAGCGGAGAAAAGGAGATAGTTGATTACATTTTAAAAGATATGGCATCCGTTTTTACTACTCGTGCAACTGCGTATAGAGAACGAGCGGGATTTGACCATTTTTCTGTGAAATTAAGTGTCGGTGTACAAGAAATGGCAGGCGGCAGAGGCGGGGTAAAAGCTTCTGGTGTAATGTTTACAGAAGACCCCGATTCTGGAAATCCAAATGTAATTATTATACGTGGTACATGGGGATTGGGAGAGCTTATCGTCCAAGGAGTTGAGAAGGGAGACGAATTTATCGTATTTAAGCATAGTCCCGATCAAATGCGAATTATTAGCAAAACTCTGGCTAAAAAAATGCAGATGATGCAATTTGATGAAAATAAACAAGGAACAATCACTATTTCCGTTCCCGAGGAACAGCAAAAGCAATACTGTTTAACAGAAGATCAAGTGCTCACTCTTGCGGACTATGCCAAAAAAATCAGAGAACATTACGGAAAACGCATGGATATTGAATGGGCTTTAGGAAATAATGATAAGATCTACATTGTTCAAGCCCGACCCGAGACAGTTCATAGCCAAAAAGGAGATAAAGAAGAGATTTTTTATCTTATTGAAGATCCCGATGAATTAATAAAAGAAGGGATGCTCATAGAAAATTCTGGGACTGCAATAGGGAGACGCATAGGATACGGCAAATTAAAAATAATTGAATCTATCAACGAAGCGCATCTTTTAGAAGACGGAGATGTCTTAGTAACAGAAGAAACTAATCCAGATTGGACCTCATATATGCAAAACCTAGGAGGGGTTATCACAGAACGTGGCGGTCCTACATGCCATGCTGCGATCGTATCGCGAGAGCTTAATATTGCGGGAATTGTGGGTGCGGATAATATTGTTGAGAGTCTCAAAGAACAGCAAAGAGATCAAGAATTAGGGAGCTTGACTATCGATTGCAGTGAAGGAGAGCCTAGAATATGGGCCAAGGAGGTAGAATATGATTTCGATACTATTGAATTTGCACAGTTACCACATACTAAAACCCAAGTTTTAGTGAATTTAGGAATTCCTAAAGGAGCACTTTCTGCAGGAAAGTATCCTGATGGCACGGGACTTGCGCGGCTTGAATTCATCATCAATGACGAGATTCAGATTCATCCAAATGCATTATTAAATTATGATACTCTATTGATGCGATATGATATTTTATTAGACCAAAGAAAGAAAATTGAACGCATCAAAAAAAGTGAGCTTCATCCCAAGGACTCATTTAATGAAGAAATTAAGATGTTAAAGAAGACCTTAGATGAGATTGAGAAGCTCACCTATGGATATGAAGATAAAGAAGAATTTTATGTGGAAAAACTCGCTGAGGGAATCGCTACAATAGCTGCGGGTGTCTGGAAAGAGTTACCAGACGGTTCCATCGCACCGTGCATTGTTCGTCTCTCCGATTTTAAAACAAATGAATATGCAAATTTAATTGGAGGATGGATTTATGAAGGAGAAGAGGCAAACCCTATGATGGGTTTTCGAGGGTGTTCGCGGTATGTCCATGAGGAATTTCAAAATGCGTTTATTTTAGAATTACGGGCAATAAAACGCGCACGTCAATGGGGATTAACTAATATCATTCCTATGTTGCCATTCGTACGTTCGCCCGAAGAGGCAAGTCGCATTATCGATATAATGGAAACCGAAGGTTTAGTAAGAGGAGAAAATGATCTAAAAATCTTTTGTATGGCAGAAATTCCTTCAAATATTTTCTGTGCTGACATTTTCTGCCAATATTTTGATGGATTCTCCATTGGAAGCAATGATCTCACTCAATTAACTTATGGTGTTGGACGTGATAACGAAAAATTAATCCCGTTATCCGAACAGTTCTTGTATACCGCTAATAGTGAAGCATTAAAACGAGCAATTTCTCAACTCATCCAAACTGCCCATCAACACGGAAAAAAAGTTGGCATTTGCGGTCAAGCACCAAGCGATTATCCGGATTTTCTGCGCTTTTTAGTTCAAGAAGAAATTGACTCAATCTCTTTAAATTTTGATACCTTCGCACGAGGGCGAATTAACACCTGGAGAACAGAGATTATTGAAGACCAATTGCATAATAGTAATAAAGAGCAAGCATATGAATTTTTGGCTAAATGTGACGATTTGATCGAACGAATCCGTGTGCCTCGTGGAAGAGTACGTAATCTCGTTCGGAAACAGAGAAAGGATGTCGAAGATAATCTTGTCGAAGCCTCTGAAGAATACGATAGAATATTTAATGATATTCACAGCATAACCTATAATTTTGTAAAGGAGATCAACAATGGCACTGTAGATTTCGGTGAATTATACTCCAAATATAATACTCAGATTAGAGAATTTAAGGAGAAAATACCCCAGTTAAAACGAACCATACGAAAATTTGGAATCTTCTAATTTTATCTTGTATATTTCTTTCTTTCATTATATTTGTTTCTCTTTCCATCTGATATAGTCAAATTTTTCTTAATTATCAAATACAAATGGAAAAAATTATATTTCATTTTTAATTTGTCTAATAAGACAGTTTATATAGTTTATTTTAAATCTAATTTTAAAGGGATTTTACAATGTCTACGGGAAAGGAATTTACGGAAGAAGTAAAAGAAGCTTTTGAAAATGTTGAAAAATTATTGAACGGGATGATGAAGGACCGATCGGTGCCGCGAAATATAAAAAGAGTTGCACAAAGGGCTATAGATGCGCTCCATAATGAAGAAGAATCTCCAGGTGTAATCGCGAGTAATGTTATCTATATGGTTGACGATCTCAGTCAAGATCCTAATATTCCATTCCATGTACGTACATCCGTATATCGTATTTTATCGCTTCTCGAAAACATACAAGATTAAATGGAAGTATTTACTCAATCCTTATTTATTTTAAATTATGGGAAGGTAGTCTAGCTTGGTATGATTCTTAAAGAAATTATTTCTTTATGGCATAAATCTTGGTTCGGAACCAAGAGACCGGGGGTTCAACCTGATTTTCAACTCGAAAACGGAGAATAAATCCCCCCTTTCCCATTATTCCTTTACATTTTCCTAGTAAACCTTGCTATCCATAAAATTTCAATATAGCCTTCAAAAACACTAAAATATAAATAATTTTAATTCCATTAAATTGGTGTAAGAATTATTCTATAGAGATTAAACAAAATTTATTTTTGAATAAGGGTTTATAATAATTGAGCGAGGTCAAACTTGCATTAAGATTATGAAGATAGTAATATAATATTACCATTTATACCGCAGCGAGCGAATAGAACATGATTGAAGGGTTGATAAAGGGTCTCGTCTATATAATATTCCATGATGTTCATGGGACGAATCCTAAAATCTGGGTTCCAGATGAATTAGATGAGCAACTAAGAATGCTCTGCGGTATTAAGGCAGTCTCGTTATTAACGGGAGAGGAAAATTATATCCCTAAAAAACTTACCACAATTCCAATTCCATCCAGAAATCTAAAGGCTATGCTCAAGTTTTTGAAATGGGATGATGAAAGCAGACGTGGAGGGATTGGAGAAGCCACGCTCGTGTTATTATTCCACGAATCCGATGATGTTATCTTTTATAAGGCAAAACAATATCTTGAGGATGTTTTTGAAGATACTGCTCAGAGAATAATTGATTTAGAAATCAAAAAGGCTCCAGATGAGCAAATCCAAAAAGAAGTATTGGATCTTCGAAGAAATATTAAATATGTATTAAGAGATCTAAAAGACAAGGAACTTATTAAGAAAGAATCCGATGCGTTTCCTGTTGTTGATGAAATCCGTCCTGAAGCAATAGATTTTAAATTCAAAATTGTTGTATGTGGGGATGCAAGGGTAGGAAAGACTTCTACAATCTTAAGATTCACTGATAATGCTTTTACAAGAACTTATTTACCTACTCTCGGAGTTAATATCTCGGAGAAAGCAATAAAAGTAAATAATCATCTAGTTCAATTAGTTCTTTGGGATATTGCAGGTCAGAGCAAGTTTGAACGGATGCGTGTCCACTTTTATCAGGGAATGGAGGCTACCTTACTTATTTTTGATTTAACAAACGCTGAAAGCTTCCAACATATAGAGGACTGGCATTATGATATCAAAAAAAATATGCTTCAACAAAAACCCCTCATCGGGGCACTCATCGGAAATAAGTCAGATTTAGAAGACCAGAGGGAAGTATCTTTTAATGAAGCGTCTCAGTTTGCAGATGAATTAGATCTTTTTTATCTCGAAACATCGGCACTTACCGGTGAGAATGTTAATCAAATGTTTCTTAAGATCTCGCGAGAAATCATAAAATCTGTCAAACACTCCTAAAAAGGCCAACATAGTCCTTACCCATTCTAATTCAAATAGGATGATACATTGTTTTTATATAAACCTTAATGTGAATAAATATGGAATTTAAAGACCTTGTGAAAAAACGCCGGACTATCCGAAGATTTACACAAGACTCAATTACGATTGATACGTTAAAGTCATTAATTGAGTATGCCCGATTAGCTCCATCTGCTGCGAATATACAAAGTTTGCGTTATATCATCGTGAAGGATTCATATGTATGTAAAAAAGTTTTTCCCTTAGTTCGATGGGCGGCAAATCTTCCCGAAGATGAGAGGGCTCCAGAGGAGGACCGCCGTCCCACAGCCTATATCATAGTGTTGAACGATATTGATATTAAAAAAGGTGCGAAATATGATATCGGTGCAGCCGTTCAAAATATTCTGCTCGGAGCCGCAGATGAAGGTTTAGGCGCATGTTGGATGGGCTCAATTGAGCGGGATAAGCTTAGGATCTTGTTTTCTGTCCCAGATAAATATGAAATCACTCATGTAATTAGTTTAGGATATCCAGATGAAAAATCGGAGATCGAACCATTTGAGGGGTCCTATAAATATTGGAAAGATGAGAATGGGACAATGCATGTTCCCAAATTATCAATAGAGGAACTAATTTTCAAAATTGAATAAGAAGAAAAGAAAATGAGATAAAAAATTATTCTGCAATAAACTTTTTATCCTTTATTCGGCGATATGGGGGTTTTAGCCCTTTTGGGAAAGGGGATGAGTAGGATGCGTCCTTATGATCTTTTTCGAATTGTTCCCATGCTTTTTCTACTAATTTTGGGTTATTCATGAATTCTAGGGCAGATAATGTCAGTATTTTAGCAGCAGTAAGCATTCCTTTATGACCGATACTCATCCCACTGGTGGCTACATTTTGCCATGAATGACCAGGTGATCCCATTACTTCACATGCGACCATGAACTCTGCCAGTGGTGTAACCCAAGAGACATCGGCAACATCGGTGGAGCCTGGCAATGACTGTCCCTCTCCTAACGGTGGTATTATGATTTTATTAAGGGGTTGACTCAGAACAGCTTTAGCTAAGTCTAATAGATTGGGAGGAACAAGCTTCATATATCCTTCAACTGTATCGGAAGGTACTGTTTTGAGAAGCTCTTGTGCGAATCTTTTTTCTTTAGCTTTAAATGCTGGTGGTCCAACCTCATTTAGTTTCGAGCTCACGACGTCTTGAACCACTTTATTATATTCCGTATTATATGTACCGCTTAAAAAATCGATTTCCAACTCTGTTTCTGTCATTAAGGTAGCCCCTTTCGCGATGTTTACCACACGCTCATATAAAGAATCTACTTGATAACGTTTTGGGGAGCGGACAAAATACCAGACTTCTGCTTCATCTGGGACGACATTGGGAGCCATTCCACCATTTGTGATTACATAATGAATTCTCGCATCGCTTATCATGTGTTCTCGCATATAATTGACACCTATATTCATTAATTCGACCGCATCCAACGCGCTCCTTCCGTTTTGCGGATCACCGGCAGCATGCGCGGTCTTACCATGGAACTTGAATATAACAGAATTCACTGCTAACGCTGACATCGCATTGAGCATATTTAGGAAGCCTGGGTGCCATGTGAGCGATATATCGACATTCTTAAAAAATCCCGCATTGACCATGTATCCTTTTGAATTAAAAGTCTCTTCGGCTGGACAACCATAATAACGGATTGTTCCTTTTATCTCTCCGTCTTCAATTGCCTTTTTAACCGCCAACACCGCAGCCAAAGAGCCGGTTCCTAATAGATTATGTCCGCACCCGTGTCCAGGAGCCCCTTTTTCTAGTGGCTCTCTTTCGGGCACAGGCTTCTGACTTAAGCCGGGAAGTGCGTCATATTCTCCCAAGATTGCGATTATTGGAGACTGATCTCCATAGGAAGCAACAAAGGCTGTAGGCATATCTGCAACGCCTTCTTGGATCTCAAACCCCTCCTCATTTAGAGTTTTAATTAATAATTTCGCAGATTTATACTCTTCTAACCCCGTCTCTGCATATCTCCATATGTTATTGGAGATTTCAATAAATTCCTCCCGATGGTCTTCTATCCATTTTGTATATTTATCAAACATAATAATCGAGTTCAATTTCTAAATTTATGGTTATAAAAAGGATTTATCACTAATGAAAAGTCAGAATTATAATGGTTTTCCAATATGTAAAATCTCTTCCCCTTCCTAATTAAAGTTACTTAAAGCCTCATTTTTCCGATTTTCTATCCCTTGGAAATCTTATATTTGAAATTCCGAGAATTTAAAGGTTTTGAATATTTATAGAACTTAAGAAGAGATTAAAGTGTAAAGTGTTAGAAGAATATACAATTTTAATAAAATAAGCAAAATTTAGAGTAATTTAATGAAATTTACCTTTTTCTAATAATGAAACTTTTTAGAAGACAATTTAAGAAATGAATTAATATGACAGAAGTTACTTTTAATAATTTGAATATAAGCGAAGAACATATAGAAGCGCTCAAAGAATTGGATATTAAAAAGCCGACGCCTGTACAGCAAAAGGCAATTCCATTGATCTTAAAAGGCCACAATGTGATGGCGCAATCGAAGACTGGAACAGGAAAAACCTACGCGTACTTGATTCCGATCATCGAGAGATTAACAAACTCTAATAATGAATGCTTGATAATCGTACCCGTCCGAGAGTTAGCAAAACAAGTCAAGAAATTTATAAAGGACTTAAATAAAAAAGTGAAAACTCTGACGATTTATGGAGGTACTTCCATTAATAGACAGATTAATAAATTACGGCAAGGCGTTAATATAATTGTGGGAACACCTGGAAGATTGATCGATTTATATAAAAGAAGGCATTTAAAACTCAATAATTTACAATTTGTTGTATTGGATGAAGCAGATCGTCTCTTAGATATGGGATTCTTACCAGATATCAAATATATTCTAGACAAAATTCATAGCGACTATCAGTTTATGCTCTTTTCGGCTACTCTTGACTATGAATTAAGAGAACTGGTTAAAAAATATACGAAAAGCGATTTTAAATATCTTGACCTAAGCAGAGACGAGATGAGTGTGGAGAACACACTTCAATTCTATTATCTCATCGAGCATTATAAGCAAAAATATAATACCTTTCGAAAAATTATTAAGCGAGAACGTCCTGAAAGTGCGTTAGTGTTTGTTAATACCAAAAAGACGGGTAATTGGTTGTATAATAGAATTAAAAAAGACAGATTAGGCTATAGAGTGGGATATATTTCCGGTGATTTAACCCAAAAACAGCGAGAAGAAACTTTACGGCGCTTTCGACGAGATAGAATCAATTTATTAGTCGCCACGGACGTTGCTGCCCGTGGGTTTGATATTGAAGATATCACACACGTTATCAACTATGATCTTCCGAAATATCCAGAAAATTACGTCCATCGCATTGGGAGGACTTCCCGAATGAACAAACGGGGGGTAGCAATTACTCTCTGTTTGAAGAGTGAATATGAGTATCTGTGCAGAATAGAAGGCTTAATTAATAAAGAAATTAGAAGAAAATCGTTTAAGCCCTCTCCTCAACATCAGCGTACACGGGGATTTCCCTTTCGGCAAATGTAATTTTTTTTTCTTTTATTTAGTGAATTAGAGTTTAAATTTGGGATTTTTTTCATGATTGTAAATAGCATTAGTTTGAAATAGGTCCATTTCATATTATGATAATTAGAGAGAATTTTTATTCTTATCATCAGAAAAATAAAAGTCGAATATTATGCAAATTGAACAAAAAACACCCTCATTATTCGAGGAACGAATAGATCGAATGAAAAAAAAAGTCGTATCTCAACCCCGCGAAATATGTATTGAACGAGCACAATTATTTACTGAGTCTTATAAGAAAACGAAAGGAGAACCGCCTGTTATCCGTTTTGCCAAAGCCATGAAACATTTTTTAACTAATATGACGATAATAATCTGGGAAGATGAGTTTATCGTGGGAAATCGAACTAGTAAGTATGTAGGTACTCCTCTTTATCCCGAAGTCCGTATTGACACCATAGAACAAGATATAGGTACTTATGAAGCTCGGTTTATTCAACAATTACAGCTTTCTGAAAAAGATAAAAAAGTCTTGAAGGAGGAGATTATCCCCTATTGGAAGAACGAAGAAACTACGGTTTATGAGAAGTTCAAATCTTCTTTAGATGGTAAATTAAAAGATGTTGTAGATAAATTGGTCTTTACAGTAGAGGTCCAATATACAAATGGTATTGGTCATTTCTTTCCTGGTCATAGGAATGTGTTGAAATATGGCTATAAAGGCTTAAAGCAAAGGGCGGAGTACAGATTAGAATCCCTCAATGAAGACGAAGAAGAGTTTGAGAAAAAACGTAATTTCTTAAAATCGGTAATTATTGTATTAGATGCAGTGATAAAATTTGTCAAAAGACTATCGCACCACGCGCTTTCGATGGCGAATCAGAACGAGGATCCAAAGAGAAAAAAGGAACTACAAAAAATGTCTGAGATTTGCCAAAATATAGCCGAAGCTCCGCCAACTTCTTTTAGAGAAGCGATACAACTTATCTATTTTAACCAGCTTATTTGCGGTCTTGAGGATGGTGGATTTGCAGTGAGTGTAGGCCGACTCGATCAAGATTTATATCCATTTTATACCAAAGATCTAAATGAGGGGAAAATAGACAAAATCGAAGTGGATTTTCTGCTTAAATGCTTTTTTATTAAGCTTACAAGTCTGTGGAACTATATTTTTGCTTTAGGAGCGAACGCTGGTGAGGGACCCCCCATCGCTGAAAACTTGACCATTGGAGGTATAGATCAAGCGGGTAATGATGCCACCAATAAACTCTCTTTTCAAATACTCAAATCTTATACTCAGCTCCAAACAGTCCAACCGACTTTCTCAGCCCGAATTCATCAAAAAACCTCAAAAAGATTTTTAGAAGCTCTCTCCGATTCCATTAAAGATGGTACAAGCATAGCTCTATTTAATGATGAAGTAATGGTCCCCGGACTCGTGAACCGCGGTTTTACGCTGGAAGATGCGAGGGAATATGCTCCTGTCGGATGCGTAGAGCCGCAACATCCCTATAAATCGTTCGGTTCTACTAATTCTAATCAACTAAATATCGTGAAATGCCTTGAATTAGCATTAACCAATGGTATGGACTTATTTGCCAGAAAACAATATGGCGCTTCCATTGATTTAAACATTGAGTCATATGAGGATCTATGGGAAGCTTTCGAATATCAAATTTCATATTTTATTAAAAACATGGTAAAGTCTATGGAGTATCTCGACCGTGCAATTGCAGAACTTGATCCACAACCTTTCCTTTCGGCGACTACGAGTAATTGCATTCAGAATGCTCGGGATGTTACTCAAGGGGGCGCCATTTACAATTTCACGGGTCCTCAGCTTATAGGACTTGCCACCGCAGCCGATAGTTTGGCAGTTATTAAAAAATTAGTATTTGAAGAGCAGCAACTGGAATTAGAGGACTTGATTCAAATTCTCAAGAAAAATTATCGAGGCAACTATAAAGGAAAAACGGGAAAGGAATGGCGGGAAATTTTTATCAATAAAGTCCCTAAATTTGGGAATGATATCGATTATGTTGATAAGATTGCAATCGATGTTGCGGAACTTTTCTGCCGAGAAATATCAAAATGGGATAATTATCGAGGAGGAAAATTCAATCCTGGTATTTATTCAACCTCACTCCATCTCGCCTTCGGAGCTTTTACGGGAGCATCTGCGGATGGAAGAAAATCTCGGGACCCACTTTCCAATGGAATCGGTCCTACCCATGGGAGAGATAAAAATGGCCCAACTGCGATTCTCAATTCGGTCAAAAAATTAAAAAATGAGCTCATGACCAATGGGCATTCCCTTATTTTAGCATTTCATCCAAACAACTTAGAAAAGGAAATTTTTATCCCATTAGTTAAATCTTATTGTGAACCAGAGGGAGGGTTCCAAATACAGTTCAATGTGGTTGGAAAGAAAACTCTTTGTGATGCGCAAAAACATCCCGAACAATATCAAGGGCTTGTAGTTCGAATAGCGGGGTATACCGTATATTTCACTGAGCTCAGTAAAGCAGCTCAAGATGAAATTATTACTAGAACTATATTTTAAATAAGAATAATAAAATTAAATATCTTAGCTAACCCGCTTGCTTTTGTTTTTTAAATCCTATCAACTTTTGCTACGTTTTAATTCATGTTTTTAGGTAATCTTAATAGGAGAATTATTGATTTTGATCCACTTGTTTTTTTCTATTTAGAAAATCAATAGAATGAGATCTTTATATGATCAAAATTCTCAAAATTGCCTTTAGGAAGAAACATAATCCATTAACCCTTACAAGAATGTAAAAAGAAGGACTTAATAAAGATAAGGACTAAATATACATAACAAAATCATTTTTTATATGATTTAAATGACACATCTTACAAAAATAAGAAAAATAATAATTCCTATTTCCTTAATAACCATAATCCTAGTTATATTTTTAGCTGGCTCAGTTCAAGCATATGAAGGATACCCCGGTTTTGAGACAGTGGGAAGTGATAATGTATTAATAGATGATATTGATGATTTATATTTATCAAATAGTGGTTTCCAAGAAAGTTCAGAACAAATTCCTTCTTTAGATCTGTTAAATGCAACTTTCTCTGAAACAGGGGATAATTATACTATTGTGGTATATCTTAATGGGGAATATAGCAATAAAAATGCATCAATAACTATTTATGCGGAAATTAATGGAACAAATACTCCTGGGGGTTTTTCATCTGAATACAATCTAAGAACTGAATATGCGGATCTCTGGATTTCACGTATTGAGGGGGATGGAACATATAATTTTCAGGTTGCTCGCTTACCAGGAGGAGCCACTTATCAAAATATTGCAAAGATTTCTGGGAATATGATTAATATGACTTTTCCTAAAACTCACTTTACTGATTCTATTCAATCGGTGAATTCTATTTCTGAATGGAAATTTGTAATAATTTCCTCAGGAGACTCTGGTGGAAACACTTATTATGACATCCTCCCTAATTTTGGCTCAGGTTCGAATGGAATTCCTGGATATTCTCTCTTACTTGTTGGATTGATTTCAACAATCTCGCTATTGATTAGTGTGAAAAAAATTCGCAAAAAATAAGTTAAGGAAAAAACCTCTAAAATTTTTTATCTTTTTTTATTTGAAAGAGATTTCATATAACTAGGCTTAGAATGGAGACAAAAATAACTTGATTATCAACTCAATTATAATTCAAATATTGGACTCTTAAAAGCTTTAATTCCCTTTTTGATTTAGTTTATCCAGTGAGTACCATATTAATGAGGGAATTGAAAATGTCAAATACGATTAAACACCCAAGATTTAACTCGGGATTATTATTGGAAGAAGAGTTAATGAAATTATTAGATCTTGAACTAAATATCCTTAATTCACGTCTTATTGAGTCAGGATCACAAATTAATCAAAAAAATCTTCACGAGGCAATAAAGAAACTTGAAAACTTAAGAAGGATGCTTCTCACCTCCAATTCTATGATTTCATTCAAAGAATTTCAGCAATACACAAATTTTATTATTGAAACTATTGAATTGAGCCTCAACTATAATTATAATGAGGAAAATCTACATTTTTTAATTCATAATTCATAAGATTTTTCCTATTCTTTCTAATCATCATAAATTCAGGAGTCGCCATTCTTTCATGTGGTCCTTAAATTCTTCTTCAGAAATCCCGATACTTGTTGGTTCTGTTAGTTTTTTCCTTCTTTTCTTTTTGATAATTCTTTTTTCCCAATCATAAAAGGAATTTGGTTCTTCCATATAATTAATTATTTAGAAACAACATAAATAATTGGAGAGACCGACGAATTTCTAAAATATAGGAACAATCTTAACAGAAAAATAAAAAATAATAGAAATTATCCATCTCGTAAGCATTAATTTCCGTCGATTCCGATCCAAAATAATCGAAACCAAAAAAATCTTAGAAAAATTTTGTCAAGATTTCAGACTCTAAAATTATATAAATCGGGAATAATTCTATCAATGAAATATTGATATTTTTGGAAGGGGATAATTATAACGACATATCGCACAGTGCGGATTCCCGAAGATTTAGTCCAATCTTCGTTGAAAGCTATGGAAATACACAAAGAATTAGGATATCGTTCGCATTCTGAATTTATTATCGATGCGGTACGGCGAAGGGTTGAACAACTAATGGATCCACCGCAGGATTAAACCTTTAGATTCGATTAGAACTCTAATAAATATTAATATATTTTGATTATAAATTTTATATTTATGTTTCTGATCTAAGAGCGTTTATCAATTTTTTGTATTTCTGGAACGTTTATACTCTTTATAAACACGATAACATAGAAATATTGAGATGCCTAGTATAACTCCAGAACAAAAGAGCGCGAAGTTTATGTAACTACTTATTAAGCTAATCCCGAGCATTAGAGTCATAATAATTATTATTCCGATGGCGGGTAGGATCTCACTTTTATCCATTTCCATTTTCTTTAAGATTTCTGATTTCTAATATGTGTTATAGAAAATAAAACCTAAAGCATAACAATATATCGTTTGTCCCTTAAGAGGCAGGAATCAGCATAATGAATTTAGTTCCTTTGGAATAATCTCCCTTCACACGATCTTCAACCCAGATTTTTCCCCCATAGCTTTTAATAATCTTATCAACGAGATAGAGACCTAAACCCATCCCTTGTTTTCCGCTTGATCTCTCATATCCTTTTTGGAAAATATTCTCTTTTCGCGAGTCTTTAATACCTTTGCCGTTATCAATAACGCTCACTCTTATAAATTGCTTATCATTTAAGACTTTTCTCGTGATCTGTATTTTAATTTTAATTGAATCTTTATCTGCATGCTTTACTGCATTTATAAGCAAATTATCAAATACCTCCTCTAATAGATCGTTTGCTTTAACAAAAATATCTTCTTGATAAGAATCTATCCCAATTTCTGAGAGAGAACCCTCATACATAGAGCGAAGTGAATCTATTGATTTATTCAAAAGCCTACATAAATCTACTTTGTGTAAGACAGTTTCAGACTCTTCTAATTCTGAGATTTTTTGTACATTACTTATCAGTTTGGCAGCTTTATTGATTTGGTCTTGCATTATATTTATCCATTCATCAATATATTCTTTATCTTTTATATCACTTAGTTCCATGCCAATTAATTCCGAAGCGGAACGAATATTTTGGAGGAAATTATTAATATCATGAGCAAATAAATCTTTATAGAAGTTCATTCTATTATAGGCTTTTTTATATCTACGTTCGGACTTTTCTAATTGGTATTTAGCTTTTTTCGTATCTGTAATATCATCAAAAAGCGTAATAAAGGTTCCTTTTTTAAAAGAAAACACAGAGATACGGAAATATTTTTGAAGAGGTAAAAAATAGTATTCAATCTGTTCGGGCTCTAAAGTTTCAGCAACTTTCGCATAAATATTAAGAAGTGGTGGAGGAGTTAACCCATATACTTCACTTGCGGAGCGATTTATGACATATTTCTTCTTTCGATCCGTTAATTTTTCGAATGCCGAATTCACATCTTGAATGATATAATCCACTGCCTCATTATTTGTATTATAGACAATCTTATGAAAGGCCAGCCCCTCGATAGCATTATTATATAAGCTTCGATATTTCTTTTCTGATTCGCGAAACTTTTCCGTTTTCTCCATAACCTTCTCCTCTAGATCATCAATTAATTCATTCAATTCAACTTGATGTTCTCTAAGTTTTTTCTCGGTATTTTTCCTAGTAGATATATCGGATATAATTACAAGATCTGCGGGCTCATTATTATATCGTATTGATTTTGCAAAATTTTCCACCCATACAATTTCTCCCGACTTTTTTATAGCTCTTGTTTCATAACGATTAGGAATGTCATTAATTCCTTTTTGTCGTTTTTTGATATAGTTCAAAATCATTTCTCTATCATCTGGATATATCGAATTTAGGAAATCTTCTACTTTCCAATTTTGTATTTCATTTCTTCCATATCCTAATATTTGAGCAAAATTTTTATTTACAAATTGAATTTTATCGTGTTGAATTATCACCATTCCGATTAAAGCTTGCTCGGCAATAGATCTAAACATTTGCTCACTTTCTCTGAGTTTTTTTTTGATTGTTTCTTTATTTGTAATATCTTGAAGATGCATGAGATAATGTGAGATTTTATCATCCGAACCTAACTTTAAGGGAGTAATTTGAATATCTATTAAAATGTCTCCGTCTTTATCGGGTTCAGACCAAGGAGACTTTTGCAAACTTTCCATATTGTAATTGGTTGTTAACCTCAATGATTCACCTTGTTCCAGATCCCTTTTAAGATCTTGATGTAGCCTGGGATGTTCAAATAGATTAAAATGAGAGATTTTAGATATATCTATGATTCCAAACAATTTAACTGTTGCTTTATTTAGTTCGAGTAAATCCCCCTTTTTGTTAAATAAGATAATAGGAATCGGGGAATGAATAAAAAGCCCTTTAAATTTTTTCTTAGTCCTGGTTAATTCTTTTGTTCGTTTATTTACTTTTTCTTCTAAAGATTTGTTAAACTTCTTCAATTTTTGTTCAAAATGTTTTTCTTTGGTAATATCGAGAGTTGCTATGACTACATAATCCGGTGGAACAAATTTATAATGTCCACGAAGGTTCTTTTCTTGTTCAGACTCTTTAAATCTGTATTTCGTTTCTAGAAATAGTTCCTTTTTTTCGTTGTAACATTTCTTTAAAAGATCTATAAGATGTGGTTCGTTACTGTGAATAACAGATGCCTTTTTACCCACAGAATCTTTTAATATGTTTCCTGCAAGTTTATCATTCGCTTTATTATACCCCCAAAAGATAAAATCATCTCCAATCTTTTTCCAATAATGAACGGGAATGGGAAGATGTTCAAAAATCGCTCCAATATCTTCTCTTTGTTCAGTATTAAAATGTTTGTTTTTATCAATTGTCATTTCTGCGAGAGAAGGTTTGGTCTAAAAAACCTATATATCTTTTTTTATTCCTAATTTGCTTTTATAATTAGATTTAGAATAGACTAATCTATTTTAAGTATTTCGATTATAGATTTATTGCTTTTTATGATAATATAGGGATGATTTGTATTGTTTGACTTTAGGCTTCAACTAATCATTAATTGTAGAGTAATTCCAAATCTTTTTTTGTTAAAACCAGAAGAATTTTACAGCATATTATTCCCAAATTTTCGGTATTTCTGCAAATTGGCATATTTTTATCAGTAATTCTATTTCTTCTTTTCAAAAGCTTGATTTTCGGGAATTCCTTGCTAAGTTAAGCAAAAAGTTTAATAGGTTCTGATACTTAAATTAGATAGAATGGGCTGAATAAAAAGAAATTTTTTTCAGTTCAATTCTGTTTAAAGCAATTTATATAAAAAGTAATAAAACGTAAGAAAATTAAGAAGTGAAGTGTAGTAAGTAATGCCCAAGGGAAAAGTCAAGTGGTTTAACAATCGTAATTTTTAAGAGATTCCCTCTTAAAGCGAAAAGGCTATGGCTTTATCACCCCTGAGGAATATGAGGACGATGAGTCTCAAGAACATGATATTTTTGTTCACTACTCCGCTATAAAAGGAGAAGGAGACGAATATAAGACCTTATATGAAAATGACATCGTGGAATACGAGGTCACTGAAGGAGATAAAGGCCCACAAGCGGCGAATGTTAAAGTAATTGAATCTGCCGGGAAAGAACAATCTGGTGGATACTTTTACTAAACCCATATGAACACATATAAGCAAGGTTGTAAAGATCCTTATTCTTTATGAACCAAATAGTATATGAACGTGAATAATTTAAAGTAGAACGACTTTAAGTTTAAAATTCACATAATCTTTTTTTTATTATCTATTATTTTCAATATTTTGGAATCCGTAGAATTTTATACTCGTGCACTATTCTTTTTGTAAGAATGGACTCACATTATCCCAAGGAATTAATTGCGTTAGCAAAAGAATCAAATTGGGAACGGATAAAAGAATTTATTGAACAGTTCATTCTATCTACTCTCAAGGATGATCTTCCATATAATGTAATTTTATTAGAAGAAAATGGTAAAAATAAGAAACAAGAAACTGTAAAAAATTTTTCAATTCAAAATAAAAAAGATATTACCCGTGTGACGCAAGTCAACGGCTTCAACACGCTTTCTATTTATCAATCGAATGAATTTATCAGTAATAATTTATATCTTACCAAGAACAATGAGACAATTGTCCTTATGGCAAAATTCATGGATCCCATAAATATAAGGAATTTAATATGTTTCGATTTTCTGATGATGATCGACAGTAGCAACACTCCTACCTTTATTAATCCATCGGGAGATACCTTGGAAAGTAATGAGATAATTCAATTATTCAAAAATTATGGCTTTAAAGAACAATTAAAGAATATCAATGAGATTAAGGATGCAGAGTTAGAGACCTTTATCTTTGAACAAATCACGGGGAAACATGCCATATGGGGCGGAGAAGAGACAAAAGCGTTTAAAAACTGGAAGGAACAAATTTCGGATTTGTATCGAGAAGAAACAGGAAAATATTCATATTACGGGGGAAATGTTACGAAAAATTTTAGAAAATATTTGGAAGAGATGTACGAATTATGGAAAAGGCTGACGAATTGTGGACAAAAACGTATAAATGACATGCATTTGAACAGATTCTTTTCCTTTTTGAACCTTATGTAAGATGATATAGCTAATCCAGTCATTTCTTATTCCAGGATGCATTCCTCTGGAGACTTATCTGGCCTTAGGCGCTGAAAACTGGGGGCTCTCAATTCCAGATTGCTAGTCATTTCCAAGTATTCCACTTCACAAACCAATCTTTGCTCAATCCAAACTTTATCTCCTTCTTTTTCAATAATTAGATTATCCATTTTTTCTTTCAAACGCTCTAGTTCTCGATCAGTCCATCCCGTTCCAACCTTTCCTAATTGGATAAGTTCACCATCTTTATACGCGCCAAGTAATAATGCCCCGAATGTCTCTTTTCTTCTTCCCTCCCCTTTTGTATAGCCAAGAATAATACAGTCAATAATCTTTAGATTTTTAATCTTTAAACACGCTCGACTCCTCTTTCCTGGGTGATATTTACTTCCTTTTTTCTTTGCCATAATTCCTTCGAGTCCGAGCTCCTTTATCTTATTCCATAATTCAAGTCCATTTTCAGTTGAGATAATAAACTGTAGATGATCCCCTTCCTTAGCCGCTTTTTTTAAATATTCCATACGAGTTTCTAGGGGTTCTTTGATGATCAAATTCCCTTGGTATCGTATACAATCAAATATAACATAAGTAGCGGGGTATCTATTACTTAAAAGGTCGATTTTAAAACTATCGCTAGTCTGCTCCCTTGATTGGAGAAGATGAAAATCTGGAAGACCCTTTTCATTATATACCACCACCTCCCCATCCACAATACACCCTTCCTTAATTTCGAGATCATCAAATTCGGGATATCTCTGACGAATATTTCTCCCACGACGATTAATTAATTTTCCCTCAATAAATAGCGCTCTGGTGCCATCTAATTTGGGTTGAAAGATATATTCATCGTTTGTTAAAAGATCTTGCGAGCCTTTATGGCAGAGCATCGGTTCCCATTTTTTCATTTCAGGTTCATTTAGTTCATTTCAGCTTATTTCTGTTTTAAACTGGCCTCTAGCGATTCTATCAAATTTTCGGTCTTTTTGACCTTTTTCTTGTGGATAGACACACGTTCTCCCTTTGCTTTCTTTTTAATCGCTTCTCGGAGGTTTTCTTGGAAAGTATTCTTATATTTAGAAAGTTCAAACCTCTCGGTACTCATATTTTCGATTAATTTATTAGAAAGTTCTATTTCCTTGTCTTTCAATGCAGGTGGCTCATAGTCTATATTGGGAACATTTTCTATACTCCTGATATCGTCCGCATAATTAAGCAATGTGAGTACTAGTCCTTTTTTGTAGTTTTTGACCATACATAAGTACTTTTTTTCCCGCATCACAAATGAACCTATTGCTACCTTACCTTGTGACTCTATTACCCCTTTGAAAAGCGTGTAGGCCCTTTCACCACCTTCTTGTAGACCTATAAAATATTTTTTATTAATATAGAGAGGATCAATCTCTTCGGATGGGACAAACTCATGGATTTCAATAAGATCATCTGATTCGGGTTTTAATTCCTCAATCTCTTCTTGCGTTAGTACATAAAATTCATCTTTT
This sequence comes from Promethearchaeota archaeon, assembly GCA_014730295.1. The sequence goes on along the minus strand of WJIN01000015.1, from coordinate 5,628 downwards.
CCTACTTCTAACCCTTTCACAATATTGTCCCATTCAACCTCTTCTCCGCATTCTGAGCACACGCGCTTGTAATTAATTGGTCCATTATCTTTCTTATGGAGTAATCGAAAACTAATGCCACTATCATCAACCGCGGTATATAAAGCCACTGGAATGTTGACTAAGCCGAACCCTAAATATCCTTTCCATACAGCTTTCATTTTCGAATAAAAGAATTCATTTCTCGTTTTTAAAGTTATTTTAAATGAGTTATAAGAAAAAGAAGAAAGAAATATAGGAAATTTTTTTAGGAAGGTGTTTCCTATACTTCTTGTGGTTTGGTTGGAAAGAATTGTTGAGAAGACTTAAAAATTATCTTAGAATACCTGTCTTATTCTAAGTTATAATTTATTCTTCTCACTTACATTATTGATATCAAATCTATTTAAAAGTTTTCTAAATATTTTATTAAAAATTGAAGAAATCATATAAACCGACAAGAGACGTGATATTAGAGATTCGGGGGGATTTTTCTTTTTAAAGGACTGCTGTTTCCCAGCCAATTTACATAACTAAATGCTTATCAATTAAATATGACTGAAAAAATTAATCGGCTACGAAAATTCTTGGAAATTCATCAGGATGATTATTCCAGTTGGCAAGAATTAGGATATTTGTATTTTCAAGAGGGAGATATATACAAGGCAATTGACTGCTATGAAAGAGTTGTTCAGATATTTCCCGATGATGCCATCACGCGGCATAATTTGGGATTTATGCATTATGAAGCGGGGAATTATTCAGACGCGATAAAATCTTTGAAGAAGGCAATAAAATTAAATCCCGAATTGGCAATTTCGTACTCCGAATTGAGCTCTGTGTATATTGATATTGAAAAATTTGAAAAAGCCGCACTAATCGCTAAAAAGGCTCTCGAGTTAGACCCAAATGATATCGATGCGCTAATTAATTTGGGCTCTAGTTATTTAAATCTTAACCGGATAGAAGATGCGATTGAAGCTCTTGAAAAAGCTTTGAAACTCGATCCCAAAAATACATTCGCTCAAGATATTCTAGATTTTGCGCGATCAGAATCCAAATAATTGTATAATTAATTACCTTGAATGATGACTTACAACAATACCATCGCAAAAATTGTCAATATTATTCCGCATAAAACAAAGAGAAGTAATCCAATTGGATATGTATAGCCAGTATATTTATTTGGTTGACCCGAAGTAGCGTGAGATTGTAATTTTCTCTGTTGTTGACTATGTTCCTTATCTCCCATTTATTTCCCTATATGGTTTTTTACTCTTAATTAATAGATATTTGCAAAATTTTTAGAAATTACCTATATATTCTATATATCTGAAAATGAGATTTCATCTCATAAAGAACCATCACATAAAAAAATGTAGTTAGGAAATTTTTCATCTGAACTGAAAGCATCGGAATAATCCTCTTGGAATATCTTTCAATTTTGCCTTTCTGCTCAGTATCTTTAACGATACGATTGAATTACAAAAATTTAAAAAAATTCCGACACTTATATAGTTTGTTAGGAACACTCAATTAACAAACAAATTCAACAAACAAACTCAAACAAGGAGGCAATATATAATGGCTAAAGATGAGAACAGTGTGTACATTGGCAAGAGACCCACTATGAATTACGTAATGGCTGCAATGATGATTCTGAACAAGGAAGAGCCAGTTACGGTTAAAGCAAGAGGTCGAGCTATATCTCACGCTGTTGATGTATGTGAAATTCTTAAAAACCGATTTCTGAAAGGAACGACCTATGAAGATATTCGGATCAGCACGGAAAAACTCGAATCTGACGATGGGACCACTAATAACGTGAGTTCTATTGAAATCGTGTTAGCTCCACCTGAATAGAAATAAAATACTCAGCGGAATTAACAATAATTCACATAGTCCTAAAAAGATCAATTAGAGAAACGTTCTATTACTTCTCTTTCTTATTTTTATTTTTTCCCTTATCCAAGATTTATAGTTTTAGAAACCATTATTTTCAATTTTGGAAGTAAAAATTTATATGAACGAATTTCTGAACATAAATCATAGAAAAATTCAATAAAAAATGACCTTTCCCGATGATTTATTGAATCTCCTACAAAATACATACAACTTAGAGAGGTAATTTATGCCTGAGAGTAATGTAATATTAAACGAAATTAATAAGGTGTTTATTCCTTGTCGTACCGTGTTAGAGATGGAAATTCTCACGGCCTTGCTATTGGAGAATAAAAATTTTGATGATATTAAACATCTTCCCGAAAGTCAACCAACCAGCAAACAGCTGATAAACGCATATCAAGTAAGCGGAATAGATGCTCTTGAGCGCATCATTTCCCATTTTACAAATGTAATTCTCAATAAGTTAAAACCGATTGTAATGTATCAGCGGGATTTCAAACAGCGATTCCGGATGAGTAACGTGGATGCATATTCTAAGACGCGTCTTTGCTTATTTCTCGCACTTCACCGCTTGAAATTGAAATTTCTCGTCATTAAAAGATTTATCGGGGAGCTCATTCCCAATGAATTAAGACATGTCAACGTTATAGAAGAATTCTATAAGTTTTATTATGAGAAGAATGAAATGAATTTGAAACTAATGCTTTCCACTAAGCGCATGAGCGAAAGAGTAAAAAATTTAATGGAAAGGGATGATGTAATTGAAAATAGTGATTTGCTGAATGCACTCTCATTTAAGGTTCATTTAAACGATAAAGAACGCATAAAATTTATAATGAGGGATATTAAAGCCTCCTTATTTATATGTCGATTAATGTTTGCCAAGATGGACGTCATCACACCCTTTTCCAAATCGAAGGAACTGAATGTCAATCCTGAGCGGATGATGGTGAGTCAAGACTTTATTCCTGAATTAATTCCAGCTATTTCAAAAAGTATTCGCGAAAACAACCCACGGCATTTACATACTTTATTAGAAGCATTTGACTTTATGATGGAAAACGTGTTTGAAAGTATAAATAATGCGTTTGAGATTGCTTCGGGAGGTGGAATCGTATTAGATGGCGATGAAACTATGTTTAGCTTAGGGAATGTTTTTTCAGTCTAAAGAATTCTTCTTTGGAGAATTGACGATTGGTGGGAAAAATATGTAAAATTTATCATTTCTAAATTTATGAATAATGGATTAAAGTTTTAAATGTGAATTATATCTTTATAATATTATAGAAGAAAGGGGAAAGAAAAAATGGTTGAATTAAAAGTAATTAAAAAAGATGGGTCAGTAGTCGATTTTGAGAAGAAAAAGATTATAGAAGCTTGCAAAAGTGCAGGCGCTTCGAAAAAGGTGGCAGAAGAAGTAGCAGATAAAGTCACAAAAGAATTACCAAAAATCCAGAGCTCTAAGATACGGGAATTAACACTTAAAGAATTAGAAAAACTGGACCCTGAAGCCTCCAAATCTTGGATCCAATATGATATTAGAGAAAAGAAGCAAGAATCTTCATTTCAAACTTAACCTATATACGTATGTTCAAAGAGCTTCTTTTGAATTTTTATTTTAAAGTAAAACAGCGAGCTCTCAATCCTTGGTATAAAAAAGATTATTCTTTTTTGCTTTTTCGATATAATTATATAATTCATCATCTGTGTTTTGATGGAAGTCTTCATAATATGCGCCAACGGCGAATGAATAGGACTCACTTACGGTAGGACATACCACATCATCAAATACCTCCTTGACTTTGGATATACTTTTTTTTGGAGCTACAGGGACCGCAAGAATCACTTTTTTCGCGCCCTGATTTTTGAGATATTTTCCGGCAACTAGAGCAGTGAATCCTGTAGCAATTCCATCATCTATAACGAATATATTTTTTCCTTGTATGTTTGGTAAGCCCTCGTGGGTATATTTATTAATTCTTTTTTTAACTTTCTCAAGGGCTTCATTTTTAATTTTGTTTAAGACATCATTAGAAACGCCATAAAATTGTACTCGTTCATTGAGATCATAGGTACCATCCGGTGCGATTGCTCCAATTGCCACTTCTGGATTATTTGGATGTGATAATTTTTTGGTGATAACTAAATTAAATGGAATATTGAGTTTTTCGGCGACTCTGTACGCTACAGGCACCCCCCCTCGAGGGATAGCACATATTATGGTATTATTAATGAGCTCCCCAAATTGTTCTTTAATAGCACCGGCTAATTTTTCTCCTGCTATGCTTCTATTTTCATATTTCATTTGACCACTAAAAAGATTATTTAATTATGAATGCTCCTATTATCTATTATCAAATCTAAAATTTTATAGGTTTTCTCTAAAAATTAAAAATAAAAATAATCCAAAACTTTAGGCGGAATAGCTGATTTTGAAAACCGATTATAACTTTTAAGCTTAAATTTTTTATAAATTCCACTACGATTTAATTGTGATAGGTTAGAAAGACTTCGAATATAATGTAAGGGTTTAATTCATGTCAAAAAATCTAACTCAAATTGAAGGTATTACGGCAGCTTTCGCGAAGGAACTTTCAGATGGGGGAATAAATACAATCGATCAACTTGCTAGTTCAGCACCAAAAGAAATTTCCAGAGTTGTGGGTATTTCTATACAGCTTGCTGAAAAATGGATAGCTAAAGCAAGTAAATTCTCGGATAAATTAAGGGAAGAAAAAAATGAGCCCATCGTTCCTCCTGGAGAAAAAATGACTAGCGGCTATTCTATGAAAACAACAACGAAACGTGATATGGAAGAAAACAAAGATGCTGAAAAGCTGTAGAATATTTCGGATTTATAGCATTAATATCTTTTCTACTAAAAAATAAAAGAAAGAACAACTCCCGAGATATAATAACATAACCAAAAAACTTAGCGGGATTTTGTAGATCTGTGGCTTATTTTGGAGATAGAGAAATATCCAATAAGTAGTCACCCCCAAGATAAGTTCGGGAAAAATAATATAGAGCGCCAAATGGCCGAATAATGTAAAGACATTTTGGGCATACCACGAGCCGATCACCCAAATTGTAGCTTCTGATACCGTAAAAATTATAAACGTAACAAGACTTACCGCAAGATAACTCATTTTTAGATTTTTTCTCTCTTTTACGCGGATTCCAGTGAATATTATTATAATCAAGGGAATAGACCATAACCCGAGCATATATCCTGAAACAGTCCCAATCTTAAATAATCCGTCTTCTGGAAATACCAATATATTAAGTTCTGCAGAAAGAAACCAATCCGGGAATATTTGAAATATACTAATTAAAACTGCAAGGAACCAAATATTTTGCCAAAGTCTATATTCTCTCAGAATAGCAAAAACGATTATCCCCATATTATAGATAATTACTAAAATGGATAACTTCCAACCGATAGGAAGGAGGGGTATTAGTAAGATTAAAGTCGCAATAAGACTAAACATGAAATGAAAAATAATAAACTCGCTTTCTTGTCTCGCTAAATTTAATTCGACCATGTTCAATAGAGTGATTCTTAGTTATTAATATTACTATTTCGTTATGGATATAATTAAGTATTTCTCTTGATTACTTTAAAATTCAACCAAACCCTCTCTGATTTGGTCGAGAGAAATCTCTTTAGATTTTAAAACAAAAATTAAAAATGAATCATTTATT
>WJIN01000087.1 GCA_014730295.1 Promethearchaeota archaeon | reverse complement strand
CAATGGGGCGGCAAACATCGGCAGAAAACAACATCCCGAGCTCTTTTCCCATCAAGCCATCGCTTACAATTTGGGATTAATATCCGATCCTCGCCAACGCCTAAGCCCTCACGTAAAACAAAAGGTTCTCAAATTTATCACAACCCCGCCGATTAAATTTTTTACTTCAAATGGAATTACCACAAAAGAGTTAAAAAATAAAGAAAGCTTAAATAAAAGTAAGGTCAAACCACAAAGGTATCAAATGAGTCCAAGAGATTTTGTAGCAATGACCCAAACCGCCTATGTGTAGTAAGAAGTAAGTTAGTACTACCTAATACCGATTCACGAACGTGTTGAGGTCCACAGAGACGTGCACTCTTAAAAATGCATATATGAATCTCTTTCCATTTTATAAATTCATAAAGATTTTATCAATTACAACATTAGAAAACCCATACCTATTCGGAGTTTTAATATCATGTCATTATCATTAGATGAAAAAATTGAATTACTCAAAGAAGTGGGAGAGGAGATCATCGAATTGGATGATCTACGCGAGATGCTGAGCTGGAAGGAAGAGCATAATAAACAAGTTATCGCTTATGACGGTTTTGAACCTTCGGGGAATATCCATATTGCGCAAGGACTTCTAAGAGCGATTAATGTGAATAAACTTACCAAAGCAGGCGTTAAGTTCAAATTCTTAGTGGCCGATTGGCATGCTGCTGCAAATCAAAAATTCGGTGGAGATCTTGATGTCATCAAAAAAGTGGGAGATTTTTTCATTGAAGTTTGGAAAGTTTGTGATATGGATTTAAGCCAAGTCGAATTTGTCTATGCTTCCGAATTAGTGAAAAATTCTGAATATTGGGAATTGGTCTTAAAAATTGCGATAAATAATACCTTAAATCGAATCATAAGATGTACTCAAATTATGGGAAGAGAGGAGTCTGAAGCATTATCAGCATCGCAAATCCTCTATCCCTTGATGCAAGCTGCGGATATTTTTTATCTCAATGCTGATATTTGTCAATTAGGATTAGATCAGAGAAGAGTTAATATGCTCGCAAGAGAAGTTGCGAGTGTACTAAATCGTCCTAAACCGGTTGCAATACATCACCATATGCTTATGGGTTTACTCCCACCTCCCGATTCCGAGGCTGAGGGGGTTGATCGAGTTATAAAACTAAAGATGTCAAAATCAAATCCCGATTCCGCAATTTTTATGCTTGACAGTGCTAAAGATGTAAAACGAAAGATAAATAAGGCCTATTGCCCACCCGAACAAGCATCAGATAATCCAGTATTAGAATATTGTAAATATATTATTTTTGAATTGGTTGATAATTTTTATGTGGAACGACCAGAGAAATATGGTGGTAATGTAGAATATTCCTCTTATAAAGAACTGGAAGGGGCTTATGTACAAGGAGATCTGAGTCCGCCTGATCTAAAACCCGCGGTTTCCAAATATATTAATCAATTTCTAGAGCCCGTCAGAGCACATTTCGAGACTAATGACAAAGCCAAAAAATTATATCAATTTGTTCAAAAAGAATACAAAAAGTATCATCAATAAGTATTAACTAACAATAATGAGGTGTTCCGACCTTGACGGAGTATAAAATGCTTGCGATTGGAGATCCTCATATTCCTAGGCGAGCAAAACAAATTCCCGAACTTATTATGGATAAGATAAGTGAATTAAGCTCTTCACGTATGTTTGATTACACTTTTTTCACAGGAGATTTGATAGATTATCCCGAATTTCTTGAATTCCTCGCTTCAAACACTAAAAAGGAAGTATTTAGCGTTATGGGAAATATGGATTATTACGCAGGAAACAGAGATGCTCCCCTTTTTGAACACCTTACAATCAAATTGAATAAATCCAAAGAATCTCTATTGAAGATTAGCATAACACATGGAGATCAAATCCAAGTGAGAGGAAATCATCACCAACTTGAAGATTTAGCGAGGGAGCATGGTTCCCATATATTAATATCTGGACATACTCACCAAGAAGAGGTGTTCCTTACTAAAACAGGTACTCTATTGGTCAATCCTGGAAGCGTAACAGGAGCGTGGTCATTCATTGCCAGCGGTATACCCTCTTTTATTATTATATCCATTAATATCGAAAATTATGATATTAAAACTACACTTTTCCAATTAGATCAAAAGAAGAGAGAGATAAATCAAAAAAACTTCTATTTTCTCTTCCAGAATAATCAGATTAAAGAGAAATATCGCTAACATGTGGAAGATCGAAAATATTCATTATTGATTTTCGACAAGGATCTGATCATTTATTGAACTACCGGCCCCTGAAGGAGCTGGATTCTTGCTTCCCCGACCACCGCGCCTAAATGGCGTCTTACAGGATCTCCACAAGCGTGACTTCCCGTAGTCCCTACGGTAGGTCATGAAATGACTGTGTTGCCTCTCTCTTCTAAGAGGCGTATTCCTTCTTTCTTAATATTAGCAGAAGCATTTTTATCTCGATGATGATGAGTGCCACACTCGGGGCACGTCCATTCACGTTCGCTTAACGATAAAAT
>WJIN01000014.1 GCA_014730295.1 Promethearchaeota archaeon | reverse complement strand
GTTAGCTCGCGTGTATGAAAAGATTGCCAATCAAAAACGTGATTGGATTCATAAAACCACGCTTCAGCTTGCAAATACATTCGATGCCGTTATTTTAGAAGATTTGAATATAAAAGGCATGCGACAATTCAATAATGGCGTGTCAAAATCAGTAACCCTGGACTTTTCGTGGGATCAATTTAAAATCATTTTAAATTACAAGCTTGAATGGCGCGGTAAGCACTATCAAGAAATAGACCATTTTTTTCCCTCAAGTAAGCTATGCTCTGTTTGCGAATATAAACACGAGAACTTAACTTTAAGCGAACGTGAATGGACGTGCCCCGAATGTGGCACTCATCATCATCGAGATAAAAACGCGTCTGCTAATATTAAGAAAGAAGGAATGCGCCTTTTAGAAGAGAGAGGTATCACAGTCATTTCATGACCTACCGTAGGGACTACGGGAAATTACGCTTGTGGAGACCGTGTAAGACGCCATTTAGGCGCGGTGGTCAAGGAAGCAAGAATCCAGCTCCTTTAGGTGCTGGTAGTTCAATCAGATTAGATTCAATTGAGATATTAGGTAATATCGGGTCTAATCATAAATCTTTATTTATTCTATTTGAGAATCTTTTTATTTCCGACTCAGATGAGAGAATCAGAATATCAGCATTTAATATTCTAAAAAAACTCTTTCCCATAAAAGCAATTAGACCAATATCTCATGCTATCGAAAGAGAAGATAGCGATTTATTGATCTCTTTAATTGAATTCTTGGAGGAGGTACGATTCTCTAAAAGACGAGACCTTCTAATTGAGAAAATTAAAACATTCAATAAAAGATATTTGAATTTCCTAGTAATTGACTCAAATTTGGGAAATCTTCGCTATATTGAGCTTAAAGAAATTATATTAAATTATCGCATGTATTTATCATTTGAGTCTCTTTATTTTCACCGGCACAAAATTCCTTTAGCACTTGATTTCTATGATTTTAACTTTCTCTCCAATAAATAAATATTTAACAAATTTGAAAATATAGGATAAGCTATTAGAATATAGATAAATACGAAAAAACAACCTTATATTTGGTGTCCTTATTTGCCTCATGTTGAGATAGATTTATCTAAAATATATTACAACGCGAAATACTTGAAAAAATACCTTAAAGAAAAAGGAATTAGCATTATAGGGATTACAAAAGTTGTTTTAGGAGATCCGAAAATCGCTAAAGTAATTCTTGATGCTGGAATTCCATATATTGGCGATTCTAGAATGAGAAATATTAAACGATTATATAACGCCAATTTAGATGCAAAACTAGTATTAATAAGAAATCCGAGCCTCTCTGAAATAGATAAAGTTGTAAAATATGCCGATATCAGTCTTAATTCTGAATGGGAAATTCTGAAAAATCTTTCTAAAAAAGCATTAAAGCTAAATAAAAAGCACGGAGTAATTATAATGGTTGAAATGGGGGATTTAAGAGAGGGAATAATGCCAGAAAATCTTGATCTGGTAATTAAAAAGACATTAAAATTAGAAGGAATTGTTCTACTCGGTTTAGGGACCAATCTAAAATGTTTTGCAGGAGTTATTCCTGATCAAAAGAAAATGAGTAGCTTTTCGGAAATCGCAGAAAAACTTCAACAAAAATTCAACATTAGATTCAAATTCATTTCCGGAGGGAATTCAGCTAATTATAAATGGGTTAAAAATACTGATAATTTAGGTCTTATAAATAATTTAAGATTAGGAACTGCGATAATTATGGGCGCAGAATCAATTGAAGATAGCCCTATTCCTGACTTAAAGCAAGATACGTTTAGTCTTATCGCTGAGATTGTCCAAATAAGTAAGAAGCCAAAAAATCCGACGGGAAAGTTTTCAACTAACGCATTCGGTGAACCATCCATATTTAAAAATAAGAAATACAGAGGAAAAGGTGTTAGATCCCAAGCTCTTCTAAATATTGGGAGACAAGACATAGAAGAGAAAGGATTGGTTCCCGTAGATAATATAGATATTATGGGTGCCTCAAGTGATTATCTCATTTGTGATATTAAGAATAATGAATATAAAATCGGAGAGCAGCTTAGATTTAAAATGAGTTATGAAGCACTGCTTAGAGCAATGACTAGTCCTTTCGTTGAGAAGAGATACGTAAAATAATGATAAAAACCTTATTTATGGTTGTCTTTTTCTAAGCACGCGCCCTGGGTATTTTCTTTTTATCTTGCCATTGTCTAAAACAATCTTTCCATTAATTATTACATATTCTATTCCTTCAGAAAATTTGTTCGGTTTTTGAAGTGTTGCGTTATCTCTTATCTTCGCTGGGTCAAAAATAGTTATGTCAGCATAAAACCCTTCTTTTAATAATCCACGGTCTTTAATCCCGAATTTATTAGCTGGGAATGAAGTCATTTTTCGAATTGCTTCTTCTAATCTAAGAATTTTATTTTCAAATACAAATCTTTTTAAATATCTCGGATATGTACCATAATATCTTGGATGGATTTTATCATTATCTTCGTCACTCACTCCACCATCAGATCCTACCATTGAAAGGGGATGCTTCGCGAAAGTATGAACATCATCTTCATTCATACATTCTAAAACAACCAACATCGCCAATCCTTCCGAATTGATAACCTCATGCATTGCATCCAATATGTCTATTTTAAATTCTCTGGAAATCTGAAGTAAGGATTTATTTTTGTATTTCAAGCTTGTTGCATTAACTAGAATCACATTATCCCAGTCTTCTGGGGTGGAGGGCGCCAACATAGAAGTTCCATTTTTATAATATTCTCTGAGTTTGTCTCTAATTTCTTGATCCATTAAAGCCTTTTTCACATTCTCTATTCCTTCTTGAAATAACCAATCTGGAAGAAGTGCATGAAGATTAGTCATACAATATGTATATGGATATAGGTCTGTTGTCACATCTACTCCATTATCACGCCCTTTTTCTAACTGGTGTAATCTTTGCTCTGCTTTTCCCCAATTATTTTTACCATCTAATTTCAAGTGGGATATTTGAAGAGATATATTTGCGTTTTCGGCAATATAAATGGCTTCATCTATGGCTTCTTTCCCTAAATCACCTTCGTCCCTTGTATGAATTGTAAAAACCCCGTTATATGAAGCAACTATCTTGCATAATTCAATTAATTCCTGCGGTTTGGTAAAAATTCCGGGCATGTATTCCAAACCTGCAGAGATACCAAATGCACCTGCATTCATACTATCTTTAACTAATTTTTTCATTTTGTGCATTTCAATATTATCTGGTTCACGCTTCTCAAGACCCATTACGGCGATTCTCAATGTACCATGTCCCACCAGAGGAACTAAATTAATTGTGAATCGAGTTTTATCCAGAAAATCAAGAAATGTTCCGAAACCTTTCCACAATTTGGTTAAGTCTGTTTTAATATCTGGAGCTACCAGAGATAATAAATCTTCAACTGTGTTTGGATCAAGGGGAGCTGCCGTCCATCCGCAATTGCCAATCACATTTGTTGTTACCCCTTGAGTTATATAATTGGAAGCTGTTTTGTTTGTAATTGCGGCTAAATCTGAATGGGTATGAGCATCAATAAATCCTGGGCATACAATCTTTCCTTGAGCATTTATTACAAGATCAATTTCTTCTTCGATATCTTTTTTAATTAAAGAAATTCTGTCCTTTCTGATTCCAATCTCTCCAAAATACCACGGATTACCAGTGCCATCAACAATTTTCCCATTTTTGATAATAATATCCATTCAAAATTCACAAAATTTAGATAAATAGTAAATAAAAAAAACCAGCGATTCACTTCTGATTTTAAATTATATTTGAAATAAATAAGGACTAATTTTAAAATTATTGTGTTTTAACTTCTTAGCAAAAATGATTAGAATAACAAAATTTCAAACCGAGAACTTATTAAATAAAATCTTATACCTAGATTCATTAACAAGTATCAATATACTACTAAACAGTTTTATTAATTTATATAAAAATATTCATCTATAACTTATATTACGAGGCGAGACAAATTAGTTTAATCAAATTACCAGAAATGACAGAGAATGAGATAGAGCTGATTTTAGCCAAAAAAAAGATTTGTAGGATTGCCTTTTTTGATGGAAAGTATCCATATATCGCTCCATTTCAATATGTTTATGAGAATGGAACTCTATACTTTCATTTTACTGATTATGGGAAAAAAAAGAAAATTCTCAATAAGGATAACAATGTATGTGTTTCCATTGAGGACTTAGAACCAGATCTAAGTAATTTCTGTTTCATAACTATTCAAGCTGAATTAAAGGAAGTGACTAATCAAGAAGAAAAAAATCGAATAGTTGAGAAGATGGCATATGAAGGCAAAAACAACTTTTCACCAAATTTCCTCTCCGCACATGGATTAGAAAAAGAGAAAGGTTGGGATTTGTTGAAAAAGCAAAAGAAAATAAATATATTAAAACTGGTGAATGTTAAAAAGAGGATAGGCTTAAAATCAATATAAGGTATTAGAATACTTCTGAGGATCTGATTATTTTTCAATCCACTTCTCAGACTTTTATTAATTTGAATAATGATTATTTTAAAAAACATTTATTAATTTATTTCACTAATTTATAGAGCTTGATTTTCCAACTAATAAATGCCTTTCAGACAAATTAACTTTAAAGATATACTTTTTGATCCCAATGTTCAAAAATTTTGTGTAAGTGAACAATTTCAATGTCCAAATTACAATCATAGTTGGGCATGCCCTCCTGCTGCCCCTTATTCGAAGGAAAAAGTCTCAAAATTTTCAAAATTTTTTTTAATATATACAAAGTTCAATATGATTGAATATGTTAAGCGGCAAAAACGAAAATACCCCAATCGAAGTGAAAAAAGAATAAGAAATAATTTCTATTGTAAAAATGATATTAGAGAAGATTTAGAAAAAGAAGTAAAATCTTTTTTTGAGGATTTTGTTGAGCATTACAAAGAAAAACTAATTTTGTGGGGAGGTCATTGCCGTATTTGTGAAAAAAACGGATATAAATACTGCAGTTATGACGATGAAGAAGCATGTAGATTCCCAGAAAAGATAAGATACTCTATGGAGGCTGTAGGAATACACGTTACAAAAATGGTAAAAGCACTTGATTTAGATATTGAATGGCCGCCAAAAAATTACTATTATCGATTTGCCTTAGTTGCCTTACGATAATTTAAAGTATTTCTCTAATTCGTATATTTTTTATAACTAACAACTCATAAGAACTGGACTCCAATTTCTTATTATTTAGGTTAAAGTTTTGATCAATTAAGTAAATAAAACATTCAAATAATCATAAAAGGTATAATTAAAATGGTAGATTGGAATAATTATCAATTCGACTGGTTTGGTGTATATTGGAATGAATTTGTTGATTGGTTCATGATTCAACCGTTATTTGCACAGGTTCTTGTAGTTGCGGGGATATTTGCCATCCTAAGCTTGACGCTAGTTTTAGTGTATTATATAATAAAGGGTTTGGTATATTTAGTCTATTACATCCTAAAAGGGACCTTTTATCTGTTCAAATATGTTGGGTTAGGAATCTATAAGCTTTTCAAAGCATTATATTATGCAGTATCTGGAAAACAAGATCTATCAAAACAACCAGTTCAGTATAATGTGATTCATCCTTCTCAACCATATCTTAAACAACGGGAAATACCGGTAATTCGCGTAAAAGAGCCAAATAAGGTTAGATTTTGCTCTGAATGTGGATCTGGATTTTCCGAAAAAGCATATGACCTACTTAATTCAAGAGGTACTGTATTTTGCGAGAATTGTGGTAAAAAATATAATTCAGCTCCAATAGAAGGAATTTCATAATGATTTTTTTCCTTTTCTTCTTCTAATGAGAAAACAAGATACTTAATCGTCTCTTTAGATTTTTTAAAGAAATTTTTAATTCTTCTTAATTTGTTTTAATTATTATGATCCATGCAGTTCTACTAAATCCCACTATCGATTTAATCTATAAAATTGAAAGGTTTCATGTGGGGGGAACATTTAAGGTAAATGAAAAGATAGTTTTCCCTGTTGGAAAAGCTATTTCTTATAGTTTAGCAGCAAAAAAACTATACCCCAAGATTAAAATTAATATTCATGCTTTAATTGGTACAAATGAAATAGAATTATATTCTAAATTCTTAAATAAATATAAAATATCTTTTAAACTAATTCCCGTGGAGGGTGAGACTCGCTCGAATAAAACTATCAATGATCCAATCAATAAAACTACAACCCATATTAGAGAGTTAGGATTCTCAGTAAGAGACTCAGATTTGAATAAATTGAAAAATCAATTATCGGAAAACATTAAATCAGGAGATTTATGTGTTTTTTCGGGTTCAATCCCTCCTAATACAAATCAAAATATTTATTTTGAATTAATTAAATTAGCTAAAAAAGAAAGTGCGCTAACATGTTTAGATTCCAGTGGAAATCCTCTAATTGAAGGAATTAAAACAAATCCTACTATTATAAAACCAAATTTATTGGAGTTAAACCAAATACTCAATATAAAAAAAATCAGCAATATTGATTTTAATGAAACACAAAAACCTTATTCCATTATAGTTGAGAAAGCTAAAATACTTCTCAATAAAGGACTGAAAATCATTGCGATTACTTTAGGCAATAAAGGGGCAATATTATTAACTGAAGAATATAGCCTATTTGGAAATGTTCCAATAGATAAACCGATATTAGATACTGTCGGTTCCGGTGACTCATTTTTGGCCGGTCTTACAGCCAATTATATGAAAACTAAAAATATAATAGAAAGTTTTAGTCACGCAATCGCTGCAGGGGCAGCAAATACTCTTGAAATAGGACCGGGAATATTGAACTATGATGATTTTACGAAACTTTTAGAAAAAGTGGTTATAAAGAAAATTAATTAGAATATTTCTTTAAGAATAATTGTGTCCTCTCGTTCAGGGCCGATCGAAATGATAGCAATATCAACATCTAAATATTCTTTAATCGCATCGAGATAAACTTTCATTTCATCAGGTAAAGCATCATATCCGTTATTTGCTATTGAAGACCATTCTTCTCTTGAGCGTTTATTCCATCCCTTAAAATTCTTGTAGACTGGTCGACATTTTTCTATAATTTCTGGCTGAATTGGCCAACTTTCTAATATTTCTCCTTCAAGCTCATATCCTATACAAATTTTTAGGGGATCTATTCCTTCCAACGCGTCTAATAGCATTACTGCTATATCCTTGACTCCATTAATCATAATCGAATATTTTATATTAAACAAGTCTAGCCACCCAACCCTACGAGGTCTCCCGGTAGTTGTTCCATATTCATGACCTTGTTCTCTTATTTGATCACCTATTTCATTTTCTAATTCTGAGGGTACAGCGCCTTCTCCTACTCTTGAAGTATATGCTTTTATTATTCCTAATATCGGACCGATTTTATTAGGTGGCACTCCCGTACCATTTGAAATTCCAGTCGCATTCGCATTCGAAGAAGTACCATAAGGATAAAATCCATGGTCTATACCTAAAAGTGTTCCTTGAGCTCCTTCAAAAATTACTTTTTTTCCCGAATCAATTTGCTTATTCAAATAATATGCCGTATCCACTACATATTTATTTAGTTTAGCACCATAGCCTTTATATTCCTCATAAATACTATCTAGTTCTTTGTGCCAGTTAGGATCATAACAATGGATAACTTTTTTGCTTATTTCATATAAGTTTTTTAATTTCTTTTTTAACATGTTTGGATTAACTAAATCGTAAATTCTTAATCCAAACCTTGCAGCTTTATCGGAATATGTTGGCCCAATCCCTCTTTTTGTGGTTCCCGCCTTATATTCTCCTTTAAATTTTTCTTCTAGACCATCAACATCTCGATGAAAGGGAAATATCACATGAGCTGTTGAGCTCAATTTAAGATTAACTTTTTTTCTTCCTTTTTCAAGACTTTTAATTTCTTCCAACAACACTTTTGGATCTACCACACAACCATTTCCAATAATGACTTCTTTTTCGAGGACTGCTCCCGAGGGCATGATGTGAAATTTAAAGGTATTATCATTATGAACTACAGTATGACCCGCATTATTTCCTCCCTGGAAGCGCACTACGATATCTGCATTTTGTGCGAGAAAATCAGTTATCTTTCCTTTACCCTCGTCTCCGAATGAGAGTCCCACAATTCCAATTGTATTCGCTTTATTTTCCATAATTTATATCGGTAATTTAAATTTTCTTAATTAAAATATTCATAGTTTTCAATATTTTGCATAATTCCATTTCCAAAATGGATCATTTATTAAAATATAAAAAATTTTGTTATTGTCTCTTTTCTTCTTTAAGATTTTGAATAAAGGGATTTTTGAGATTATTCTGTTCTTTCTTTTTCTTTCTTTCCACAAAATATATCATAAGGAAAAATACAAGAAAAGCATAAAACATTATCTGGGCGGGTTGGAGTGCTTGCCAAATAAATAAATAGATTTGTGCTAAGAAATTTAGAACGGGATTCCCATAATCGGGGGGCTCAATTATTTCTCCTCTAAATCCTTCTAAAATAAATATGTTGTTAATAAATTGAAGAAGGAGAGTGGGAAATATAAAATATGGAATTAGAAGTAATAATAAAGGGACTAAGTATTTTGGAGTATCCCTGAATTTCATTTTTTTTAATATAAGCCATAAAATCAAGAAAATTATGCTAGTTAATTTAAAACAAGCTAAGGCAAAAAATATTCCACTTAACCAGATTTTTTGCTTTTCTAAATAGATATAAGACAAAAAGAGAAAAAACAATATCAAAAAATTGCTATTTCCTAAATAGGCATCAAAGAAAAATCCAATATAACTTAAAAGGATGAAGGTATAAATTGCGAAATCATTCTTTGAAATTTTTTGAATATTATTTATTACATAAAGATAAGTTACCAATCTGAGAAAATCCCATAAATAGACTGAAATTTGGGGTGGAATTATATAAAAAGGTAAAAATATGAAATACCAATAATAAAGATAAATTGCCGCTACTTTTTTATCTTCATCGTAAAAATGTGCTAGACCACCCTTCATATGGTCTATTAAAATATTGAAATCAGCATCGAAAGGCCCTTCCATAAAAAATGGAAAATCAAAGTAAGGAAATAAAATCCTAAAAATCATAAATATAATCGTTGTAATAATAATAGCTACTGAAATAAGTTTTATTCTATTAGAAAAAAAGTTTTTAAGTTCCATGCTAAAACATAAATATTAGTAATTTCAAGTTAGCAAATCATTGGTATAAATATAGAATTTTACTTAAGATTTTCTATAAAAGAGGGAAGTGTTTGAAAATTTGCAATTCTTAACAAAAAAAATATAGGTATTTTTTTATAATCGTTTTTTCTTTATTGAGATATAAATTAATAAAAATATTTCAGAAATGTCATTTCCAAATAGATACAAAATTTTATTTGATTTATCTCATAATGAGATGCTTAACCTTTCAGAAGTGGAATTTTCTGAATTTTTAAATCTCCTTCACACCTTAAATTACAAAATTAGTGAAAATGAAAATTCTGATATAAATCAAGAAATTTTGAATGACATTAATCTATTAGTAATAGGGAATCCTATAAATGATTATTTTTCAAATTTGGAAATTACGAATATTGTTAATTTTGTGAAAAACGGAGGATCTTTACTTTTAATTAGCGAATATGGAGGAGATTCTCTCCAAAAAACAAATATAAACGATATTTCAGGTAAATATTTTAATATATTTTTCGAAAGGAATATTTTAAAAGAAAAAAAACCCCATAATCAAAATAGTTCTAATATTATTAATATAAAGTCTTTTTCTAGTCATGAGATAACTAATCAATTAAGGGAAGTTATAATTGGAGGATCTTGTTCTCTTTTATTGAAGGGAAAAGCAAATAGTTTGTTATCATTAAATAATAAAGGATGGGCTGAGAAATATAATTCTTCGATAAATGACTGGGATAAAGATGTGAAGAAAAATAAATATACTATTTCAGCATATACAACTTATGGTAAAGGTAAAGTAGCAGCTTTAGGCGACGTTGATATTTTTACTAAGGACCCGAACTTTGGGATAAATAAGTTGGAAAATAGAAAATTCATTACTAATCTCATTAATTGGTTGATAAAGCCAAATGAAGATTCAGATACATTAGATTGGGCATTGGAAAAGATTTCCTCCTTAGAAAATGAAATTGTCAAAAATAATAAAAAAATAACTAATTTAATTGAAACAATAACATTTTTAGAAAAACGTATATC
>WJIN01000086.1 GCA_014730295.1 Promethearchaeota archaeon | reverse complement strand
ATCCAATACCTCGATTTCAGAAAATGATACCCTATCAGAAATAAGATTAATGACCAATAACGGGACAATGGCAGGAATTGTTTCAAAATCAATAAGTGTAATCTTAAACAAGAATCAAACGGATTTAATAATGACTTCGAATCTAAAATCATCCTACGTTTATGGAGAAGAGCTAATTATTGAGGCTCTCCTAAAGGCAGGACAAACTCCAATTATCGGTCAAAAAATTCATTTTAGGATATTAGAAACCTATTCAGGTGGAATCACGAACTTGGTGATATTAAACGATACAACAAATGATAACGGAATTGCCCAGATTAGTTATTCGATTAAGGATGGAGCTCAATCGATTAAAATAAGCGTGTCTTATGATGGAAATGTGGAATACGAAACTTCTGAATTTTCAAGCACAATTATACCAGTACGTTCACTAATAGAACAATTTTTCATCGATTTTTTGCCTTATCTTTTAATCCTTATTGGAGTAATGGTTGGCGGTGCAGCTTATTACACAGTTAGAAAATATAGATACAAAAAAAACATGATCATCTGGAGAGAGAAAACTCAAAAATTTGCTGATGTACTAAAAATTGACCTTATTTTGGTAATACATAAAAATAGCGGCTCAGCACTAATACAAAGAAGTTTTAGTGATATTCCAATAGATGGAAATTTGATTAGTGGATTTTTACAAGCAGTTAGCTCGTTTAAGTATGAAATAAGACAAGAGTCTGAAAAAAGTAAAAAAGAATCCATTCTTTTAGATTACCAAGACTATAATATTCTATTAAAAGACGGTGAATTTATCCGGGTAGCATTAGTCCTAAATTCAGAACCATCAAAAAATCTAGAAAAATCACTTAATGATTTCATTATTGATTTTGAGAAACAGGCCCACTCAGATTTGAAACAATTTAAGGGAAATGTAGCTCCCTTTAAAGAATACTTTGGAGAATTAGTTGATAAGCATTTTGAAATGTCATTTATACGTCCACACGTGATTAATGAGAACCCACCCACTATAAGCTTAAGTTCTTTTCAAGAAAGAGTTTTAAATGTTGCTAGAACTTTACAACAAGATGCGGGTCAATTTTATATAAGCCAATTGCTAAATTATTTACTCTCCGCCCAACCAGACGAACCTAAAGAACGGTTTATCGCAAATATCTATGATTTAAGGCAATTTGGATTTATTGACCCTCTTTGAATTCAAATCTCAACCTAATATATTTATTTTTTATTTCGTTTAAGATATTGCCTAAAGAATTCGCAGAATCTTTAAACACAGACCGGATAAATAACCACATCCAACTTAGACTAATGCACATCCAAATCCATTCAAGAAAAACAAAACCTACAAATTCCAAAGAAGTATGATTAAACCAAAATGCAAGGAGGAGTAGGGTAGAAATGACACCATATAATCCTAAATTAATTGAGATCTTTAAATCGTAAATTACTATTAACAATCCCATAAAAAATCCCAAGAAAACAAATCCTCCAAATGCTAAAGTTGAAAATATCATATGCATGAAAATATCTCCCCAACTCATATTAAAAATTCCTTGACCAATTAAACCAACACTTCCCAAAATACCTGAATAAAGCGCTGCTGAACTGAAATTTCTAAAAAATCGGTCATGTTTCATACTTAAAGATCCTTCTTTCAAATTGTGCTTCAATCTCAAAAACAAGTTTAAAAAGAATGGAATAAATAAAATTCCCGAAAGAATACAAGCCCAATTAAAAATAAAAGGAAAAGGAGTATATTCATAGAAACCTAAATGACTGATGAGATTATTAAAGACTAGAAATGCCTCTTTACCAAAATAAATTGCGAAAAAACATGCAATAATCAAGAATGATACATATATGTGAATGGCATATTTCGAGGTTCTCTTTATAAATTCATAATTCTTAAATTTTTGACCAATTTTCTTCTTCCATTCTCTTAGTAGTGATAATTTTTTCATATCATTCTCTCCAAAGGTATATTAATTAAACATCGCTCGTCTGTTCCCGTGATTTTGTAAGTTTGTATTTGTATAAAAAGCATTCGATTATATTTCAATAGAGAGAATTTAATAATTGTGCTAATGATAAGATATGTTCATATTATAAAATACTCTATTTATTAGATTTTTTTCTGAATATCGTGTAAAGGAATGTATAAAGCCAGATTAGCAGAATAAAGTCTGCAATCCATTCAAAAAATGCAGATTCGTATTGAAAAATGTATAACATCATAGCTGAAAGGGATATTATTATTGTAGAAAGAAATCCGTAAGTGGCAACATATTTATTAAGATCTATTTTAAAAAAAATATATAGAGAACCGATTAAAAAAGCAGAAAGATAATATCCAATAAATAAAAAACCCGCAAAAATAAAATGAATTTGGAAAAAATTACGATCAATAGAGAAAAATCCAATACCAACAAATCCTATATCTCCTAGAA
The DNA here is from genome assembly GCA_014730295.1 of Promethearchaeota archaeon. The sequence continues at coordinate 130 of WJIN01000086.1, read as the reverse complement.
TTCCGGCCACAAGAATTGTGATGTTTATGGTTTTTATTAATTTATTCTCTTCAAGGTGCCGTTGCGATTTTTTCTTTAAATAACGAAAAATATAGAGAGAAATCGGAAATGAAAAGACACCAGCAAATAT
>WJIN01000003.1 GCA_014730295.1 Promethearchaeota archaeon | reverse complement strand
TTGATTATCGAGTATTCCAACATAACTTTCGGAGATTCTCCGGTTATATTGAACAATTATGGGTAAAATATAAAAAGTTTCGCACAATTATCGCGAGATCTCCCCATCCCCACAAGCTAGCAGGCTACGGGATGTATTTTATCAAATGTCATTAATGTGATTGCCGCATATTTTGTACGGAAAATTCGGGATTTCTTGCTGTGAGTCGATTGAGCATATGTCGTCGTTGGGCGTGTGCAGCTGCTTTTACCTCCGTATGAAGTTTTGGAAGGTTGATTACGCTCTTGAAGGTATTTGCGGTGAATAAGCCGAGATTCATGGTACAGATGGATGGGATGAGTAGTAGGGCGGATCTAAACGCGCTCGAGGAGGTAATGGTTTTGAGAAGGCCTTTATTTTGCGCTTTTTGCTGGTTTTTATCGAGTTTCTGCTGGAGCTGCTGTATCACCCGAACGTTTTGCCGATAGGATGCTGATCTCGGTTCTTAAATTACCGGGACCGAATGTTAGCTGTGCTAAGTTTTATTGAAATATATCTTCAATTAGAAGGAAAAAACAAAATCTAATCTTTAATTAAAAGGTAGAGAAAGAATTGAATAATTCATCTCTATAAAGGAATATTTTGGTTTCTGGGTTAATATGTTTACCAATTCACGAGGATTTGATCATACACTAACAAAGAAAAAATCTTTGTAAAATTATCTCTCTACTAAAATTTCATGCTGGTTAAAAATCTTTATATTTGTAATCTTTCAAATATTCTAAAAATTCAGATGGTTTTGCAAAATCTAAAATTTCCTTCTTAATCATGTTAGAAATCTTTTTATCCACATCTAATTCTTCTTGTGCAAGCTCATTTATTTCTGATATTAGAACCATCTCAATCTTACCTTTTTTAATCAATTTTTTAATTATTTCTTTATCAAATGTCATTAATGTGATTGCCGCAAGTATTTCTCCCTCTTTACCAAAAACCCTCCCATTTTTTTTCCTAAGAGAACCTTGAATAATTATATAACGTCCTAAATATAAATCTTCTTCACTAATTACAGTATTCCATAGTTTTTCAAAATCTTCATTAGATTCAATAATATATATCCAATAATACATAATTAGTTTCTATGATGGGTTAATCATTGATTAATAATATATTTTAATTTTTGTCTTGAGTATTATTTTAACTGATTACTAATATCTATTCCTGTTTGTTCTTTAAATTGTCTTATAATTTCCCCTTGTCTTTCTTCTAGTTTAACATCATAATCAATAACAACCAGATAATAACCATTCTTATTTTCATTTTCAAAATATTTAACCTTAAATTGATCTCGTTTTATTTGATCTTGCCAATCGATTAAAAGTTTTTTATACTCACGTGTGTTTTTTTTGACATCCAAATTATGGGTTAAAAATTTATAAGCTTCAAATCCAATAGATTCTCTGCGATCATGTTGTCGCCCTTGATATTCTATAGCTAATTTTATATAATTTCCATTTTTATCTTTTATATTTAATTCCACATATCCATCTACATGAACCGCATGATGTACATCCAAATTAGGAAATATCTTCTTAAGACTATACTCTCTTTGATATAATGTATTATCTTTAATATATCCCAACTTTCTAAATAGATTTTCGCAAATATTATTAGTGAGAATCTGATTTGTATAAGAACCATCACACTTCGGACAAGTGCCAAGGTTTTGTTTTATATTATTGTAAGTATTTTCCCATACATGACCACAGTCCTCATGCTTCCATGTTAATATTGCATCACCATAGAATTTGTTTTTACCATTATAAGATTCTATACATGCCAGAGTAAATTCTTCAAAGCTCAATTCCATGTTAGGATCATTTGGTGAAACTAATTTTAATCCTCTACTAGCTGCTTCACCTTTTGCGTTTTCAAAAGCATTTCGTAAGTATGTGCTCTTTTTTCTAACAAACTCTTCTAATTTATTTGCGGATTCTGAAGTCATTCCAAAAGCGGTTATAGAAGGTACATATCTCCTTGCCATCATTTCATTCAGAGCTAAATAAGCTTCTTTAGACAAATCGACAACTCCAATAATATCATCTTGAGAAACAAGGTCACTATCTACATATTGGTTGGTTTCAGTATTAACTCCCGTGGTGACATAGAATATCTTGCCATTAGATTCATGGATATAGTCGACTCTATTGACTCGTGATTTAGGATTCGATCCATTAACATTCCAGCCTATAGATGACATAGTATTCGATAAATCCGAAAATATTAAATTTGCTAGACATCATCTCGATGGGAAAAGATTTTGGTCCTTATTCACAGGCGACTTGGTGCTAGTTGATTCCTCAACACACACAATCTGGGGAACTTCATCTCTTTCTGATCAGAAGATATTAATGGAGGGGTTTCATGAATTAATTGAGATGAAGGGATCCGGAATAGAAGGTAGAATCACTGAGAGAGATATTAGAAGTGTTTTCGGAAATTCAAAAATTAAAGGAAAGTTGATTACTGAAAGATGGATCAATGACAATGGTGTCAAATTTGCTAGTTTTCTGGAAGAATTTAATATTAGAAGAGAGATGATTAAGGAGGGGAGAATTAAGGATTTCATTGAATCAGAATATAGTAGGGCTTATACAAGATTTTACCAAAAAGCTGCACATCTTATCAATACAGTCGAAAGTACTTTTGATTTACCAATAGTTTCGAGCCAAAGAGTCCCTTTAAGATGGCTCATTAATTTTGAAGATGCCAATTTTCTCAATTCTAATAATTTTCCAAATCCGTAAATTACGAAAAGTTTATTTATATATATATCACATCATTTATTACATTGAGAGATATGAAAAAAAAACTTATTCAAGATCTTGAGAGTAATTGCCTTAAACGAATTCGGACAAGTTTCCGGAGATTATGGATACAAAAAATTGCTACAATACAATTAGGTTATCAGAAGGAGCAATCTCAATTAGAACGAAGTGATCCAGACTACATTGTTAAATACCATGATTTAGAAGAGAAATGGTGGGTGCTTGAACGATTGATTCGGAATAGTATCGCACAGTGTCCCGCTTGTAAAGCTTCTGATAAAAATATGACCTATAATCCATTTCTTAAACAATGGTTTTGCAATGAATGTTATCAATTAAACCATAACTTTTATTTTGATAAAGATGAGTCACATTTATTCCCTTGAATCTCATTAATAAATTTTATATTTCTCTCTATACTATTTTTAAATACTTTAAATTAATTTTCTAAATATTACATTAAGTGAATACTAATGGTTGAAGTTAAGGAAGGATATTTCTACATAAAGACTCACCAGTGGTACGATCATGAAACGGGTAAAGTAGGATTATCTGCATTCGCAGCCGAACAATTAGGTGAGATCTCTTTTGTAGATGTCGATCCTATTGAAGGAGAAGAAGTAGAACAAGTCCAAATGGACGGTGATGAACCTGCTAGCGATCCATTAGACGCAACT
>WJIN01000085.1 GCA_014730295.1 Promethearchaeota archaeon | reverse complement strand
TGCTCATAAAATTTAATACTCTCAAGAATTAGGGTGGCGGCAGTGTAGAATTGTTTGTTTTGGAGACCATCTTTTGCGATCATATTCAATCCACGAATTATTTGATTGAATAATCCGTATCGATTATATTCTAACTTCCCTTCAACTGAGATGTCATAAGCATTCAAATAACTTTCGGTAGATTTATTATATTCCTCAGCTTTCCAGAAGTGATCGCCAGCTTTCATGAAATGTTTGTATGCCAATTCATGGTTCCTAAGCTTCTTAAAAATTTTTGCGGCATCCACATTATTGATAGCTGTTTGATTATAATCTCCTATCTTCTCACTATAATTTGCTGCTAAAACAAAACACGAAGCGGCTTCTAAGAGATTTTCTTGTATATCTTTATAACATAAGGCTGCCCCGCGATAATAACGGGCGATTTTGTAATAGTTTTTCTCTTTTTTGGCTAATTCTTCCGCTACATTAATATAGGCTCCTGCCTCTCGTTTTGAGAAAAAGATAAACTGCTCCTCATCTTCTAAGAAATGATAAAGATTTTTCAAAATCTGGCAAATCTGGGCAACGGCAAGATTCTCATTTTTTTTCTTGAACTTCTGGTATAAATCCCGAAAAAAATCAATAGCATCTAAAAGAATGTCCTTCGCCTTCTTAAAATCATCTAACTCCTCATAACACAGCGAAATTTGCTTGTATGAGTAAGAAAGGATATCGAAATAGTGGAGTTCCTTGGCAAACTTGATTACGTTCCTATAAAATTCAATGGCTTTTTCAAAATTATTTACCTTCAGATACAACTCGGCGATATTCTGATAGTTTTGGGCGAGTTTACGTCCTTCATTGAATTCAAGCAATAAATCACTCTCTTGCTTTAAAAAGCGGATACTTTTTAAAATAAATCTTCGCTCCAGGTCGTATTTTTTCAGTTTCTCTCCATAAATCTCGGCAATACGTAAATATAATTCGCTTATTTCATGTAATTTTCCTTGCATCTGATAAGTATTAATCTGGTTTTCCCAGTGGGAAATCACCTTTTCATACAGCTCTAATGTGCGTGAATAGGCCATATCTTCTAAAAGCTCGGCAACGGAAAATAATAACTCTCCCGCCTCGTAATGATCGTTCGAATATGTTAGATTCTGCGCGAAATCAACTGAATCAGAAATAATCTTGTCAATTTTTTGGTTTCGCTCCGCGAGATCGTCTATTTCATCTGCTTTGAGGATAGAATCTCTTATCTCCTCAAAAAAATCCATGAACTCAGAAAAGCCTTCCCCTTCTATAATCAGAAATCATCTCACATCAGTTTGGAACTAAGTATGAGAATTAATACACCCATAAAAAAATTTTTACTATGAAGGATGTTCTCCACAGACAAAAAATTCACGGAAAGCTTCAATTATAATAGGTAAATCTCCCTATGACAATTACCTATTGCGGAAAAGATATGTGTAGTTAGCCTTTATATACCACATTTGTAATAAAAATCATAAGGATTAATTATAAATATAAGTAATTCCACTTAGATAATAAGGAACTAATTATCAATACCAATTACATAAGAGGAAAAAAATTTGAAACAAGTTTCTGAACTTATTGAAAGTGGGGTTTATGAAACCTTTTCTCCGGAAAAAACAACCACCGTTGCTGACCTTCTCAAAGAACTTGATTTAGAAGACAAATATTTTGGCATCTTGGTAAATGGCAAAAAAGCGGATCCGGACACTACAATTGGAAAGGACGACGAGATCGTTATTTTGCCTCACATAGCAGGCGGCTGCTAAGAGGAGCTAAGGTTTTTTTTATTCTTTTTTTTACTTTTAAAAGTTTGTATAATCCACTCCACACTATATTCTTCCGAGAGGGGTTCTATCTTAACCAATTCTTTTATTGACTCAGATAAGATAATAGGTTTGCTGTAGGCAAAAAAATGAGTTATAAAATAAGATATGTTAATGTAGGAAAAATTCTCTGACTAAATCATTAAGATTTTTAAAGGGAGCAAGAGCACCTGAAAAATCGTCTAATTCTTCAGAATAGTTATTTTCGAAGGTAAGATGGAACATTTCGAGTCTGTATTGAAATTCTTTTGAAGGGTTATTTGAAATAAGGATACTCGTAGTGTAGGTTCCATGGACAAAATAAATCTTCTTATTTCCGTGATCGATTGTTTTAATATGCCCAGAATCTGCCAAAATCTCGGAAAGCAGCATATCAATCCCTCCAATCGCCGAGCCTGCCAAGTCGCCGTCGACCTCTCCCTCCGCACCCTCGGCTTCAGTTCGAAACTGGTATTGATATAAGAGTGTAGAGGTTTCATTATGGATGAGATACAACTGCTCCATTTTTTGCATCCAATTCAATTCAGACAAATTCGGAAGGGATTTCCACGCATAGACCATCAAAAAGCTACCGATGATGATAGCTACATATTTCATATATAATGCGGGGGATCCGATGGCGAAATACAACCCGATAAGTCCATTTGACATCCCGGACAGTGCCAGTCCGAAATAAAACCATCGTGATAGTTGCTCTCGTTTCACAATCTCCAAATTTTCAAAATTTTTCATGATTTCTTGGGTGGCAATAATATAGGGTACTAATATAACGGAAAGTGTGATAAACAGATCATAGATACCCAATATTCCAAGAATGAGATATACAATAGTACCGGCGAGCGTAATAAGAGTCAAAAGATAAGGAAAGGGTTTTTTACTCGCCACAGTTCCTCGCAGATGAGTATCGAGCTCTGTGAAAAATACAAATACGATGATCCCGACAAAATAAATTGCCATAAAGATAAAATGGAAATAATAAAACTGGGTTTCTTCCATCGCTATATCATAGATAAGAGGCAATTCCACAAAATAGATATATATGGAGAAACAGATCATGTATACCGTAAAACCCGTCGTGGTGGAAAATAAGGTGCCTTCTGATGCCTTTTTCGCGATTTGTAGCGTGAGAAAACTGAGAATGAATACAGAAAAATAATGAAATAAATGTAGTATAGAGATTTCGATTAGACCTTGCAAAATAAAAGATATCATTTTTCTCTAATTGTGAAGTTAACTAATGCTATTTAAAGATTTGTACATCTTCTAGGGAAAATAAATCGTTTGAGAAGGATAGAGTTACGTGTTATTTTATTTTAACACGCATTAGATCTTCTGCTAAGAGCGTGTTTGGAAAAATTTCTTGAGCATCTTTTAATAATTGATCCGTTTCTTCTTGATAGCGGGTGGAGATATGGGTTAATATTAGTTTTTTGGCCTTCATCCTCTTAGCGTCTTGAGCCGCATCCACGGAGGTGGAATGTTTTTTCTCGCGAGCAATATCCCTTAATTTGCTGGCAAAGGTCGATTCATGGACAAGGATATCAGAATCCTTTCCTAACTCAATGAGCGCATCGCATGGCATTGTATCTCCAGAATAGGTTACTTTTCTTCCCGGTCTCTTGGGATCCACGATTCCCTCTTTAATAGGGTCAATTGTTTTCCCTTCATACTCAATAGTTTGTCCTTCCTGCAAAAGTTTCCATAACCGACTTTCGGGGATACCTAATGCTCTAGCTTTTTCGGGATGGAACTTACCATAGCGCTGTTTTTCTATAAATGCATAGCCAAAGGAAGAGACAGAATGGTTCATCTCGGCGTAGACTATTTTATATCGTTTTTTCTCAAAAATGATATTATCTTTAATGGTAATTTCTTTTTTAGGTGATTTGGCTTTTAAACCTTCATACTCATACATCACCGCATTTTCATTATCGATCTCGTACACATTGAGCGGATAGGCTGCTTTTAGCCCAAGGATCGCTTGATGCATAAACAGATAAAGATACAAGTTTCTTGGACCAAAAATTTTCACGGGAGCGGTTCTATCGATGAGGGAAAAACGGAAAAGCAATCCGGGGAGACCGATGAGATGATCTCCGTGAAAATGGGAGATGAATATTATTAGAGGTTTATTGAATTTGAGATTTGCCTCATTAAATCGTCGTTGAAGATCCTCCCCGCAGTCGAACAAGATTGTATCAGATTTATATTTTAAGGCCGTCGCAGATAAGTTTCGACCTTTTATTGGAATTGCAGCGGAAGATCCCAGTATAATAAGTTCCATAATTTCAAGGAGGGGCGTTATTTTCTTAATTCGGAAATTTCAACTAATTGCTGTGCGTTCTCTTTTTTAAGTTCTTTTACAAGATTTTTAAGTTCCTTTACACGAAGGGAGATCGCATTCTCTGATCGAGAGGTTTTCTGCTCGGAATCTTGTTGAACAGTGTCCAGTTGGCTTTTCAGAGACTCAATCCGGTCTTCTTTCGAATCGATGGTATATTTAAGTTTCTCAATCTCGGAATTACATTTCATTGCTTCATTTTTTATGGTCTCAAGCTCTTCTTGCTTATTCTTTATTATCCTATCTTTAGATTCAATGGTGGTGTTTAGATCCTCGATAATTTGTTCTTTTTCAGAAATTGCTTCACGCATTTGGTCCAATTGAGTTGATGAAACGGGTTTGGCTCCTGATTTACTCTCGAGTTCATTTTCTAATTGTTGAATCCGTATTTTGGCCTTATTCAATTTCTTCTGAAGTTCTTCTGTCAATTGAGAAATCATCTCGGGGCCAGTCAGTGTCTCCGCTGATTTTTTCTTAGATTGACTATCTTCCAGGCATGAGATGGTTTCATTAAGCTCTAGAATTTTTTGTGTTTTATCCCTCAATTCTTGTTGAAGTTGTTGCAGCTCTTCTTGTGAAGTATCCATCTGCTCTTCAGCCGCCATTAATCCCAAGGTATCTTCGACTTCTTCGTATTTTGAAAGTCTTTCTTGTAGGTGAAGGACTCTCCGTTTCGTTCTATTTAATTTATCCTGCAATTCTTCCGTTAAACTCATTGAAATTTGATCGGGTCCGCCTTCTGGAGCACTTTGAGATGTGGCAGATTCCAATTCCTCTTCCAATCTTACGATTTTTGATTCTAGCTCCTCAATAGTCTTGTCTTTAAGTTGGAGTTCTTTTTCAACCTTCTTCTCTGGTTTCTCAGCGACAGCACCGCCCTCTTTCAGTTGTTTAATTAATGCTTGCTGTTTATTAATTTTTGTCTGTAATTCTTTGACTAATCCATCGAATGGCCCTGTTTCAGTTTTTTCTTTAATTCGAATCACAGTGGACTCTTTTTTCGGTTGGTATTGTTGTTCCTCTAATTTTTTTTGTAAATCGATTTTTTCCTTTCTAAGAAATCCCATCTTATTTTTAAGTTCCCTCATTTCTCTTTCTTTCTGTTTTAGTTCTATGGAAAGTTTTGTGTCTTGGACCTTTTGTGGATCAAATGTACCTTCTGCCTCGGCCTCTTGGATTAATCCTTCCAATTTCATAACATTACTCTCTAAATCTTCGATGCGATCGAGATACGAATTGATTTCTGTATTTTTTTGTTTTAATTCGTTTTCTAAATCATTAATTCGAGCCCGCAGAGCTTCATCTGACATATTTTTGAACCCCTTGAGTTAAAATTTTAATTTTAAAAATGCTAAAAATGTTTTATATTTATAATAAAATTCATAACTATTATTATTTGTCAATAAGAAGATTAGATTATTAGTAGGTATGTCCTTATATTCTATTATTCTTAATACCTATTAATTATATGAGCTAAGAATTCTAAACAGAAGGGTTTTGTATATGGATTATAAAAAGAAAATTCTATTGTTTTCCCGACTTTTGGCTTGTGATGAACAACTGAATACTATTTTATCAGATTTGCGATTAATCTATCCATAAATACATCTGATCCATTCACATTCGCAAATCCCATACAATAATTCACAGGTTTATGAACCTTACCTTTTTCTCCAACCTTTATAAGCATCCCCGGAATCTCTTCTGTATCCACCTCCAGATAATATTGATCAAGGGTAAACAGGTCTCTATCCATTAAATAGAGGGGTACAAACGTATCAAAGGGAAAAAATCCTTTGCTTTTGTTATGCTCCCATAAGTTCAACCAATATTCAAGATCTTCCAAAATATAATCTGTCAGTATAGTATTTGTGTTCTTAATTTGCTCTAAATGATCTTTTTTAAAAACAGCTTGACAGCAAATGTCCAATCCAAATCCGGACCTAGGGGTCTGGGTTATTGCTTCAATTACCGTTTTGGTAGCCTGAGGGTCTTGGTTAAAATTAAATTCATTTTTTATGAATAACTCATCACCAAACGTAAATTTCTTACTAAAGGCACCTACCGGATTTATCACACCACCCATAAAGGCATATTCTTTTAAATTATCAAGAAATTCGGGATAAGTCTGTAAAGCCGTCGCAATGTTGGTGAGCGGTCCTAAACTTATTAAGGTTATTTCTCCGGGATTTTCTTTCACTACATTCACCAAAAATTCACTAGCTTCAGTGGAAACTCCCAAATCTGCTGCATTTTTTGCTCCCTTGTGATGGGGGATATTTAAGGCATCTTTTATCTCTAAATATTCTTCCAATAATCTAAAACCCTTGGTTAGAGGGGTATTTCCAAAAACAGTGGTAATTCCCTTCACTTGAAAGAGTTCTGGATTATTTAATATTATAAATAAGGCCAACCCATCATCTACATCCGCTCCTTTCTTCCCTAAGCCTGGATCGCAGTCGATTAAAATTCTATATTTCTTATCAATCATAGTTATTTCTATAATTGGGTTTAAGATTCAGTAATGTGAGAATGTTTTTAAAATATCTTCAATTCACGAAGAGATGAGCCATTTATTCTTTTTAAAATTGGAATTAACACTACTACATTTAAAACCAATAAACCTCCGATTATGATTCCTGCTAGTAAGAAGGGAATAGTTATGGGAGGGAGAGCTACTCTTTCAAAGAGAAAAACCGTATTAATTATCATCCCTCCTGCTAAACTAGCGAGGACTGATGGAACCAAAATAAATAACCCTTCAAAGAACAGGATTTTACCGATATTTGTTAGCTTCGAACCAATCGAGCGCATAATCAAGAAATCCTTTAATTTCTCAGAGAGATCACCCTTCTGGAAATGATAGATAGAAAATAGGGATACAATTGATGTTAAAATAATCAAGAATACTAAATAAGAGGATAAGTAATCTAAAAATGAAAGATTCTTTTCAAAATCCGCCTCTAATAGAAGATGAGTAAAATCTGGTCCCAAATACGTGCTAATGTTCGATTCTAATTGATTCTTAACTTGGTCATAGCTATTTGGGGCTATCTGAAGTTGAATCAAATTTATCTCATCATTGGCAAAATTGAGAATGGATCGATATCTTTTAATATCTACATAGACCGCATACCCTGAATAGAAACTATCGATAACGATACCCGAGACGGAAAACCGCTCTCCAGAATCAATAAATTGGAGTTCTTGATCAAAGGCGAGCTCGAAAAAGTTATATGCAAGTCCATCACCAATAGTAACATTTTTTTCTACCGGATCATTGCTGTTGAATAATTTCCCCTCGATTTCAAAGTTTTGGATAAGGTCGCTCGAATTTAATCCAATTATTGGAAATGTCCCGACGGTATCATCACCGATTTGGACATATTGCCCTATATCTATGGGTTTATAGGTGATGAGTTCCTTCACCTTCGAAAAGTGAATAAGCCTTTGATCTATACTCTGTATCCCTCCAATTGAACTAATTAGTGAGATTTGGGTAAAATTAAACAAATACTCAGGGCGGGTAAAATTTATACTTTGTTCATTTACAAAGACCGATGGATCGGCAAACATCTTATACATAGATGAGTAATTACCTACTACATCTTCGTGTCCTATGATTATTATCTCGTTCCCTTGCGATTTCTCAATCCATGTGGTGGACGAGGTGTGAAGGACCAATGCTCCCAAACCAATTGTAAATAATATTAGAGAAATCGTGAAAAACACGGCAAAGAACCGCTTGAATTTATTTTTCTTCCGTACAAGATTCATAATCGCATATTTTACATTCAATCCAAGCGTAGAAAGCCATTTTGGTACCAATTTTAACTGATCTGAGGCATTAAAATCCGAGGGGACCTCTTTCGAAAAGCTTTTGATCACATTTGTCCGGCCGTATTTTCTTAATTGAAGTCCAGGTAAACCTAATGATGCGAAAGTACAGAGAATAAATAACACAAGTGAAAATATGACCTCAAATTGGAATGGTATTTGAATAAAAATCATGGAATATATTATACTAAAAATTCCATATCCGATAATTCCAATAAGCCACCCTAAGAAAAATCCTAAGAGAAAAATTATAAACGCTTCAAGCAAATAGAAACTATATAATTTTTCTGGAAGGGTGCCTAATGCCCTCATGATTGTGATATCTCGTTTTTTACTGACGATAAAAGATGAGCAAATGATTGTGACCATTACAACTGATAAGACGAATATTAACACTATTAGAATCGCATTAAATTGAGTAAACACAATATTAATGCTCCCCGAGAAGAAATACGGATTAGCATAATTACTCTCTTGCGTTATAAAATAGTTGAGGTTGAGGGCATTAGTGAAATAGATAAGGAAAATCGTGACAGCAACCGTAAGAGAAATTGTAATTACATAGGGAAAATTTTGTTTCCTTTTTCTGTAAAAGTCCTTTAACGCAAAATCAAACGACATTTTCTTTTCGATGTGTTTTTGGTTTATGCTCTATGTAATTTGTAATTAAAATCTAATTTTCAGATTGGTGCGTCTCGTTAGTAATTTTGCCGTCATGGAAATCGATGATTCTATCAGCCAACTCCAGTAGATATTCATCATGCGTGGCGATAATGATGGTCTTCTCCATCCTTTTTATCTTTTGAAAAAGGTTTCGAATGAACTCGCTCGTGGTTTTGTCTAAATTTGCAGTAGGCTCGTCAGCTAAAATAATTGGTGGATTATTAGCAAGAGCTCTCGCAATCGCAACCCGCTGTTGTTCTCCTGCCGAAAGTTGAAAAGGTAGATGCTCCCGTCGCTCTGCAAGCCCCACTTGCTTGAGTAAGCTGACCGAGATATTCCTCTGTTCAGATAATCTCTCGCCCACCAAACTAATCGGAAACATCACATTTTCCTCGGCAGTAAGTGTGCTTATCAAATTATAGTTCTGAAATACAAATCCGGAATTCATCAAACGAAATATGGTCAAAGATTCTTGGTCCATATCTGAGATGCGTACTCCAAACGAGTAGATATCTCCTTGGGTGGGCGTGTCCAACCCTCCGATTAAATTGAGCAAGGTAGTTTTTCCCGCTCCCGATGGCCCCCTAATTACGAGAAACTCGCCTTCTTGAATTTCAAGGTTTATATTATCGACCGCGCGGACGATAAATTCCCCAATTTCAAAATCTTTCACGACATTCTGGAGTTTAATAAGAATTTTTGTATCAATTCGTGCGGTTGAACGCTCCTTCTCGGTCTTTCGATTGGTCTTTTCTTTATCAATGGAATCTGACATAGTCTCCTCTTAATGATGTTAAATGTAATCTACTTTTTCTAATTATGTAATCTCTTCGAAAATATATAGATTTTTATTGGACTCATTTCGTTCAAAAACATTTTATCCTTTTTTTTATAAAAATGATGATAAGGTTTTTAAGGATCATCTACTTATTTATAATTCAGAGAGAATTCAACGCGAAATCGTAATAAAATAAATATCCCCTAAACATACCTCGTAAATATCTTAGAGATGAGGGAATTTCCTAATTAAATGCCTAATTAAATGGTATTACTAAATTTTTATCCCAAAACTTGTTTAAAGTTTTTGCGGTTTTGCGAATTCTCTTTCTCTTTCTTTTTCAATTCGCATATAGACGATTTGGTTATTTCCCCCCTGTGTATTGATAAATCATTTGAATTAGCCCAATAAGGGAGAAAAAGAATTTGATAGATGTAAATATCTGAGAACATTATGATCGCAACCTATAACTTCAATAAGCACCTACTTATCAGAGAAGATTTTGCGAAAATTTAGATATAATAAAGTTTAATACTAATTTAGTTGAAAATAATTTATAATAAAGAAGAGTTGTGTTATATATGGAATTTGAAAAATTAACTGAATTAATAATAGAGCTTGAAGTCGACGATATCAAGGACGCAGTCAGAGAAGCATTAGGTGAGGATAAAGATCCCTTTGAGGTGCTTAACGCATTAACCAAAGGCATGGACGAGGTGGGAAGACGCTATGAAGAAAAAGAATATTACCTAACCGAGTTAGTTCTCGCAGGAGAGACGATGAAAGAGGCATTTGAGGTGCTCCAACCCGCATTGGCAAAGGCGGACCAATCCCAAGAGAAGACGAATATTATCATCGCAACCGTGAAGGGTGATAACCACGACATCGGAAAAAACATCTTAGGTTCTTTGCTTTTAAGTTCTGGGTTTGAGATTCACGATTTAGGGATGGATGTGGATGAGAACAAGATTGTTGAGAAAGTTAAAGAAACGGGTGCTAGTATTGTTGCATTGAGCTCACTTCTTACGATGACCGTAGAACAAATCAAAGTAGTAGACCAGGCACTAAAAGATGCGGGATTGCGAGACCAGGTGAAATTAATCGTTGGGGGAGCTCCGCTTAATGAGGATCTTGCTAAAGAACTTGGAGCGGATGATTTCGCAGAGGATGCGGTCGAAGGGGTTAAACATATTAAAGCGTTAGCTGAAAACTAAACTTTCCTATACTTTATTTTTCCTTTTTTCATTTTCATTCAGTATCATTAGTCTGAGGTTATAATTTATAATCGAGAAGTCCATATTACTTAATTCGCGTGTGGGTTTCGCATATTAATTACTTATTTTATAATGCATATATTTTTCATTTCCAAATTAGATACTAGTAATAGAATTCAAAATAAATTTGGAATGGAGGGAAGAATCATGAATATTATCCCATCTGAAAAAGAGCGATTCGATGTTGAGGTCGACACCCGCGGATTATTTTGTCCCGAACCTTTACTTAAGGTTAAAGATGAATCAGCGGATTTGGAAATCGGACAATGTTTCAAAGTGATGACAGACGATCCAGCCGCTGAGGATGAGTTTCGAGAATGGGCACAAGAGACAGGTACTGAAATCGTTGACTTTAACCAAGGAGATAGCGAGTTAGTATTCTACTTTCGAAAAAACAAGTAAAATCGGCTCGTATATCCTTTATTTTTATTAGTATCACTGGGAACTAAAAACGAGATATTTCTTTTTCTTATTTGGTTCTCTTTAGGGAGATTCTTCACATCTAAACAACCAATAGTATGCAAAATATGGTACAGTTCACATTCTCAGGGTTTTTCTCTATATTCTTGGAAATCTTTATAGATGGTTTATGAATTATAAGCTATTTGTAAGAATCACTTTATAAATTGCTAGTGAAATGATCAGATTCATTGAATTTATAATAAGTATATTTTTGATTTCACTCAACTATTATAATATCAGCGAACCAATAGTAAGGAGGTTTATACAATGAGTAAAGAAAAACCTGAAGAACCGACTTTTGATGTGGAATTGGACACACGAGGGTTATTTTGTCCCGAACCGTTGTTTGAAGTCCGAAATGTTTCCGAAGAGTTAGAGATCGGGCAATGCTTTAAAGTGATGGCGGATGATCCCGCCGCAGAGGAGGATTTTAAACGGTGGGCAAAAAGAACCGATACCGAGATTATCGATTTTAGTAAGGAAGAGAACGATCTTATATTTTATTTTAGAAAAAGAAAATAAGGAGGTTAAAAAAATGGAAAAGAAAGAATTATTATATGTACAAACCACAGATGCCCCAGAAAAACAATATTCCCCATTAGTGTTGGCCCAAACCGCCAAGGCTATGGATATTAACGCAAAAGTGTATTATCTGGGAACGGGTTTAAAAATTTTACGCCCTGGAGCAGCAAAGAAAATTAAACTTGGTAATTTCCCCAGTGTCAGAGAGATGATAGATAAAACCTTAGAATCAGGGGTGGAGATATTAGTGTGCGAGGCATCTAAACGTATGCTGGGCTGGGAAAGTGTAGAGTTAATTCCCGGTGTGAAGATCGTGGGAGCTGCAACGCTTAATGATTTGGTGTTAGAGGCCGATGGAACGATGTGGTTCTAAGGCATCAATACAAATCAAAATTAATAATACGAGGCGTATAAAATGGAGAATATTTATTTAGATTATCAATCTGCAAAGCCAGTTGATCCCAGAGTTGTGGAGGAGATGATGCCTTATTATACAGATAAGTTCGGCAACCCCGCATCTCTGCATAATATCGGTGATGAGGCTACCGATACGCTTGAAACTGCTCGGAATACGATTAAGGATTTCATTAATGCCTCAGAGGATTCAAAAGTAATCTTCACATCCAGTGCGACTGAATCCAATAACTTAGCACTTATCGGCACTGCGATGAGATATAAAAACAAGGGAAATCATGTTATTATTTCTGAAATTGAACATATATCGATAAGGAATATTGTCAAATATCTTGAGCGAGAAGGTTTTCAAGTAAGTAAGGTCCCTGTTGATCAGTACGGGATCATTCGGCTTGAAAAGTTGAAAAATCTAATTAATGAAAAGACGATCCTTATCTCGATTTCTAGTGCGAGCAACGAGATAGGATCAATTCAACCTTTTGAAGAGATAAGTACTATCACCAAGGAAAATGGGATTTTATTCCATACTGATGCGGTTGCGAGCGAGGCTGTGCTACCTATTGATGTTGAGAAAGTACCTTTTGACTTAGTTACTTTTTCTTCAAATGATATATATGGTCCAAAAGGAGTGGCAGCGTTATACCTTCGAAAAGGATTGCGAATCAATCCGATACTCATCGGGGGGGGGCAAGAATCTGGGATGCGGTCGGGTTCCCATAATTTACACGGAATCGTTGGATTTGCAAAAGCCGCCCAAATTATGAAAAAAGAGATGGAATCTGAGACAAAACGATTATCAAACTACAGAGATACCCTAATAAGAGAAATATTAGAAGGTATTCCGAAATCATATCTAAATGGTCATCCCACTAAGAGATTGGCTCATAATGCTCATTTTCGATTTGATTATATTGAAGGTGAATCCTTAATTTTAGATCTGAAGGAACACAAAATCGCAGCGGCAACGGGCTCAGCATGTACCTCAAAGACATTGGAACCTTCACATACTCTGATCTCATGCGGTTTACTCCATGAAGAGGCACATGGGAGTTTACTTTTAACCCTGGGAAGATTTACAAAAGAGGAGGAGATCGACCACCTAATTGAGGTATTACCTCAAGTCATAGAAAGGTTGAGGAAATTATCTCCGCTCACTCCTCCGGAATTGTTAAAAAAATATAATGAGGTGAAATACTAATATGAAATCTACACAATATACAAAAAAGGTGATGGACCATTTTAGAAATCCGCGTAATGTGGGTGTGATCGAAAACCCTGATGGATATGGCAAAGTAGGAAATCCAGTTTGCGGAGATCTAATGGAAATCTTTATTAAGGTAACAGAGAATGATGAGCAGCAAGAAATTATTGAGGATATAAAGTTCAGAACCTTTGGGTGCGGCTCTGCTGTCGCGACCTCCTCAATGGTCACGGAAATGGCAATGGGCATGAGACTTGATGATGCATATAAAATTACAAGAGATGACGTAGCGGATGAGCTGGACGGTTTACCACCGATTAAGATGCATTGCTCGAATTTGGCAGCGGATGCATTAAAAGCAGCTATTAATAACTATAGAGAAGGCACCGAGCCCGAGGTAGAAGTTCAAGGATCTTGTAAACCGATAGATTTGGATGTAATACTCGGTTTAGAAGAGTTTTTGGATAAAGGTGTGCACAAAGACGTTCCAAATTTAGAAGATTTAAGAGATAAACGTACCTTAATAGTTGATACAGGAGAAAAATCGTTGGAATTGGCAATAGAATTGACAGATTATACTGGAAGAGTAATCTTGGTGACAAATAAAGACGGGATACCTGGTGGAGAGGAACTAAGAAAGCGGCTGAAATTCTCAGATGTAAAAATCCTGAGAGAATCGAAACTAATAGAGATTCAAGGAACGAATGATGTTGAGAAAGTAATAATACACGACCTCGATGAAGACGAAAATTATGAACTCTTTGTTGATGCTGTAATATTACTATAAAAATTTTTATTTTCTTACTGTTTTTTTCATGAAAAAAAGCACATTTATGAGAATTATTTATATCATTCTCACTAGTTTGAAGATATTACCTTCGATTGCACATATTAAAAGCTCCTTGTTGGCATCTTCACCAAATGAAGTGATTTTATAAGGCAAATCCTTTAAAATTTCGTTTTGAACGTCAGTTCCTTGATTGTAGTCGAGTGCCCATATTTTTCCGTTTATAAAATCCCCATAGATATATTTACCGATTAAGCATGGTAATTGGTTTCCGCGATATACATATCCTCCTGTAATGGATTGTCCAAAACTATGTGAATATTCGTAAATAGGAGCGTCGTACGCATTCTTATCGCAACTTGAGAATTCATAGCAATGTGTCCCTTCGAGGATTGGCCAGCCATAGTTTCCACCATTTTCAATCAGATTTATCTCCTCCCATGCATTTTGTCCTACATCTGCAGCCCATAATAACTCTGTCTCGTTATCAAAGCTAAATCTCCACGGATTTCTTAATCCATAAGCATAGATTTCTTCTTTATATCCTTGAGTATTTTCAAAAAATGGGTTATCACTGGGAATAGTATATGGATCGCCCGAATCGACATCTATACGTAATATAGACCCTAAGAGAGTCTCTCTATTCTGAGCATTCCCATAGGTATCGCCACCCCCACCCCCATCGCCGAGTGCAATATAAAGATATCCATCAGGTCCAAAGGCGATCTGTCCGCCATTATGATTAGAAGCTGGTTGCTCAACGCTCAAGATAAGATATTCACTGGATTTATTAGCAGTATTCTCATCTTCTAAAGAGAATCGAGAAATAATGGAATCTCCCGTATTATTTGTGTAATATATATATGTATAATTATTATTGGTAAAATTCGGATGGAATGATAATCCCAATAACCCTCGTTCTCCATCATCGCTTACTTGATCGCTGATATCAAGAAATAGATGCTTTGATGTTGCTGATTCATTGTTATCAATAATTTGGATGGTACCCCCTTTTTCTAAAATAAAAAGTCTATTTGAACCATCATTAGGACTATAAATCCCGACGGGTCGACTGAACGTGAGGTTTGGAAAGGCATTCGCATAATCGTAATCACAGTAGGCATAACTTGGAACGAATAGATTGATTACCAATAGTATTCCTCCGATTCCCATTATAATTAAAATTACTAAAAACGCTGTTTTTGTGGTTTCTCTCATCTTGAATTTCTCTCTCTATAAATTATTTAGAATCATAAGTCGCAGAACCTTAAATATCTACTTTTTTTAAAATAAAAATATACGAATTAATTCTACTCCTATTTATCTGTTATCTTTGAGAATGGCATGAATTAGAATGTATCTTAATAAATCATAAACATATTATTTTTTTAGATTAAGATGTTCATATACTCCAGTGTAAAATCTTTTTAGATTATAATAAAAAGGAATTAAAGAGATTCAAACAATTAGAAGATTAATTTAAAATTTTATAAGAGAGCGAATAAAAGTATGAGAAATAGTAAAGAATTATTACGAGAAATTCAAAATACGATGAACTCTTTTGGGAAAGTCAATCCCGCCGCGATGGAGGGCTTTCAGAAATTTATGGGAGCATCAAAAGAAGATGGTGCTTTATCACAAAAAGTGAAAGAGATAATAGGTGTCGCCTTGTCTGTAAGCAAGCAGTGCGAATGGTGTGTTGCCCTCCATGTAAAGAACGCGTTAGAAGAGGGTGCTACAAAGGAAGAGATTGTTGAAGCTTGTTTAGTGGCTAGTATGATGGGCGGGGGACCCAGCTTGATGTTTACGGCTAATGTATTGAAATCGATAAAGGATTTAGCAGAATAATGTAATAGTAAGGTGATATGAATAATGGTAGATTTTTTGAAAAAAGAGATGGATATGGACTTTGATAAGGCAGTAGAGAAAGTGGAGAAGATAATTCAGGAAGAGGGTTTTAGTCATATGTTAACGAAAGAAATTGACAAAATCTTTAAGAAAAAATTGGGTGTTGATTATTCTCGATATACGATTATTTTAGCATGCGCCCCTGAATTTGCAAAAGGTGCCTTAGATGTTTCGAAAAACGTAGGATTGCTTTTTCCTTGTAGTTTCGTGGTATATGAAGATGAAGGGAAAGTGATTGTGTCTCATGTGTCAATAATGAAAATTGCTCCGGAGGTTGGACTCGCGCCCGCCGATGAGATGCAATCTGTAATAGAAATGACTGGAAAGGCAGTCCATAAAGCGTGGGATAGGTTTTAATTATAATTTAAATAAATTTTTCTTTTTATAATCGCGCTTTTTATGGGAAAGGTTTTGAAATATAAAACTTAGACTTTAATTACGTCAAGCTTTAGTTGATAAGTAACCGAGATTTAAAAATTTCTTGGTGGTGAAATCGTGACAGAAGTAGGAGAAGTATATAAATGTAAAAAATGTGGAAATGTTGTTAAAGTAATTGAATCTGGATTTGGTACGCTCGTGTGTTGCGGGGAAGATATGGTTTTAGTTGAGGAGTGATATTTCCTAGAGATTGGAGTCCCGATTCTCTATTTTTTTCTTAATTTTCTTATCTGGTTTAGTATTGTTTTATAAAAATAAAAATAAAAAATTTTTTGAAACCTGAGGAAATAGATCGCATTAATCACAATTTTTCTTCATTTCTCCACAGACCGTGTATATTACAGTAAGAAAATGCGATGATTGTTCCTGGTTTCTCCGTTTTAAATCGGAGAGTGGCTTCTGGGTCACAATAGACGGTGGATGTGTCGGGTCCTTCTACTGATTCTCCGTGAGCATTAAATTCGCACTTTCCTATTTCATAAGGATATTTTTCACCATCAGGTAAAAAGAGTGCTTTTATCCATCTTATATGATGTTCCGTGGTATTTGGATGGCCAATCTCTTCTCCTACATGGAGTCTTATTGTAACTACATCACCTTTCTTAGCCATATCTATTACGGGAACATGTTTTTCCTTTTTCCAGTCGGCCTCTTGGTAAAGTTCATTATAATCTACCATATTTTTAAACACCTACTATATTATTGTGTATTAAATCTCGAAATATTGAAGTTCGATATTTCAATAAGAGTCAGAATGGTATAAAAAAGTAATTTTAATAATTTATTAAGGGGAGGCGATGAATACCCAAAAAACCGAATTTTAAAATCGTCGATATGAATTTGCTATTTAATTGTTATTTAGTTTTCTTCTTACAACTAATTGATTAAAATACAATAAATAAAAAAATTAGGTTAATTGGATGCTACATGGAAAAACTGCGGCTTTCGGTGGCTCTTCGTAGGCAGAATCCAATTCATTTATGAGATCCTCCCAGTTATTAAATAGCTTCACTTCTTTCGGGAAAAAATGATATAAATCAGGCTCTGAGATATTTGGAGAAAAGAATAGTACCTTTCTTTTCTTCACAAACGCTTTCCATATTACACTATCGCCTAAATTATTATAAAGTTTTGCGCCAGTTTCTGCTATGAGGCTATGATACCCTTTTCCTTCATATGAGGACGACATCAAGACGATATGGCCTCGGCGTTTAAGCATTTTGTTAGGAGCAGTCATTAATCCGTTAAAGCCTTTAACCGATTGGTTTAATTCCGAATCTTCGGGAAAGAGATTAAAAAAGCAAATATCATTATCCAATGTAACTTCAGTGCTATAAGCTTCAGTCGCCATCTCCATGGCTTTTCTGTGTGATTCTCTAAAATGTCCTGCAGTGATGCCCGAAATCTCTCCCTTCTCTGTTAAGATGAGATTAATGGAAAAATCTAATCCTACTTTATCCGCGATTTCTTCGATATCTTCCCGAACACCCGTCATTCGTCCTATGCCCGCTCCAATACCCCTCATCGCAGCCGAGTGATTTGCTTCTAACGTACGAATTCCACACACTCCGGGTAGCACAATTTTTGCACCTCCGCCAAAACCAGCTAAGGGATGAGGAATAACACCACCAACTGAGATCTTTAAATCAGCGTTGCAATATGTGGTATTCACATCAATCGGTGTTCCAATACTGGATTCTCCGAAGTTTGTTAAATTCTCGTAAGGATGGTGGTTTTCAATACGGATTGTATCAACCACATCTTTACCCAATTTTAGGATTTGATCACGCTTCATCATGGGTTTATGAGCACCTAAAGCTAGGAGAATGGTTATTTGGTCTTTGGTTATGCCCCCTTTTGAAAGCTCTTCTAAAATATGGGGCATTAATATTGAAACGGGAGTTGTTCTTGTCATATCGTCAACCACAATTACCGTATTCTCTTTGTCTTTAGCTAATTCTGATAATCTTTGAGTTCCGATAGGATTTAGAATCCCTTCTTTAAGTTGATCTTTATTTAAAACGGGACCATCCCATTGATTCATCCTACACGCTTTTACTTCCCATGAGTCTGGAAAAGTAAGTTCCAGAAACTCAGGATCACGCCATGCGGCCCAAGGTATTTTTATTTGGTTTGTCATATCTTTCATTTTCTTATTGGTATATACTAAGTAACTCTATTCACATCTATTTAATTTTTAATGAAGCGGCTTATAATTTTTTAAAGAATTTTGCTTATAGAATTAAATTGTTGTTTTTTCGCAAATTAAAAGATAAGTCTTTATCTGAAGGATTTGTATTTTAAATTTAATAACATTAAAATTAATTGATTCGGATTAAATCTTTAGTTTTTAAGCTATAATTTTTTAAGGAGAACAACTTAATCTTAATCGTAAGTCAATAAGAATTATTGGTGAATTACATGACATTAGGAAAAATTCCTATCGATTTGAGTAAAATTAAGCAAGAAAACATGGACAAGCAGATCTTACGTGCGGGAATTCTCGCAGAACTCGACGCAATTAATTTATATGAACAGATGGCAGATATGACGGATAATAAACATTTAAAAATGGTGCTACTTGATGTTGCTAAAGAAGAGAAAGAACATGTTGGAGAGTTCCAGTATCTTCTATTAAAGATGGATGCACAACAAAAAGAAGAATTAGAAGATGGCGCTGAAGAAGTTAAAGAATTACTCGGTGACTGAATTAAATCCAAAAATCGTAAACAATTATACTTTTTTTTCCTTTTTTTTAATATATATCGATAACTTCCTAAGATCTTGGATTAAGGAATTCAAATATAAGTTAGCATAGATTAAGGCGCATCATAGTGACTAAAAAATCAAATGGAAAAGCAATCATTCTTGATAGGGATGGCACTTTAAATGTAGATCCCGGTTATGTCCATAAAGTAGAGGATTTCGCACTTCTACCAGGTGTAATTGAAGGTCTAAATTTATTAAAGGAGGAATACATCTTCTTTATCGTGAGTAACCAATCGGGTATTGGACGGGGGTATTACGGAGAGAAGGACTTCTGGAACTTTACAAACCGCTTACTTGCTGAATTAGAACTGCATGATATTAATGTGGAAGCGGTGTTCTTTTGCCCCCATCATCCAGATGTCGATTGTAAATGCCGTAAACCAAATACTCAATTCATGGAAGAAATACTCTCAGAATACGAATTAAACCTGGATAACTCATGGATGATAGGTGACCATCCCTCTGATGTCCAGTTTGGAATTAATGCGGGACTTAAAACCGTTTATTTGTTCACGGGACATGGAGTGAAGCACGGAGAAGAATTAGAAGAAAAAGATATAGAACCCACGATTACAGCCCAAAATTTTTTAGAGGCCGCCCGTTCAATTAAAAGCTATTCTGAATTTCGCTGAAAACTGAATACTATAAGTTGATACTTAATTAATTTATTATTCACTAGTATAAGAATACAGTATAAATAACTGAATTAACTTTTACTAAGTAAGTTGACCTAATAACAGGTGGATATAATTTTTTACAGAAAAATCAATAATGCTCAATTATGGGATAAAATTCAGAAATTAAGAGAACTCATAAAATCTTCGAAGACTTTTAAAAAACGAGTTTGCTGGAAATGCGGAAAGGAATTAAATATTTATGATTTCTTGAGCGACAATGTGGAATACACGCCCAAGGCAATCTTTAAATTATGGCAGAATCCCCTTTTAGAGTTTCATTGCTGCGAGTGTTTTAAATTATTGAAATCGCATGAATTACGGGCGATCGAGAATATTTCTAAAACCCGTAAATGTCTGTACTGTGGAAAGGAGATTAATCTATACACCTATAATAAGAGAAATAATTATCTTAAAATTTATGAATTGAAGGAGATCTGGCAAGATCCTAAGGCAGAAATATTTTGCGATTCGCTCTGTCGAAAAAGATATAATCGAGAAGCGAGTAGAGGAGTGCTTAATCTCAAATTCAAGAATAAATAATCTCTATTTTTTTATAGCTTCAGTAAACACCTTTTCTTCACTAATGACTTGCCAAGTCCTCCATCCATTGGCGATTTTTTCTCTTGCATGATCTATAAAATCATTATATCCCATCTCTCGGCAACGCTCTAGATTGTTAATATTATCTTGATTATATCTTCGACAAATAAGATCCTTCATCGTGCCTTTTTCCGCCATTGGGACAGGAGCGGGATTGATATGAGGGCAGGGAGAATCTGATTCGGGGTTGAAATCTTCACATTCAGCACATGTCCAATATCCTTTCGATTTGACGCATTTGTCGATTCCGCATATACTCGATGGGCCACCACCGAGATAACACCCGGGGCATAGTTTTTCTTCATTTTGTATATAGTATTTTAGTGTTTTTAAAGTAATTTCAATACCTTTTAATCCAAAGAGAGGGCCTGTATCTTCTATATTGCTTCCTTTCCATATTTCATACAATTTCTTAGCTGCTTGTTTTGCCTCCCCTATATAACTCTCACAGCCTGCACAGAGAATTCCGCACGGTGCTAAAATGCCTTTATCCTCTTCTTTAACATCATCCAAGTTTATGCTCATACTTCTTCGTTTCCCATTTTTTATTGTATTAACATAGTATTTTATCCCTTTCATATTTTAGTTTTACGCTCTTTCTAATGTTAGAGGATATGCAAGTGCGATAGGGTCGCTTGAATGAGTAATAGAAATGCTTTCCTTACCAAGAATAGCAAGCGGGCTAATTTAAAATATTTTAAAAGAATAATCTTTTATTGAATAAAACTTTTTTTTGGATTGAAAAGATTTTGAATAGAAAGTTGAGATTATGGAAAAAACAAAAGCTGGTGTATTTAATCCCTTACCCATTGTTCCAATAGCTTTAATTGGCGCTAATGTAAATGAAAAACCAAATTATTTGGCAGTAGGTTGTATAGGTGCGGTGAATCTTAATCCTCCGATAATGATGATTAGCCTAAATAAAACACATTATACCCCGACAGGAATAGCAGAAAATAAAACTTTTAGCATTAATATCCCTTCCACCGCCCTAGTTAAAGAAACGGATTATTGCGGTCTTAAATCGGGAAAAACCACAGATAAATCGGAGATCTTTACCACATTCTATGGAGATTTAGAAACTGCACCGATGATTCAAGAATGTCCAATAACTTGTGAATGTAGAGTGATAGATTCACAAGAATTTCCGCAATGTATTGCCTATTATGGGGAAGTTCACCAAGTTTATTTCAATGTAAACCTGATTGAAGATAAAAAGTTCAACATAATCAATGTTAATCCCGTCATCTTTTCGGCTCTTGAAAACGTTTATAGAGACTTAGGGGAAAGCAAGAAATTGGGACAGTGTTATAAGGTAGGATGGGAATATGAAAAGAGTAAAGCATCAGAAGTGATAAAAAGATCGAAGAGGGAACCCAAAATCGTGGAGAAAGAACAGTTCCAAATCCTTGGTGTACAAGACATCAGCAAAATGGAGAATCGAGAACCCGCAGCGGTATGGGCAAGATTCCAACAAGTTGGCTCACAAATCCCTCATGCAGATACATCACACGCATTAGGAATCTATATGAGCAATAAGAAACTACGTAAAGAAGGTAAAAACCGATATATAGTGGGCGTGGAAGTTTCTAAAGTTGAAGATATACCTAAAGGCATGATATCTGAAAGCATTCCCAGCCAAAAATATGCGCTATTCACACACACTGGTCCATTGTCAACTCTCAAAAATACACATCAATATATTAATGAACAGTGGCTTCCTAATAATCCACGGTATGAACGAGTGCCATTCGGCGTGGAATTGGAATGGTATGATAGCAGATTCCGTTTTGATTCTGAATATTCTGAATTAGACTTATATATTCCAATTCAAGAAAAATCGGAATAGTTTTACCCTTAACTTATAATCACAATTTATTTATTTTCCTCAAACACATAGAAACTATATGTCCAAATATTCTATTAAATCAAAATTAGGGGACTTAATGAAAAGTACCAAAGCTCGGGCAGTTCTCGAGAAGCATTTACCCGGAATTTCAAAAGATCCACAATTAAAAAAAGGATTTAAAATGTCCTTGAAATTTATTGCGAAAATACCTGGTTCTGGCTTTCCCAAAGAAAAATTACCTGATATTGATGCTGATCTTCAAGCTATAGTTGAAAATGAGGAAGAAATTTCATCCACTACATCCGAAGATGTTATTGAATCTACTTCCTCACCACCAAGCTATGTTTCAACCTTAGGTTCTCCGGAGAATCCTATGAAAAGACTAGAAGGAAAAGTGGTGGTTCTTACTGGGGCTAGTGCCGGTTTGGGAAAACAAATTTCTATCCGTTTGGCTCAAGAAGGAGCTAAGCTAGCCATATGTGCCAGGAGGGTTGAAAAGCTTATGAAAACTGCGGAACTCTGTGAAGCAGAAGGAGCAGAAGTACTCGCTGAAAGATGTGACGTCTCTGTGTATAAGGATTTGAGAAAGTTTATTGATAAAACGGTGGACAAATTCGGTACCATTGACGTGTTGATCAACAATGCCAATTTCGAAGCGGATCGAAAACTCTTCCTTGATCAAGATATCGAGATGTTAGACAAGGCTTTTCACACCGGTGTATATGCGCACTGGCACCTAATGAAATTATGCTATCCCCATATGAAAGGAAAATCCTCATCTATCATTAATTTCTGTTCTGGTACGTACCAAGTGGGGCTGGAGTTATATGCGTCGTATGCTGCTGATAAGGGAGCAATCCGCGCATTGTCGATGGTTGTTGCGAGGGAATGGGGGGCTGATGGTATTCGGGTAAATACGATAAGTCCTGTCGCGATTACAGACACCATCGTGGATAAACTCACACCAGAATACTCCGAATGGATTAAGGAGCAAATGAAAGATAATGCAATGCAGCGAGTTGGCGACCCATATTCAGATATCGCCCCGGTAGTCGTGTTTCTTGCATCTGACGAAAGTAGGTGGATTACTGGTCAGAATATCAATGTTGATGGAGGACAGAGAGAGACTATCCATATCTAATACTTCTTCCTTTTTTTTATAGTTATAATATTGAAATGCACTTCCCTTAGCTAGTTTTATCTTTAAGAGCTTTTTCTGCTTTTGCTCGACCTATACGCCCTTTCTCGCCATTTTTTAGCAAAATATATAGACCTTCCAAGTATTTAATCCCGCACTCTTGATGCCAATAATAATTATAACCTTTTGGTGGGGCAAATCGAAGCCGAAGTGTGTCTTTCTTTATGAGCTCGCCGCACCAACTACACTCAGTCCTACCCGTGGGTGCCTCTTCTATTTGAAACATTATATAAATTCCTCACTCTACTAAACAATATCTTAGATGAGAAGTGGATCGAATTTAAACGTTTCTTAAAAATACCCTCCAACACTAGCAAATTTGAATAGAGAGACTATTCCATGGATCTCATCTCACTTCATCTCCTTACTTTATATTTCATAGAAAATAACTTTTTAATAATATCCGGATACATCCATATTAATATACAGAAAGGTGAAATTAAAGTTGCAAGCAATTAAATTAGCCGACGGAATTCATTGGGTCGGCGCAAACGTGCATACTGAGGATTTGTTCGAAGGTATTTGGCCCATCCCAGAGGGGGTAGCGCTCAATGCGTATACCGTCCAAGGGGATAAAACTGCTGTAATCGAACTCGTACGCGAGTGGGGCGGAGCGGCGATGACCTTTATGAAAGGGCTGAAAGCGCTCGATATCGAGCCCGAAGATGTGGATTACATCATTTTGAATCATCTTGAGCCCGATCATACAGGCTTTACCTATATGTTCCGATCTATCGCCCCGAACGCAACAATAGTGACGACCGAAAAAGGTGAAGCGTTGGTAGATGGATTTTACGGGATAACCGAGAATGTGCATACAGTGGCGACTGGAGACTCGCTAGACTTGGGTCAGGGTAAGTTACTTCACTTTACGGAGATTCCTAATGTTCATTGGCCTGAGACCATGGTGACTTATGAGGAGGACTCTGGTATACTATTCTCAAGTGATGCTTTTGGTTCTTATGGGATTCATAAGGGCAGTATCTTTGATGACGAGCAACCGGAAGCGATAAAGTCATATTGGGAGGATCAGATGTTAAGGTATTACGCAAACATTGTCGCGACTTTTTCCAGCAACGTATTAAGCGCGATTGATAAATTAAGCGGCGTGGATATTAAGATGATCGCCCCTTCGCACGGACTTATCTGGCGTGGTAGCCCAGGAACCGTGGTGAAAAAGTATGTGCGCTATGCCAATTATAGTAAGGAGCTTCAAGAGCCCGAGATCACTATAATCTGGGGCAGTATGTACGGCAATACCGAGACGATGCTGAACGCGATTATTAAAGGTGCCTCGGAATACGATATCCCGATTCACGTACATCAAGTACCGAACGAAGATGCGTCCTTTATCCTTCGTGATGTGTTCAAGTCCGCGGGATTAATTATTGGCTGTCCGACGTACGAGTATGGGATGTTTCCGCCGATGAAATATGTGATGGAACTCTTAAAAGAAAAGCTTATGCGCTTCAAGAAAGTCGGATTTTTCGGTTCGTACGGCTGGAGCGGTGGAGCGAAGCGAGATTTCGATGAGATTTCGGACCGGATGAAATGGGATATTGAAGAGCCCTTATTGTTCAAGGGATATCCCTCAAAGGAGGAAGTCTCGAAAGGTGAAGAATTAGGCAGATCTATTGCAGAGAAAGTGAAGGAGATTCCCTCAAAAATCGAAGGCGAAGACTACTAAATTTGCTACTCTTTAAATTAATCAATATTATTTTTCTTTTTGTAATCTCATAATTTTAACTATTGAATCTAAGTCATTTTTGGATTAAAATTCCAAATGAAGTCTGATTTGGGTTTTTATGAAAGGCAGAATATTTCTTAATAGAGAATTAGACCTAATTTTAAATATTGTTTGGAATTTATGGAGGATTAGTAAAGATACTTTTTTCATATATATTAAAAATAAAAAATTAAACTTATAGAGATGAATTATAGAACTCTCGGAAAAACGGGATACAAAGTTTCAGAAATCTCATTAGGATGTTGGCAGTTAGGAAGTCTGTGGGGAAAGTCGTTTGATAAAGCGGTCGCACAGAAAACACTTTCAACCGCAATTTCCAATCATTAAAAAAGAGCTGAAGAAGAGAAGAGTTAATAAAAGATATAGAGAAATTTTACTTATTTTCATAAGACACTTAAATTTAATCTTAGTCTAAATCTGATTATTTTCAAATTCAAACTGTATTATATTACAAATATATCAATAAACCTATTTATAAAGGTTTATATTTTAATGCTTATCTAAATGATAACTATGAGAGACGACCTCCAGAGAAGAGATTTATAAAAATGACTTATTTGAACTTAAGTTGGTTAAAAAATAAGTAGTGAATCGAAATCAATTTTAGAAATGAGAAAAAGAAATATTTATTTTTCTAATCTTGATGGACGATTTTTTCAATTTTAATGTCAAAATTGAGTGTTTTCCCGGCTAATGGATGGTTAAAATCCAAAGTAACGGTATCAGGATTCACTTCTGTAATGAACACGGGAACTGGATGCGTATGGTCTCCATGCTGTTGTTCCACTTGTAAGACCATACCTACTTCGGGAACGAGGTCTGCTGGTAATTGACTTCGCTCTATGGCTTGTACTGCTTGGTCGTTGTACATTCCATAGGCCTCTTCGGGTTCTAAACGGATTTTAAACTCATCACCGATATCTTTTCCTTGAACTGCTTTATCAAAACCAGAAATTATTTCTCTGTTTCCCACTGTAAATTCTAATAAATCTCCATCATGTTGATCAGTGGAATCGAATACTTCGCCATCGTCAAAATATCCTTTATATGATACCTTAATGGTATCTCCTTTTTCAACTGTCATATTAATACATCTTGGAATCTTTAATATTAAAAACCATTTATTCTTCATTAGTGTTCGCATTTTATATTATTAATTTTCGTCGTCTAATGTGTCTCAAACCGCAGAAACCACTATTTCATAACCAGAGAATTTAAATAAAGAGTAAAAATGGATCTTAATGATGAATACAAAAAGAATTGGATTGGCAACCATACTTGGCGCAGTGTTAGGTATTTTCTGCATTTTAGGTGCGAGTGGAAGAGTTGGTGGCTGGGTTGGAAATGAAATTCTCTTGATCGGACTCTGGTATAATAGGGTTATTATGGGTATAATAATCGGTCTCGCAGGTGAAGTAATACTAATAAAAGAGGGAAAATATGCGAAATGGATCAATAGTGTTCTTAGAGGAGCTATTTTAGGACTATTGGTTTCACTTCAATTCTTTCTTTCTACGGAATTGCTTGATTGGCCAACCTTTCTTGCCGGAATACTCTACGGGATTATTATCGACATACTCTCCACTTTGATAACGCAAAGATCTTAATCTATTTCCTTTTATTTTCTTTTTATTGAAAAAAGAGGTTTGATGGATAATCTTAAATAGATCATTATCCATTGCAATTATTACCGTAATCAATAATTTTTTGAAATTAGATTCGGAGGATTCATAAAAAATGACCGAAAAAATGATTGAGCCTAGTCCCTATGAAGAAAAGATTTGGCTTAAGTCATATGATGATCATGTGAAACCAGAACTCGATTTAGAGATCTACACCTTAGTAGATATGCTAAAAAGAACCGCACAAAAATATCCTGATTCTCTTGCATATGATTTTCAAGGCAGTTGCGCAACCTTCCGGAAAATGTTGGGATATGTAAACAGTTTTGCTCATTTTTTAGTTGAAAACGGCGTGAAGAAAGGAGATCGTGTGGTTATTAATTTACCGAACTTGCCCCAATTTATCATCGCTCTTTTTGGCACCTTTTTTGCGGGATGCGGAGCGTCGGGGATGAATTTTCTTCTTTCTCCCAGTGAAATTCAATATCAATTAAAAGACAGTGGAGCTGTGGCGATGATTACATTAGACTCCTTTTACGAGGAACAAGTACGAGAGGCCCTTCAAATGGGCGGAACAGAACTAAAACTAGTAATAACCACGAATGTAGCGGATGTATTGGACTTAGAGCCCGCTATGAAAGAGCAATTAATCAAAATAGGAAAGATTCCAAAAGGCACGGTAGAACCAGTTGACGGAATAAAATATTTTACCTTTAATCAAATATTAGAACACTATTCAAGTAATTATTCCCCAGATGTGTTTATAGAACCAGATGATCTCTTATTGCTTCAGTATACCGGTGGCACTACGGGACCACCGAAAGGAGCTATCTTAACTCATAGGAACTTGAGTTCGCTTATTCAAATTGTTAATCATTGGTTTGAACCATCTCTAAATCCGGGAAACAATATATATATGTCGGGGTTTCCCTTCTTTCACTTAGCGGGACTTCAATTCTGTTTACAAACTGTAGCACAAGCTTGTGGACAAATTTTGGTTCCAGATCCCAGAGATACGAATTATATGATTAGTAAGATGAAGGAATATGAGGGAAGAATTGCCTTAATGTATAATGTACCTACTCTGTATATGATGTTATTAAACAATAGAAAATTTAAAAAAGTTGATGTAAGCTCTGTAGAAGGATATATCTCTGGAGCCGCACCGTTTCCTTCAAAAAATATACGAGAGTTTGAAACAATGGTCGGAGAGGGAAAATTGGTTGAAGCCTATGGAATGACGGAAGCGTCTCCGGGAGTCACAATGAATCCCTATCTCGGAAAAAAGAAAATCGGTACGGTGGGGATTCCATTTCCGAACACCGAAGTGAAAATTGTGGACGTTTCCGACCGAAGCAAAATGGTTCCGTTAGGTGAGCCTGGCGAGATTGCGATTCGAGGACCGCAAATCTTTTCCGGATATTGGAATAAACCGGAAGAGACTAAGAATGCTCTAGAGGATGGATGGTTTTATTCAGGTGATGTGGGAGTAATGGATGAGGATGGTTATCTTACAATAGTTGATAGAACTAAAGATATGATAAATGTGAGTGGATACAAAGTATTCAGCGTGGAAGTGGATGATAAAATGAATAAACATCCTGCCATAGAATTATGTGCCACGGTCGGCGTCCCTGATCCCAAGCGACCAGGATCCGAATATGTAAAACTGTATTGTCAGTTAAAAAAAGGCCATTCCGCCTCAGAAGAGATGAAAGAAGATATTTTAAATTATGCGGTCGAAAATTTAGCAAAATATAAGATTCCAAGAGAAATCGAACTGGTAGAACAATTGCCTCTGACTACCGTTGGCAAAGTAGATAAAAAGGTATTAAGAAATAAATAATTAATCCTCTTTTTTTTAATTCTCTATGTTTCACAAAAATATACCAAAATAAGGCCTAGAATTTTAACGTCTATGCATTATCATTTTCCAGAGTGGTAAATAAAAAAAAAGAATAATAAATCTATTTTTCACTTTTATGATAACGCAAGCCAATCGCCTAAGCGGGGAAATATTTCTTCTGGTGCACTTAAACCCAAAGGTGCGTCAATATGAGCACCAGTGACCCAATACCATTCATCATAGTTATTTTGCGTCTTGCCTTGGATAACATCTCGTATGACAGTATCTCCGTCAACTAAGTCCATCAAATCATTCTCCTCTTCAGCAAGGAAAATAATAGATGGAACACTCATTTTATAGGTGTTATCTATATAATAGTAATAGAAATCAAACCATCCTCCCGGGGACGGCGGCTCTTCATATCTTTCATTGAACCATCCGTTCTTGAAAAATTCTCTGACTGTGTCGTGAGCAATAAAGTCAAGATAATGCGCAAGTGTTCTCAGAAATAACGTATCGACGGCATAATAGAGAAAAAAGAATAATTGATCGCTTCGCACATTCGAGGTGTCTAAGTTAAGTAAATAACTACAAATCTCACTGATATCTTCCCCATATGTGTCAGATATAAGCGTAAGGAGGCATTGCAGCATATCAGCTCCAAAAGGGATGTCATCCATAAGAAAATGGAGCAGAGATCTGATATTTATCTTGAGGTCGAAATCTAAGATCTCCCAAATCAGTGCATTATCAAGTAATTTTGTCATTCCCGGAATCCACGCGGGATCTAAGCCGATAAATCCGGCCACGGTTTGAGGACTTTCTTTAATTCCGTTTCTTTCCTCAACCAGTTGACTATCTGATCGTACATGCCCCGTCCATGCATATTCCGTGCCTTGTAGATACATTAAAGGAGATAAACCTCCCGTACTATGTCCTCCTACATATGGGTGTTTTCCCGTGATCTCATGCACCTTTTCAACTGCCGCTTTCACATCATAGAGTCCAAAATCATCTAAAGATACCCTATTATCATGCGGATCTTCACTCTTCATGGCCCCATACCCAATGCCTCTGTAATTTGCAAACCATGGATCATATCCTTGAGACCATAAATAATAGGCATAACTATAATATAATAAGGGATCCTCTTCGATTTTCTCATCGCCTTGCGCCCATAACGCAAGAGTATCTGGTAATCTAATAGATCCAAACTGTTCTATTACTTTCGGAGTCGATGTGGTCAAGAATTGGTTGATATTGCAGCATAAACCCGGAAAGAGCAGCACTGGTTTTCCATCATTAAATAATTCGCCTTCTGGATGGTATCTCAAAACTTTAATGTCTATTCCATCATCTGTTTCAGAGCTATATATTGAGCCAATGCTATCATAAAAATCGATACTTTCTTCGGAATTTTCCAATGAGAATATTCGATCCGAATTTTGTGTTGAGGAGGATGTTGCCGGATCAATTAGTAAAACTCCAGATGCCACGGTCGGAGATATCACCATTATAAAAATAAATAACACCACTGTAATTCCTTTCTTTTTCATAAGCGTTTCACATTCCAGTTTTCATACAACTTTTTCTTTGAATGTATTTCTACTTACAGATTTATTATTTAGAGGATGATCACTAGCGATCATCATTAACTACTTTGACGCCTTTGTATTTAAGTCTTATGAGAAAATACATTCTTCAGATTTAGGTTAAAAAATTCACTTTTAGGAAAATTTGAGGATATTGTTAACATAAAACAAATAATATTAACCAAATTATGGATTTAAGAGTAGAAAAAAGAAGAAAGAAAGATTTAATCTAAGAAATCTTTTCAAACATGTCTTTTCCGACGCCACAGACTGGACATGTATAATCATCAGGAAGGTCCTCAAAGGGGGTGCCCTCTGCTTCCTCATCATAGATATAACCGCATGCTGTACATTCCCATTTTGCCATTATTTTTTTTCACTTGTATTATGTGATTTGAATATGTATTGTTTGCTAAAAGTAAATAAAAAAATGATAAAAATATTAATTTTATATTTTATAAAAATTTCAATGAAGCCTTCATAATTTAAGCTTTCGCACTTGAGCTTGATGTTCTTCAATTATGTCGGGGGTAAGTTTATAAAATTTCCAAAATATAATGGTCCCGATCCCCATTACAATGGCCGGTATGATTGCGAAATGTACGGAAATTCCTAAAATCGCTAGTTGCGGGGTGCTACTAAGGATTTGTAAATCTCCCAAAGTTTTCGCACCTTCAGGGAAATCGGTTAAGGTATGGACGATAGCAAAAGTCAATGCTTGGAATAGTAGACCTAAACGTCCGAAAAACTGAAGGAATCCATTATATACTCCTTCTTCCCTCTTTCCACTCTGCACAACTGATTCATCAATTACATCCGACAAAACTGGCGAAATCATTGTCCAATAGCCGCCTAGAGCAACTCCCCAGAAAGTCGTGCCAATTAGTAAATAGATAGGATCTGCTAGAAAAGCAAGCGGAAAAGTGAAGACTGCCATGAGCGTACTGCTTATGACCATTACTCGCTTATTATTATTTGTCTTTTGCGCAAGTTTTGCCCAAAGTGGTGATGAAATTAATGCTCCAATAAGAAATCCCGCAGATAGTAAAGTGACATAAATTTCTGGCTCATCAAGGATGAAGGTTACGACATACGGAATGGATGACTGCATTGAAATTACCAAGCATCGGTAGAGCGTATAACCTATAATAAAGATCACAAAACTGCTATGTTTTAAAGCCCTGACTAGGGATTCGAAAAATGGTGTTCGATCCGACTTTTCGGAATGTTTTTCTAGATATTGATCTATTTTTTCTTGATCTTCTCTACATCCGGGGACTGCTAATATTATCGCAACCAATCCAATCATTGACATGATCATTGCTTGAATGGGGTAGGTAGTGGCATCTGTATTGGTGATGATTAGACCCGGAACAATAGCTCCCACCGCAATTCCTAAGATCCCTATGGGGGTCTGGATTCCCGTGGCTAAGCGTCTTTCCTTTGAAGATCTGAACTTATCTGGGAAAAGTGATACGTAATTAATGAAGAAAATCGAATTAAAGGTATCAAATAGGCATGTCGAAAAGATAAGATACAAGAACAATATAACTGCTCCTGAAGCGGGATTCACCGCGGGTGGAGTGAAAATCAACATATAACTCAGCACATAAGGAATTCCACCGATTATAATCCACGGAAACCGTCTCCCCCATTTTTATGTAAATTTAAACGGTCGGTTGGTTAAGAAGCCCATCAGAGGGTCATTAAACGCATTCCAGAGGGCGAAGATGATGAATCCAAGACCGACCCAAGTGGATTCCAATCCGATAGCTGTTTCATAAAAATAAAATGCCCATGTAGTGAATGCCATCTCAATGAATTCTCCCAGAAATTTAGCAAAACCGAATGATGCCATGTCTAATTTCGAGTGCTCAATTTCAGCGTCTTGTGTTTCCATTTTTATCATCTAAAATATTTATTATTGATAAAACCTTATTTAGGATCTTATTTATAGGTTTCATCCGTATTGAAAAAGGTTCTGGAATTGCGGAATAGGAAATACAAAGTTATATAACTCTCCGTAAAACCTTTCCCGGATACTTTCTCCGTTGTTTTCCGTGATCCACGACAATTTCCCCGTTTACAATGACATAATGGATTCCAGAAGGAAATTGATGAGGATTATCGTAGGTCGCATTATCTTTTATCTTATCCTTATTAAAAATCACGATATCTGCCCAATTATCTTCTCGTAGAATACCTCGATCCCGTAATTCTAACTTTTGAGCAGGGAACGAAGTCATCTTACGTATCATCTCTTCCAGGCTGAGAATCTTTTCTTGTCTCACATACTTCGAGATAAAGCGTGGATATGTGCCAAACATCCTCGGATGGACCGCTCCCAACCCTTTTACAGCGGGTATTCCCGCACCGTCAGTTCCAACCATTTGATATCTACTTTTCATAATCTTGCGCACATCTTCTTCGGACATGCTTCCAATAGTAATCGAGATATCCAAGTTTTCATCACGTAATAACTGAAAATAGGTCTCCCAATCATCGTGAAAGCCTTTTAATTCAGTAATTTCTGCGATTGAGTTTCCTCTAATGTCCCTCCATTTATCCGTATGAACCATCGAGATGTAAATCCCATCAAACCCGACATTCTTAATCCAATTTTCCCACCCTTCAATTCCTTCGATTATATCTTTCTTTATCTTGGCCCTTATATCTTTATCCCGGATGCGTTCCAGTGTTTTTTCTCGACCGCCTTCAAGAGCCCAAGAGGGGAGCGAAGTGGCAAGGTTTGACATCCCTCGTGTGTAGGGATATTGATCAAATGTGATATTTAGACCTCGCTCGTTGGCTTTGTTGATCATTTCTAATGTTTTTTTGCTCATCCCCCACACCTCTTTTCCGGCTACTTTAAAATGAGCAATTTGACCGCTATGAACTCCCGATTTCTCTACAATCTCGATAAATTCATTGATTGCATTGAAAATATTTTTATCTGCTCCTCGGATATGTGAAAAATATAATCCTCCATATTCTGCAAGTGTTTTGCATAATTCAATAAGCTCTTCTGTGGTCGCATAGACTTGAGGCGAATATATCAATCCCGTACTCATTCCGAAAGCCCCCGCTTCCAGTGCTTCTTTTAGATATGCTTTCATTAAGATCATCTCCTCACCAGTCGGTGGTCTGTTCTCATAACCTTGCCCTCCCGCAATTCGTATATTGTTATACCCCACAAAAAACACAGAATTGGCAGCAGAACGTACCTTCTCCATTTCGTCCAGATATTCCGAGAAAGAATTCCAAGAAAATTCGAAGGTCTCGTAGAGGGGACTTACGCTCGTGAGAAATTGGCGCACTCCGTCCACTTTTTCCGGATGGATTGGGGCCATCGCATCCCCACACATCCCTACTACTTGAGTGGTGATCCCTTGCTGGATGCTTGATTCTACTTTTCCTGATAGTGGCAGGATATAATCGGTATGGGAGTGAATGTCGATAAATCCGGGGCAAACGATATTTCGAGCCGCGTCGATTTCTTTATTCGCATCGGCAGCAAGCGTATATTTTATCTTGGCGATTTTTCCATCTTTTATCGCGACATCGGCAAAATATCGTGGATTTTGCGTTCCATCAATAATTGCTCCATTTTTAATGATTATATCATATGACATATTAAAGCTAATTGCACTTAAGAGTAGTTACAGTATAGTTTATACTATCGTATTCAACATAAAAAAGTGTTTTTATATGTGTAAATGGGTTTCAATGGATGGAAATATTTCAAAAAGAACACCGTAATCGCTCGAGCGAATGCGCATTTGATTTTAACCGAAATCTAACATAATTGGTAAGAAATAGAGGTCATAATATAGGCGGATGATTAGGAGAGAAAACAAAAGCGTGAGGTCCCGATTGTAAACCAATTCTTCTTTCATCATTCTATTTAGCATTTTTTTATTTCAAATTAATTCTAAAATTGGATGGTTATTTCCTCTACTTCTTTTGTTTTATTTCGCTTATTAAGATAGATAACCACTCCTAATATAGCCACCCCGATCCCGATTCCCGAAGGAAGCAGAATACTTAAAAGTGGGTCACCTTGATTATAAAGAGAAGGAGAGTTAAAAGGGGAAAGCCCTATAATAACATAAGATAAACACAAGCTATTTGATACGTTGTTAATATCGGTATGGAAATAATACACGGTGAGATATAATTGTACTGGTATTTTGACGGGAGAGTTTGTAATGTTTGAGATGACAATCATAAAAGATCTCTCTACATAGCCCGTAGTGTTAATGAATTCACTTTCCCACAAGAGAGATTCCGATCCAAATGGCAAAGCATTATGAATTTGTAACTGTATATGGCTTATTTCAGGTGTGATATAGGATAAACTCCATTCAGTTTCAATTTCTATGGTCTCATTCGGCAAGAAATTTTCCTTATTTGTGCTAATATTATATAACTCTACAGCCCCTTCTTGCTCGAGAATGGTAATTTGTTTTTCACATAATTGAAATTCATAAAATACAAACCTACTATTAGCTAAATAGAAATGCAGAATTACATACAAATTAATTAAACCATCAAAGGTACACTTATCTAAAAGAGTCTGAATAGACACATTCTCAGATTTTGAGACATTCCCTTCTTCATGATATTCGGAAGAATTCCAGATCAGAAAGTAATTTGTATCTTCGTTATATTCGGAATTATTATATATTCGAAATTGAGCATAACTTCCCTCTTCTCCTTGATCACGATAAATTTGCCACGACCCATTAATATTGAGAGTCTCGTTAGGATAAAAAATGGATTTGTTAATTGTTAAAGAGTAATTCAGAGGAGGATCCGCTCTTGCGCTTGGGATATCTAACCAAAAAATACTCACTAGGAGGGCAAAGATTAGCAGATATCTTCTCTTCATACCCCTATATTTGCATCAAACTATAAAAACTAATACATAAAACTCCTAAAAAGTGTTTAAAAAGAATGAAAGGTATATTACCCTAGGAATTTTCTAATATTAGCGGCTATTAAAATCTGTTCTGATAAATCTTCTGATTTGATTTTTTTTACGGAATCACTGATATACGTGGTGATCTCGTTATGTTCCTCATTAGTATGATAGTTTATTCCTAATTCTTTTATCTTAGCGGTAACTTCCTCCGGTAAAAACTCTGATTTGGGGTTATAGTACTGAAGTGCATCTTTTAGATCCTCTTCGAAATTCACGTATACATCCCTAAGATAGTCAAAGTCTTTATCCGTAAGGGCATTTATTCCGAGAATCTCAGGGGGAATTCCCATCGAGTAGAGTGCTGCGGTAAATGTGATGGCGCGTGGAAGTTTTATTTCACCCATACTGCGAGAATAGCCAAACAATCCGATATGCAATTTTCTCTTTCTGCGTTTGGGAACATATTTCGCAACACGATTGATAAGAGGTGCCAAGGATATGATTTGTTTCGTATATTCTTCCACATATCTCCCAATTAGTTCCAAACATTTCTCTTCATTAACTCTTCTGGGAGGCGAGCGTTTTCGTTCACGCAGGACCTTGATTGCTTTTGTTACCTCATCTGGAGGATTGTCGTATTTGAACGCAGATTGTACAGTAAACGTATGCACGCTGGGATATTCATTCGAAACTCGTTCCACATTGTCCGGTCGTAAGTTACCGCGGAACGGAGCCGAACCAACACCAATAATCGGATAAATTTCCATTCCCACCTCTTCAGAGAGTCTATAAATCCTTTGAAGGGCAATTTTATTGATCAAAACAGCTGAGACCAATCCATAATTCATCGCAGGGTCAGAACGGGCAAAGAAAATGCGATGGTACTTGGGGTTCTTGTCGTTAAGATAGGTCTTAAGGATATTATGCGCGTCAAGCATATGTTCCATATCTTCGACTAAGGGTATTACGTTAATTTTGTTCGGTTTGAATTTTCCTATCCATTCTGCAATGGTAATGTCTCCTTCTTGGAAGGCTTGATGTTGTTTCCCTACGATAAAATCCTTATAATATTTATATACCCTGTCGACGCATCGAGCTGAGGTCGTCATAGGAATGATCACTTCAAAAATAGGGGCGATATCATCCTCATATATAAGATTTGAAGCATCGAATGAGCGGGGTATACTCTCTAATGTTTCTAGGAGAATTTTTGCCTCTGCTTTTTCCACTGTCGGGTTAGGGACTCTCAGCGTGAGAAAAATGTCTCTTCCTAATCGATGCTTTTGGAAAAAATTATTATATCGCGTGAGTAACTTTTTCACAACGTAATTATCAATCTCCTTGCCTTCACAATCCCACATTTGTTCGTCGCATTGGAGATGTGAGAATGCGTAATAAGCTTCCATAATTTCGTCCTCGCCTCCAATTTCAGAACTATCAGTAAAGAATGGGGAAGATACGTTGTCAGGATGTTGGGTACTCATACATTTCGGTATATTCATATTGGATTATCTCCTCTACTTAGGGTCTGCAAAGCATTTTTTTGATGAATACTCATAATTTACTTGAAAACTTTTCTTGTTTTTAATTTTTTTAATGAAAATTGTATTAAATATTTTATTTTATTTGAAATCCCTTTAGTCTTTCTGATTCTAGATGAACATCTTTTATTTTTGATCTGATATCTTAAAAATTTTGTTTTTTCTTCTGAAATTTGTTTAATTATGAAATGATGCTAATTATTTGGGGAGTTCTTTTCTTTCAAATCTGTTTTTAGACGCACGACATTTCGGACAATGATAGTTATCATCCAATTCTTCGAAATTGACTCCTTTTTCCTCCTCCTCATAAATATAATTACATATTTTACATCGATAAATTGCTATTTTCCGCACCTCATTTATCCACTAATTTTTTAAATTGTTCTTTCGGAGTCCCGCATTCGGGACACTTAAAATCTTCGGGCAAATCCTTGAATGATACTTTCTTTTTAGCTTCATCATATTCAGCGCCACATCCAGTACATTTGTAAATATAAGCATCAATTGCTTTTCGGACTTCTTTCAGATCTACTTCGGATTCAATATTTTTATTAATAAACGATACCGCATCCTTATCTCCAAAAAGAATTGCGCCCTTTAGTTTGTTATCTTTCAGCACAATTTTTTGATAGCAATTATTGGTTGTGTCTACTTTCCGCAAAATTTCCCATCCAGCACCTAATTCCTCGGAAGGATCATAGACACCGACCGAGGTTAAATCAATTCCGACAATTTTGAGGGTTGTTTTGGGGGTGGTACCTTTATATTCTTTTTCAGTATTGCCGAGCACCGAACTTCCTACGATTTTTGCTTGCTCCATACAGGCAGGAATGATACCCCAAGTAACATCATTGAATTGAACGCAATCACCAACCGCATAAATTTCTTCCTTACTCGTTTGTAAATACTTGTTTACAACGATCCCCTTATCAGTTTCTAGACCAATTCTATTTGCGAGTTTAATATTAGGTCGTACTCCTGCTTGGATAAGAACAAGCTCCGCCTCATATATATCTCCATTTTTAAGCTTTACTCCCTCAACAGAGGAATTGCCCAGAATTTTTTCGGTTTTCGCATCCAATTCCACCGTAATGCCCATATCTTGAACTTCATGCTTGAGCATGTTGGCACAATCGACATCAAGTTGTTTAGGTAAGAGGCGAGGGAAAAATTCCACCACTCGAGTATTTAATCCCGTGTTTTTGATTTGTTTACTAAGTTCTAGCCCTAAAAGACCACCTCCGATGATTATAGCGTTCTCACAACCTTTTTCCTTTATATAGCTACGGATGGTGTATGCGTCTTCAATATTCCGTAGAGTAAAAACACCTTTACCTAATAATGCCTTCGCATTGGCTATTGGAGGGATATTCGGATGACTCCCAACTGCTAATACTAATTTATCATAAGGAATTTGCTTATCTGAATCTTTTGCTAGAATAAATTTTTCATCAGAATTAATATCAGTAATTTTCCTATTTAGATGTGTGTTTATTTTATTATTATCGTACCAATCCTTTTTAAACACGATTAGGTCGTCTATCTTCTTTTCCTCCGAAATAACTTCTGGCAGTTTAATTCTAGTATAATAATTGTAATTTTCTTCAGAATAAATATGGATTTCAGCATTGTTGTTATTATTTCGAATATTTTGTGCGGTGAAGGTGCCCGCTACATTATTCCCAATTATTACAATCCTCATAGATAGGTAATGATGATTTGTGTTATTTTAAACTTTATCTAATAAATTATGAATGCTATGAACATGTTCGATAGAATTGATTTAAGATTAAGCACATTGAATATAGATATGAG
This sequence comes from Promethearchaeota archaeon, assembly GCA_014730295.1. Next base: position 33,118 of record WJIN01000085.1, on the reverse strand, counting down.
CACTGTAAAAGATCATAAAAAAATCAAGAGAAAAATTATTAAAATTGATAAAGAAAAATGCACTGGATGCGGAAATTGCGTAATAGGCTGCGATGAGGGAGCGTTAGAAATTATCAATGGAAAAGCAGAAGTAGTTAATGAGAGTTTTTGCGATGGACTCGGAGCATGTATAGGAGAATGTCCCGAGGGGGCCCTTACTATTGAGATTAGAGAAGCACATCCGTTCGATGAGGAAGCTGTAAAAGAGGCGCAAGAAACAGAGAAGAAAGAGGAGATAAAGATAAAACCGCTCTCATGTTCGTGTCCTTCTTCTCAAGCTATTCAATATGATAATGAGTGGAGTGAGACAGTAATTACCGAAGAAATACCTTCAGCATTGCGACAGTGGCCTATAAAAATCGAATTAGTCAATCCTGAGGCACCTTATTTTAATACGGAGGAATTGGTTGTTGTTTCAGATTGTTCCCCTCTGGCATATGGAGATTTTCATCGAAGGATTCTTAAGGGTAGACCCATAGTGAGCCTCTGCCCGATGTTAGGATTAGATGATGATGTTTTAAATAAGTTAAAAATGATAATTCAGCAAAACCCAATCAAACATATAGAATTGGTATTGATGGAAGTTCCTTGTTGTAAAAAGATCTCCTTTTTGTTAGAGCCGATATTGTCAGAGATAGAGAGAGATATTTCGGTGAAAACGACTCATATCAGTCGTCAAGGCAAAATCAAAAATCCTTAACTTTTTTGATTTTTTTCTACTTTGAGAGTTAGTTGGGTTTATTATGCAATTACCATTCTTTTTGAGTTATTGAAATAAACCCTCTTCTCGTTTTAATTGGGTTTGAGTTATTCGTGATACTTGGATTTGAACTTATCACCACATATTTCTTTGTTCGGACGATTTGCTAAAACCTAATAATTAAAATCTAAAGGATGAAGGATTTCGAAGTAATTTTAAGTGCTTACCATAACTTTCTTTTTGATAATCTTGCGCAAGACAACTGATAGGGTTGATTTTGATTTCCCTAATTCATTCGCTAATTCTTCTAAAGAAATTTTCCTGGGAACATCAAAAAATCCCTCATCAATCGCTTTTTGTAGGATTTCCAACTCATCCAAACTTAGTCTATGACTTTCATCATCCAAATTTACAGATGTGTTTCCAATTTTCAATAGTTCAAAATCGATCCCCATCTCTTCGAACATCGAAAGCATTTCATCAATACGTTTCCTTGTAGAAATCAAATCCCAATAGGCATATCCATCTTCCACGTTTACGGGAAAGTCCACTAATACTCCACATTTAATCACCCCGTATAAGAGATATGGATCCAAGGTCTTTACATTAAACTTGATCCTATTCTCTTCTTGTTCGACGAGTGAAAATTCTATAACAGATGGATGGTTTTTGATTTCCTCTATCATTAACTCGATATCATAATGCATGATTTCTACGACGGCATTGCCGATGGATTTTTCCAAATCATAGGGGAGAAAGTACAATATTTCCATCTGAACATCATGGAATTTTTCAAATATATCTGAAATCCAAATTCCTTCCGGAAACTCTACTTTAATGGTTGCGATTGTCGAATTTTGAGAATCCATGGGCACTGATAAAAAAGGGTTCACATTCTATACAGATTTTATGTAATTAGGAATAATATTAAATAATAAATATACTATTTCTTCTTATGTCTTTGGATGAAAACCTCCTTTTAGGAGTTTGTGGAAGCCCCAGAAATCAAGGGACCGAATTTGCCGTCAAATATGCGCTTGAATATGCGAGGGACAAATTTGGATTTAAAACCGAGTTTTGGACTGTGAGAAAGAAGGAAATCAAGTTTTGTATTCATTGCGACTATTGTATAAGAGAGAAGAAAGGATGTATCCATAAGGATGATTTACAAGAATTATATCCAATACTCGAACAAGCCAAGTTTTTGTTGTTTGGTACTCCGGTTTTTCAAGGAAACTTATCAGCCCAAATTAAGGCAATCATGGACAGGTGCCGAGCTATTGTGGCGAAGAACCCTGATGTGTTTAAAAATAAAATAGGGATGGCGATAGCGGTTGGAGGGGATAGGAGTGGAGGGCAAGAGATTGCAATACGAACTATATTAGATTTTTACCAGCAAAATCATGTTATTACTATATCTGGTGGTGCTTTTGGTGCCAATTTAGGAGCGGCATTGTGGAGCAACGATAAAGGAAGAGAAGGAGTAGAAAATGACCAAGAGGGGATAAAAGCAATACGAATGGTTATAAAGCGATTAGCAGAATTTCAATAGCTCACGTGGCAAAAAAAGAATGGGAAAACCAAAAACTATAATCAATCTTTTCATTCTTTCTTATTATACTACAAAAAAATCTAACCAGAATAGATTCTTATGCCTGAATATCAAGATATTATTGAAGCATACAACCGAATAAAGGATTATATCAATAAAACTCCCGTGATGACTTCTAGAACACTTAATAAAAAAATAGGAGCAGATATATTTTTAAAATGCGAAAACTTCCAGAGAGTCGGGGCGTTTAAAATGCGTGGTGCCGTGAATGCTATTTCCCAACTGAATGAGGAACAAAAAATTAAAGGTGTTATCACCCATTCAAGCGGAAACCATGCCCAAGCGATTGCATTATCTGCAAAACTTCTAAATATTCACGCGACTATCGTGATGCCGAGAACCTCTCCAAAAGTGAAGATTAGAGCAACCAGAGATACTTACGGAGCTGAAGTAGTTCTTTGCGAACCAACCTTAGAAGCCCGTCAAACCACCACTCAAAAACTTATTGATAAACATGGATATTCCTTAATACATCCCTATGATAATGAAAATGTCATTGCGGGTGCTGGCACTGCCGCTTATGAACTTTTAAACCAAGTCGAAGGATTAGAAATGATATTCGCGCCGATCGGGGGCGGGGGTCTAATGAGTGGAACATCAATCGCAAGTAAAGGATTCGATCCTGGAATTCACGTTATTGGTGTAGAACCGGAGAACGTTGATGATGCGTATCGTTCTTTACAGACGGGGATGATTCAAAAAAATGAGACCATCAATTCTATAGCTGACGGATTATTAACCAACTTAAGTGAAAGAACTTTTTCAATAATACAAAAAAATGTGAACCAGATCATTACAATCTCTGAACAACAGATTCTTGATGCGATGCGATTTATTTGGGAGCGCATGAAGCTTGTAGTGGAACCTTCGGGGGCATGTTCCCTGGGAGGAATAATGGCCAACAAGATTCATGTTAATGGAAAAAGGATTGGAGTTATGATCAGTGGAGGAAATGTTGATTTAAGCGATTTTTTTGAAAAATATAATAAAAAAATCTTATAGTTGCATATAATTTTAATAATGTATTATAATTTTTATTTAAACTGTATAAATTAGAGTTGATAATTCAAATAAAAAAAAGGAAATACATAATTAATATATTAATTTCTCCCAATATCTTGAACTTTAAGCTGTTCTTGGATCTGAATTTTCTTTTCACCTTTTACATCAAAAGTTATAGCAAACAGAGTCGTAAATAATGCTGTAGCAATCACCGGGATTACCGCAATTGTAATTATTATGCCAATATCAGCTAAAGGTGTTTGGACTCCTTTTCCTGCTTCTGCTCCAGCATCAAATCCCGTTAGTTCATGGATAACAATGACAAGCACTGTAAATAAAATTATCGCCAATCTCCCAAAAAAAGCATAAATCCCCGCATATATTCCTGATGCTCGTTTTTTCATTTGGACAGCAAGACTATCAAGCGCGTCAGAAAGTATAGGTGCAAGCATAGTCCACATCGCTCCATTTCCTATTCCTACTATAAAAAAGAATGGATAGGACAATACTACATCATTAATGAATATAAGAGGTATAGTACATAGACTTTCCATGAGACCACCAATAACAGCTGTTTTGTAAAATCCAATTTTCTTGGATATCACCGAAAAAATTCCGACTCCAGTAAAAATTCCCAAAATCACAAAGATATAGATTTCTGTCAGATCAGATGCTGGAATTCCCAGTATCCATTTTGCATAATAATTTGCACTACCTAGTACAAACAAATCCCATACTTTATTACCGAAGTAAAGAAAGATGAATCCGATAAATGCCTTATTTCTCAATCCCTGACCAAATGCTGTTTTGAACGTTTGAACAAATTTCTCTTTTGATTCCTCCCCTTCACGCACTTGTTGAGCTCTTCTTGCTGGATCTTCACGAGAACCATAAATCACACTAACCCCAGCTATAGATCCGATTAAAAAGATTACCGCACCCATAACCGCGTATGATTGTACCACATCATATTCATAAATTTCAGGTGGGATCAAAGTACCTACAATTATGCTCAGGATCGCAAGAATTAATTTATATACATTTCCTTTACGGCGTGCTGCATCATTTCGATATTTCTCGGGGAACATTGCTTGCCAATTTACAAAAAACATCGAATAAAAGGTATCAGCAAGAACTAAGAAAGCACACATCCAGGCGAAATACACTATAGGTCCAGAACCTAAAGGAGGTGCAAACAGGAGGAAATAACAAAGATACATAGGAACCAAAGAGATCGCCATCCAAGGAAATCTCTTGCCCCATTTCCCCCAGAATTTGCGCGGTGTCTCGGAAAGATATCCCATCAGAGGATCATTAATTGCATTCCAAATTGCGAAAATGATATTGGCTGCAATTATTAGAGCTCCGGGGACCAGTAATTCAGTTTCATAAAAGAAGAAATAGAGACTTCCAAATGCATTTCCAACCAGCTCAATTCCAAAAGAACCAAAACTGTATGAAATCATACTTTTTTTTGAGGTATGCCATTCGCCCCAATCATCTAGTTCTTCCTTTTGTACTTCTTTTTGTGTCATTTTTATTTTTTTCTCCAGATTAATTACATTTTTATTAATTTAAATTTAATAAAAAGTTATATATAAAGATTTATAATAATTACTAGATTAATTTTTAAACAAGCTATAAATTCTGTTGATAATTATTAGTTAGAAGGATAGTGAGAAATATGGATAAAAATAGTCAGAATACGAGAGAAATTCACAGAATGGATAAATTTATGCCCGACTCAGATTTGGAACAAGAAGCAATTCAATTCTTACAGATGTGTATTCAAACGGAAACAGTAAATCCCCCTGGAAATGAGCTGCAATTGGCTAAAAAAATTCGAGAAAAATTTGAAAAAGAAGAAAATCCCTTAATTCAAACAAAAATTATTGAGACCAAACCGGGGAGAGGCAACCTAATAGTGGATATTCGAGGAACCGACCCAGAAAATTATGACTCTTGGGGATTCGGGTCTCACTTAGATGTGGTTCCAATAGAAAATGTAGAAAATTGGGACTATCCTCCATTTTCCGGGAAAATCGTTGAATTAGAGCATGATAGATTTATATGGGGCAGAGGGACGTTTGATATGAAGAATACGGGTACGGCCTTCACCATTGCTGTTTTGACACTATTAAGAGAAGGATTTCAGCCAAAAGGAAATATCAAACTCATATTCGAAGCTGATGAGGAAAGAGGCGGAGAGGAAGGAATGGCAATCTTAGTGGATCAATATTGGAATGAAATAAAGGTAGATTGCTTTATTACCGAAGGAGGAGGATTTAAACTTCCCATAGGTAAGGATTTTACCATTCAAGTAGGTGAGAAGGGCAAGTGCCAAACAAAAATTGAATGTGAAGGGGTGGCGGGACATGGATCTACTCCCGGAGATTATAATAAATTCGCGATCTATAAATTAGTGGACGTTTTAGAAAAGATCCGTAAATGGAAACCAGAAATCTATATGATTGATGAATATAAACACCTTGTAAATGCTCTAAGCCTCCCAGGGGTTTTTAAATTCCTATTAAAACGAAAATCCATTATTCGACCACTTCTCTCGGTAATCTCAAGTCGGACAGGTGATCCATTTGATAAATTTCTTATGCCCATAATTACAGATACTATTTCTCCCACGATAATCAAATCCGGAAAGAAAGTTAATGTGATAAGTCCGCATGCAGAATTATGTTTAGATATTAGAATACTCCCGGGACATAATCATGATTTTATCTATAACAAATTGGAAGAAATTATTGGATCTGAATTGTTTGAAGAATTAAAATTGAGCCCAATAGATGAGACTGCCTCAACTACTTCTCCTATTGATACAAAATATTATCATATCATCGGAGAAACGTTGAAAGAGATATATCCCGGTGGAAATTTAGTACCTCTTTTTGATGTTGGTGGGACGGATATGAAACATGTGAGAAAAAAGAATATCCCTTGCTACGGATTTTCTTTATTACTGAAAGATCCCGATTTGACTTATGACCAATTGGGGAGCTTAGCACATGCCCCAAATGAGCGGATTTCGGTAAACAATTTGATGATTGCAACAGAATTTGCCTATCGGTTAATGAAAAAAGTTTAAGAAATCAATCTAAATTTAATCAGTATAATTAGATTTTAAATCTACTATAATATTGAGTTGGAGAATATGGAAACAGTTCGAATTGATGAAATGACTTGGGTGGATGTCAAAGAAAAGATTGAAAACGGATATACTACTGTTATTTTTGGTGTTGGGAGTACAGAGCAACACGGACCCTCATTACCCGAACAAACTGACGCAAAACAAGCAGATGAGTTTGCAAATATCATCGCCTTGGAATTAGGAAAAACTCTGCAAGCTCCTACTATTAATGTAGGATTTTCAAAATATCATATGCATTTTCCTGGTACTATAACATTACGAAAGGAAACCTTAAGTGCTCTGATTGAGGATTACATCAATAGCCTAGCGAGCCACGGATTTGAGAATATAATAATTTTTATCTCTCACGGGGGAAATGAGGAACCAGTTCAAAAGGTGCTGCCCGGATTACAAGAGAAATATCCCGATAAGAAGATATTCTACTATTATACCCAAGAAATTCTCCCCGCGATGCGAGAAATGGGACAAAAATATGATTTATCTTTTGGAGAGATTGGGTCTCATGCTGGAGATATGGAAGCTTCTGTTATGCTTCATTTAGCACCCGAGCTTGTGCGAAAAGAACGTCTTGCAAAGGGATATGTAAAGATGATAACTCCACGAATCCGAAAAAAATATAGAGCGAATGGTTTTCAAACCATCACGGAAAATGGAGTTGTAGGTGACCAGACTAGGGCTACAGCAGAAAAGGGAAAAGATTATATGAAGCACTTCAAAAAAGTCGTTTTCAACTATATTAGACAAAAATTAGAAGAATAAAATTTTTATTTCATTTTTTTAATTACTTTTTAATTCAAGAGAAGCTTATTTTGTTATGTCAATTCTTTTAGATCGCTTCGATTTTCTAATTACGATAATATTCGCGATAATTATCAAACCACCTCCTAATACGGTAAAGATCGAGAACTTTTGTAGGAATATAGCCGTATTAATGGTGGCGACGAACGGTTCGAAATAGCCTAATATAATAACATTCCCCGTTTTATCATTTTTTATTCCAATATTATATAAAATGAAAGCTAATGCCGTAGGGATTAATCCAAGAAGAAGGCACACAAATAAATCCAGCAAGCCTAACCGCAAAAGATCAGATGCGCCTAAGGGTAAAAAGAAAATGATGAGTGTTATGGTGGCCCACCAGGCCAAAAAAGTATCAAATGCACCCTCATCGTCGCGACCAGCCCCTTTAGATCTATATCGTCGCTTATACATCATTTTACGTATAAATATATTGATTGCTAAAAATATCGCAGAGCCAAATCCAAAAAGAAGCGAATTTAACAATAAGGACCCCTCCCACACTTCCATTATAACTAAAACACCAGCTATGGCTAGGAAAAAACTCAAGATATTTATTCTAGGAATGGTTTCCTCTTCTTTTGTGATATATTCAATTCCAAGTAAAATGATCCCATTCATATAGAGAAGGAACGCTGCGATAGCATATCCAGAAACTTGAATATTTAAAAAATAAAAAAGAATTCCAAGGGGATAAATAAGAATTAGGACCACTAAGTTTTTCCAATGTAATTTAAAATTATACTTAAGAAATGTTTTTGAGAATGCCCCCATTTTCATCATCCATATGGTAAGAAAGAACGTCCCAAAGACCCCTCTAAACAACACTATACTATAAGTAGGAAAATCAGACAAGAAATCGACCATTAAACCTACGAATCCCATTGATACAGCCGATATGAGCATAGAAATCTCGGAAATAAATTGATCCTTCGTGTCCTTGCTTCCATCATTCTTATTTTGTTCCATCGTGTATCAAAAAATTCCATTCAATAATTATCTTATCATTTATCTAAAGTAATTTAAGAATCTCAAGAGAAACTAAAATATTGTTAAGATATAAAATCATTCCTTCTTTCCGTGTAAATACTCATTTTTAGCAACAATAAAGATAAAAAATTAGACTTCATTTTAAAAAATAGTTATTAAACCCGGTCAATTGAGAAATATTATGGATGTATATTCAAAAATACTCGAAAAATGCTTAGAGAATTCATTTGATTTTTTTGGTAGCCTTCCCTGTTCTTACAACATTCATCTTATTAATGAATTAGAGAGGCTTCATAAAACTCATGAATGCGAAAACGGAAATACCTTGCTTCACATTCCATTAGTTCGGGAAGAGAGCGGCGTAGCGTTAAGTGCTGGGGCATATATGAGCGGTCGAAAAACCGCGATGGTTTTACAAAATCAGGGCTTAGGAAATATGTTGGGGCAATTGTTCTCGTTCAATAGCCAAATGAAAGGCTCTTATAAAATCCCTAATCTGTATATTATCAGCCATCGAGGGATAAATGGAGAAAAGATTGAAGCACAGAAGCCCATGGGTAGTAAAACTCCAGACCTTTTAGAATTAGCTGATATAAAATATTGCGAAATAGAGAACGTCTCTGATCTTAAAAAATTTAACGAACTGTTGGTAGAGTATGAGAAAGGATACAGCATCGCTTTACTGGTCAAACCAAATTATACAAATCCTCCTGAAAGAATTAAGAATGAAAGTAAAATAGTTAGGAGATATCAGCAACAAAAAATCGACGCGGTTGAAATTTCACCAGAGATTAGTCGATATAACGCTATTGAAATTATTCTTAATAATCTTCATGATGAGTTTGTGCTTTCAAATATTGGACACCCTAGTAGGGAATTATGTGATATTCACGACCGCGATCGGAATTTTTATCTAACCTCCTCTCTTAGTCAAAGTTATATGGTGGGTCTTGGATTTGCTTTAGGAGTTTCAGAAAGAAACCAAAAAGTCATTTGTTTTGAAGGAGATGGAGGAATATTGATGAATGCATCATCGTTATCACTCGTAGCCCAATACGCGCCTAAAAATTTTATATTGATCGTACTAGACAATGGGGTGTACGGATCTACGGGCAATACGGATACCTATGCTAAAGACTCTATAAATATTAGTGGCGTGGCTCAAGTATATGGCTTCCCTAAGGAAAAGATATTTACTGTTTCTAAACCATCCGAAATACAAGAAAAATTAACAATAGCGTTAAAGAATAATGGACCACATTTATTTCATATTTTACTTACAGAAACGTTTGAGAAGGTTCCTACCATCCCTCTTTCAAATATTGAGATTAAAAAAAGATTTATGAAAAGCATAGAATAAGTCAATTTTCTCGTATTCATTCAAGAGTTCAAATTTAAAACAAATTAAAAGAAAATGAGAAAAAGAAAAATAGATTTTTAGTCCAAAAACATCTCTTCTGCTTTATTTTTGCGTAGTCCCGTCTGAGACCAGAGTTCTTTGAAATAGTAACTTCCATCCATAATTACAACGGGAGTGTTCACAATACACTCATCGGCATCGCAGAACGTCTGGACGAAGTTTTTATCTTGTAGAAGCTGATTCACAAACTTTTCATCATTTATGTCTTGCTCAATATATTTCACATCATTTTCATTAAGCCATTCCTTCAGTTCATGACACCTGTGGCAATCTTCCTTTGTTACTATTATTGGGAGCTTCATTTCGGTCATATATCAATACCTCTTATACTATAATATTTCTTTTTTTCTATTATGCTTTTGATATTATAAGGAAATATTAAATTTTCAGATTTTAAATTATAAAATTCAGATACAAGAGGGGAAATTAGAAATAATAAACACTTCCTCTCATCGAATAGAAAAAGAAAAAATGGGATTTAATAATATTCTTCCCTTGGGAGTATTCCACTGATTATTCCTATAAATCCTCCGGCAATCACCAAATATGATCCTAATCCAACACCACCTAAATCCAGATAAAACGGAATTGCGCCCTCAATAATTGGTTTTTCCGTTAAAAGAATTAGCATATAGTTTATCTGAGCTGTATCTAAAGACATCAACATATCCAAAACTACAATTATCCCAATCCCTAACGGAAATAAAGAGAAGATCAAAATAACTGCTCTACTCTTTATGCCAATCAATTGAAAAATTCCAGAAATAGCAAAAATAATCATAAGAATAATTAAGGTATAGGCTACCCATTCACCACCCAATGCGGCGCTATAAGAGCTCACATTTTCAAAAGTCGTAGTTATTCCTTGAAAAAGTCCAATAGCGGACGCAACCGAATCTGGAGCCAATCCTTCGTACATAGCAAACAAATAGGAGCCTAAGATTGTTAGTAAAGCAGCCACTATTGCCAAATATTTACCAGCTGATATTTTTCTCACCGAAAATTTTGTAATATGAATTATCTTATATCAATTACATTCCATTAAAAATTTTACTGATTAGGTGGAGGAAAAAATATGATTATACGTATATTTCTTCTTTTAAATTCTCAGAAAAACCCAGATAGAGATTTTACATCTCTTGCTCTCTTTAAGAAATTAAATAATGACTAGATTTTTTAGATTGATATTACTAAAAACTATTAAAAAAATAGAAATTTGCTATAAGAGAAGGTGAATTTATGATAAAATTGAAAAGATCTAATTTAGTTAAAAGAGTAAAAACCGCCCAATTCATCGGAAAACAGCTTTCACGATTAAAAGCGGGGCAATCGTATTACTCAATCGCAGTATCGACCGTGAGCGCGATTTCGCTCATCTCATTGGCATTTAAAATTACTTTTTGGATGCTTATTATCGCATTTCCAGTACTTCTCTTTTTCGCGTACATTATTGGCTATTTTATGGATGTTTACAATATTAATACAATGGATACACTCAAATCAAACGAAATCGCGCAAAGATTTCTCACTACAAGTGATATAAAAAACCAAGAATTTCAACTATTACAAACAGAAATCATTCTAAAGGCGATTCAAGCGATTCAAGAAGGGGAAAAATTAGACCCGAATGAATTATTAGGTAAATACCAAGATTATTATGCTAAATGGAGATCTCCCGATCCCATGGTAGAAAAAAAATGAGAAGTTTATCGAGAAAAATATAAAGAAATTATAAATTATTTGAAGTTAATTTTAACGGAATCTATATGATATTTCTAATGAACCATCGGAGTGCTTCCAGAGTTTTTTTGTCATTATTTAACAAATTTACGGGAAAATATTCAATTATAACATCGCAATCGTTTATTTGATCAATTTGAAAGGTATCATTTACTATCTCTTCGGAGACTTCTTCGTGGTAGGTAAATTTATTACCAATAATGAGTATTGGGATGGTATCCTCAATCTCATGATTACAAATTTTTTTTACAATAATTTTAAAGCGTTCCTTAGCATCAATAATAGATTGTTTATCAGATACATTAAATATGAGTATAAAGCCTTGTGCCTTGTTGATACACCTATTGCTTCTTCTGCATTGTTCACATTTAAATTGATTATCAATACATTCTTCCATCAAAATTTCCATATTGTCAATTACCACTTCTAAAATTTGGGTGCCTAATCCGCTGTCATCTTGACTATGAAATTGCATTGCTTCAATATTTTTAAGGAATGTCGTTTTTCCTGCATGATCTGCTCCAAAGATGAATACTTTTTTTAGCTCGTCTTTTGATCTCTTGAGGAAAGGACCCTCCTTCATGCACAAGGTTTTAAAATAGGAATCAAATAGATTTATAAACTTTTTTTGGAAATGTTTGTTTCCCAACGAAATTAAATTTTGCTGATTCTCAATATCCTTATTTTGGTTCAATATTCGTGAGAAATCTTCTAATTGTTGTAATTCAGAGGCAAATTCTTCTAAAATGGGGGTTTTCGCTTCTAAATAGCGATAAATATCAGAAATTTCGGATTTGAAATATGCAGCTCGAATCATATAAGAAATCATCAGCAGATCTTTCCCTCCCCTCGCATATTCACTTTCCAAATAGAAAATGTGGTTAACCGTTTGGTATTTCCGAAAGGCAAATATGAATGTTCCTTCTTCATTATTAAAATCAAGAATTCTTCCCAAATCAGGAAAGTCCTCACGATTCGATAATTCTGCATTACAATGAAAGGTGTTGGGACCTATAATTCTGTCAAAATAACTTATGCAGAGAATTTCTGTGAGCGGCATGTCTAAGAGTAAATAAACCTTTTGAGGCAAATAATTTATATTTTATATTTTAAAAGATCAAGATGAGTTCTTGATTGAATTGGAAAAAAACTCATTAGCTCTATGCATATTTTATAAAGACTATCTTTAATAAAATTAGGCAATTTTGTTCTTTTAAAGAAGTCTACTATTCACTCATGAATAATACTTATTTGAGTAAATAGCTTAGAACTTATATTTTTATAAAACAAAAAAGGCTAATAAAAAATGATTCAATCTGGTGAGAATGGTATGGAAAAAATGGAATTTCCCGAATATATAGAAGAATTAGCAACCAAAGTTGAAGGGGAGAACGATAAAAAAGATATGATGGCTTTTACGCTTTCTACATGTCAATGGTGTAAGAAGTTCAAGCGCTATATGAAAGAACACGATGTTGCCTTCAGATATGTAGATGTTGACCAAATAGACCCAGATAATAAGGCACAAATTCTAAAATTTTTGAGAAATAGTTATAGTGACAGAATTTCTTATCCATTTTTAATATGTGACGGGGAAGCCGTTGTAGGATATAATCCCAATAAATACGAGGAATTATTAGAAGGATAGGGTGGATTAACGTGAGTTTTAATTTAGAGAGTAAGGAAGGAATGAAAAAATATTGCGATGTCATATGCGAGAGAAATGGCTGGATTCTTCAAAAAGATGAGGAAACTTTAAATGATTTACTCGAAGGTTTAGTTGAAAATAAGAAGAAATATGGATATCAGTCATGTCCCTGCCGATTCGCGTGCGGAAAGAGAGATTTAGACAGAGATCTTATATGTCCATGTGAATATTCGCCTCCCGATATCGAGGAGTATGGAACTTGTTATTGTAATCTTTTTCTAAGCCCCGACTATTACGAGAGATATGACAGAAAATTCGTTCAGATACCTGAACGTCGTCCCATAGAAAAGGAAAATGCCGTTTTAGAGTATATGAATGAACAAGTCGATTAAGGTGAGATTTTTTACCCTTTTTTCTTAATTTTTTTAAATTTTGAAATATAAATCTATAATTCAGATCTTTAAAAATAATTGAGCTTCTGGTCCCAAATCTGATCTGAAGACCAATATTTTATAATATCAATTTTTTTATATCTAAAATGGTGATTTAGTAATATGTCAAGAGAAGATTTAACAGATGAAGAAATAGAAGAGATGCTTGAGAGAGATCTCAAAGCAAATCAAGCGAAACAAGACAATTGCGCGAAACCAATTCCTCCTAACCGAGAAGTTGGAGTTCAGAGAAATCAAGTTAAAATGAAAAAAGAAGAATAATTCTATTTTTGATTTTTTCCTATTTTTTTCTAATATTTTGATGAAGATCAAGAATTAGCTGATTATATGAATAGGAATCTTAGAAAAAGATAAAGAAAAAATTAAGAATTTTGTTTAAGACTTTTCTTTTTGTTCGAGTATTTTCAATTCCGTAATCGCTCCGATCTCATTAAATTTGGAAGGTTTTATTGCTAACTCCTTGCCCGTCAGTTTGTTTACTATTGACGCGCTAAAAAGAGCCCATGGACATACCGCATCTTCCAGTTCTTGTTCATTCATAACACTTCTCACTCTGGCGGTCGAACAATTAATAGATTCAATTGTAAAGGTATCTTCCGATTTCCATTTGATTTTTATTTTTTCGGCCATTTCGATCTTTTCGGCCATTTTTGAAAATTCCTTCATCGCATCGTTTAAGCTCATGCGTTCCAGCTTTTTCATATCGAATCCTGACATGCTCATCATTCGCTCAATAAATTCATAAGTCTCTGGTACGACATATTTATACAGCGCAGGTTTACCAAGAAGCTCTTTCGCTGAGCGTTCATAGCCGAAGGTAATACCATGTAAGATAAAAGCAATTTGATTAATAGAGAACCTATCCTTCTCTTTTGTTGGCTCTCGAGTTTGGTTCATCACAATTAAAAAGAGAACAAATCCGATGATAAAGGGGATTATACCTGTCCAAATGATATTCGGCGGTACCACAATCACAGATCTCGTAAATCCCGGATATACAACAAAATAGAAATTATATAAACTTGTCCAGTGGGATATACTCCATCCGATAACACCTATTGGACCGAGAATATGTCCGTAATTGTAAATTTCATCCTTTCTAAATTTTGCAATAATCAATTTTGTAGATACAAGCACCAATGCTAAAAATCCACCAAACCATGCATGAGACCATATTCCTGAGGGTCGATATAAATTAGGATCACCCTCGAGAACGTGCTGAGCAAACATATAAAGGCACTGACCAACAATCGCGAAAAAAATTATACCTTCGATCCTTCCAAACCATTTATGGGCTTTTACCAATCGAAGATTTCCTTTCATCAAGTTCAAATCTTTTATATTAGCCAATCCAATACAGGCATTCGCAATAACAAAACTGTATCCGATAAACGTCTGTAAAATCATTAATTCTATCCAAACTTCCATCCAAAATGGCGGCATTTTGCAATTTCCTTTGTGTGTAAATTAATAGAAATGTAAGGAAAAGCAGAATATTAATATACCATTTTTAGATTATTTGAAGCCCAAATTTAAATTGATTTAAGTTGAGCTAAAATATCCATATAGACTTCTTCGATTATTTCGAAACTCTCTAAGTCTCTACGATTTCCGATAACGATAAGGGCAATATTATTTAGATTTACACAAAATATAACAGTTGAAACACCCCCAATACTACAAGACAACAGATTTCTATTAAAAATTTCTTGACTCGCTCTTTTAGAAGAGGTTAAAAAACTAATAATTTCAGGAATGTTATTTTCATATTCGCTCTCATTAGTCTGTAAATGTTTGAATAAGATGCTCCCCTCAAAATTTACGACGAAAAATTGTATAATATTCTCAGAATAGGTTATATCTCTAAACTGTTTCTCAAGCTTTTTCAATTTTTTGGTGGATACGTGTGATTCGTCAAATATCTCTAATATTTGTTTTGTATTCGCACTAGTGGCTTTCAGATCATAGGTCTTAACTAAAAATATGGAGGCTCGAATTTCTATTAGCAAGATTTCATTTTTAATTGTATTAAACATTATCCAATTGAGTTGTTGGTTAAGATTTCTTTCATATAGTAATTTGGACGATTTAGTGAGTAGAGGGATGAGATAACTCATTTTGTCTTTATCTACATATTGTTTTGCATGGATAAAAAGAAGATCTCCATCACCAGGCTCCAAAAATAGGACTGATTTCAGAGAATTCCCGGCATCAATTTTCTCTATTGTCGATTCTAATACATCTAGACCATAGGCCATAAAGATTTCATTAATATTTTCATCAAATTTTTTGAATGGTGTAATATCCCCATCAAATGGTCGGTCCAGCCTCTCCTTGTATTTTGCCGTGAATGTATCCATAATTTTATGTATGATCGAGTGGATAAGTTCAATTAATTCCTCGCTTTTAGTGGTGGCAACAAACGTTAATTGTTGTTCTAATTCTTCAAACCGCTCGAAAATAATCTGCGTTTCCTTTAATTTCAGAGATTTAATATCCTCTCCCCGCTCCATCGTGGCAAAGGAATTTAATGCCGAGAGAAACCCCCCCACCAGTTCATCTTTTGAATCTTCTTCTTGCTCATCATGATGCCAACTATATATTACTTGTCCTCCCGTATTTAGAACAAAAAGTTCATTGATCATAGGTAAATAGGATGATTGAGATGATATATTACTTAATATTAGATCATTTTTCAAAAATATAGATTTTATGAATTAAAAATTAAACTCTTTTCCCATAAAATACAAATACTTTTGAGCCTATTTCCAATAAGGGTCAAGCTCTTTTTGTTTTTTGAATAAGTAAGAAGTGTCTGCATGGGAAGCTACGCTATTTAATACATCCAAAACTTTTATATACTGCTCTTTGGAGAGGTTTTCTATCCATATGTGGGGTCCGTCATCCCCGCGTATTTCATCATCGAGGTCAAAATAGAGCCCAATTTCATATTTATCTTTCTTTGAATTGACATTTTTACATATATCCGTCAGCTGGCTTAAATTATAGATACAAAATTCATTCTTATATTCTAAAATATGTGAAACATCCCTTCCAAACCATTTTGGATATGACTTTCGTCTGTATTGTTCAAAATCTATATAATGTCTTTTCGTTATTACTTGGAGCATTGGATAGTTGCGTAATTCATCATCTGAATGATATTGTCTCAAAAATTCATAGAGTTTTAGTTTTTTGTTAATTTTGTCAATTCTGGATGCGATTATATACCATGAGATAAAAATCGCCACGAAGGGGAGAGATACCCAAAATCCATAAAAATTGCCAAGATCTGGAAAAATAAACACCATGAGAAAAAGTATAACTCCTGCGATTCCCAAAATTAATGTGAGAAGGAGTCCGAATCTTTTCTGTTTCTTCTTTATCAATCGGGATTGCTCCAAATCAGGAACGATATTCTCGATTTCTCTTAGTTCCCATAGAATTTCTTCTTTCTCATCAATTATGCCATCAAGGAGACTCATATATTACTTATTGCAGAATTCAATTTATAATTTAATTTTTTGGTAAAAAATTTCTTGCTATTATATTTTCTAAAAGATATTTTTATTAGGAAAAGTCCTTTCATAAAGGTTAAGGTGTTTATATATGGATGAGAGAATTGAAGGACGGGAGAATTATCCAACAAAAGAAGTTGACCCCGAAAATTTCATTACAGATGAGCAAGTCCGCGAGATGATAAATAACATAGACGAGATTGAATTTACAGAAGATGATTATTATAGGATCTATAATTGTGTAGATTGCGGGGAATGCGATACCGAGGAGGATCGAATTCGATTAAAGCAAAAATATCTCGAGCAAGGATATACCTTTGACGATATAGAGAATATGAGAGAATGTTTTGAAAAATATCGCACGCCCTATCCTATGAAACAGATGCGAATAAAGATTCCCGAAGGAATTCCAGAAGATTCGGAGACCTTATTCTTTATGGGATGTCTTTCGACGATGAAGATTCCTAAATATACCCAGCATGCTCTCGAATACTTATTACATCGAGATATTGACTTCACTATACTTAATGAGGAGATATGCTGCGGATGGCCGTGGTATGTATCAGGTTCGAATACAGAGCTGGAAGTTTGCATGAATGAGAATATCAAAATCTTTAAAAATTACGAGGAGATCATTTGTTTATGTCCCGCATGTTATCATTTATTCAGAAATGATTATGCCGAGGCAATGGATAAGGATATTAAAATTTCATATATCGTGGATTATCTCAGACCCTCAGAGGAGGAAAAATCAGGAAACGTGGCATTTCAACACCTCTGTCAGTTAATGTTTCGAGGACGAGATAACGTGGATAAGTTCGTGGAGGAGATTTTCAAGAAAAGTGGATACGACGTTGTGGAGATCCCCCATTGGTGCTGCGGACACGGCTTAGGACGCATGCATCGGCTCGATGTCATAGATGATATCGGAGAAAAGCGGATCAAGGATTATGACCAAGAGAATATAGACTTCGTGACAACCTATTGCGTGAGTTGCTGGTGGTGGCTCTATAGATTCGCTAAAAAGTACAGAATTCATCCTAAGGCGAAAGATGTATTTGAATTACTTATGTAGTTAGTTTATATATAATTATTTTAATAGGTTATAATATGGGTAATGAGAAGCGAAGTGAGAAAAGAAAATATCCCACGCAGGAGGTTGAGCCAGATAATTTTCTTACCAATGAAGAGGTTAAAGAACTTCTTAGAACGCGGGATCAATACCAGTTTCAACAAGAAGATTATAAAAAACTATATAACTGCGTACATTGCCGTGAATGTGGGACCTCAGATGAGCGAATCCTTTTAAAACAAAAATTTCTTGAAGATGGAAATACTGTTGAAAATTTAAAAGAGACGAAACATATTTTTGAAAAATATGGAAGTCCCTATAAGGATGCTAAAAGACGGATCAGACTTCCAAAAGGAATTCCGAAAGAGAGTGATATCCTACTATATTTCGGCTGTTTCGTGAACGTAAAAGTTCCTCAATATGGAGAACATGCGGCGAAATATTTATTAGACAAGGGCATAGAATACACGGTTTTAGATAAAGAAATATGTTGTGCATATCCTATTCTTGTTACAGGCGATACAGAAACCTATAATCTACTTATCAAGAGAAATAGAAAAATTTTCAAGGATAAAGGATTTAAAAAAATTATTACTATATGTCCAAGCTGTTATATGACATTTGAGAAGCATTATTCTGATTTAGGTATTGAGATCGAGTATTATACCAAATATTTAAAGCCCGCAACAACACAAAAATCAGGTGAAGTCAGTATCCAACACGCTTGTCCGCTCATTTATGACTGTATGCCTGAAGTAAAGGATAAAATCGAATCTTTGCTCGAGCAATCGGGGTATAAAGTTATTAATATTCCATTATTTTGTTGTGGGGGTGGAGTAGGTCATCAGCTCAGAAAAGATGTTGCAGAAAAAATAGCTAAGTTACGCGTCCAAGATTATGAAGGGAATTTCGTTACATACTATTGTCCTGATTGTTATTGGTTTATAAAAGTTTTCGGAAAGCGAGCTCGAATCAAACAAAAGATACGGGATTTGCCGGAATTATTATCAGACTAGAGGAAAAGTAAAGAAAAAAAGGTTTTAGAACACCAGAGAAAATATGCCATATAAGACTTTTGATATTAATAATTTCAATGGACTTATATCAACCTCAATATAATAGTGCCGATCGGGATTGACCCACCCCTTATGGTCCCAATATTCATAATCTACTGAACTCGCATCTTTTTCACTTGCATGACCTTTTTGCTGCAATTTAAATGCTGCCAACGAGATGACCGATGGATTCAAATAACCTTTTTTCTTGACTCCCGAATATAATTTTCTCGCTAATTTTCGAATTTTTTTTTCATATCGTTCTTTTAAGGTCTCAATTGAATCATTTGAAGTAGTAGTTTTAAAACCCTGAGTTCCTAGAGTTTTAAAACCCCAACTATAAGTAGCCGCACCTAGCGTACGAATAGTTCTCTTTAGACTCGTTGCATTCGTCGTCGCTATTATAATTGCGCATTTATCATAAAATTCAGGTCGATGGCAAACATATGCCAAACGGTCCATTAACGCCTTCATTGAAGAACTCACATCCCCCACATATACCGGACTCGCAAAAATAACAGCATCCGCATCATCTATTTTCGCTTTGATTACTGGTACATCATCTTTTAAGGGACAATATTGTTCTCCTCGTTCCATACACACCCTACAACCTTTACAGTGATTAATCTCATAATCACCCAAAAATAACTTTCCAAATGCTATAAATCTTCCATCTTTAGAAGCCCCGGATTCGACTTCTTGTTTTAATAGATCAACAACTTTTGAAGTGTGGCCATTTTTCCGATAACTACTAATGATTGCTAAAATTTTCATTTTGTTAACCTTATATGTTTTCTTCCCATATATAGTGAGAGCTAATCATCACCTTATAAAACCTTGTTTAAAACTAAATAAAAAAAAGTGAAATTACCCTTTTTCAAATTGCAGATTTTTACACCACATGGTTGATAAATTGATCTTTAAAAAAAGGAGTTTTATTTGCTTTATACCTAAAATTATTTTATTTATAATTTTCATATGAAGTTATATGGATGAGTTAGATCTTAAGATCATTCTTCTTCTCATGAACAATTCACGTTTAACCTATAGGGAGATTTCAGATTATTTAGGATTGTCGGTAAATGCGGTTTATAAAAGAGTTCAAAATTTGGTAGATTTGGGGATAATCGAACGTTTTACGGCAAGATTGAAACCATATGCTATTAACGCACTCTATACCTTCATTTTTGGACAAAGTAATATATCAGTTGATAATAATCTAATTAACAAGATTGGTGAGCACGAAAATACTTGGCAAATAATCCTTTCGAGCAGAAATTATGTGTATATTGGAGCTATGCTGGAAGATATCCATCAACTCGAAGAATATTCGCAATTTGTCTCAGAAATGGCGAAAATACTATCTCCGAATGTTGGACTCCTCTCGGGGATACAATATATATCTCCCGTTCCTTATATCGTACCTAAATCAAGCTCAATGGACTATGATACATTAGATATTGAGATTATCAGGTCATTACGTACGGACGCGAGAAAGCCTATTAGGGAGGTTGCGGAGGATGTAAACAGTACTCCCAATACGGTTCGAAGGCGTTTAGACCGCTTGATAGAAGAAGGTATTATTGAATTATCAATAAATTTCAACCCGAAAGCTTCCAATGACATTTTTGCTGTGTTTCAAATTGAGAAAAATCCAACAATGAACAAAACTAGTTTTGCGAGATACTTGAACGAAAAATATCATCCGAACCTTTTTTATGTCTGGACATTCAGTAATTTACCGAATTTGATTCATTGTTGGGTATGGACGAACAATATGAAAGATTTAAATGAATTAACGCAAAAGATAAAAGAAGAAGATATAAACTCACTTATATTTGATATAATGTATCAGGCGTTCTATTTTAATACTTGGAAAGAAAAAAAGTTATGCGATTGAATTTGAAATTAGAGATCTAATTATTTTTCAGGATTAGGACATAACTTCCAAAGGCAGGTAGCGTGAATTCTAATAATTCTCCTTTCTGTATAAAATCCATTCCATAATATTCGTAAATATACCCCCATTGTTCTTTTAACTTGATATGACAAGATTGTTCCGAGAACTCATGATTAATCACGATTAGAATAGCTTCCTGAGAATTTTGGTTATACAAAATCGAAATTTCGATGAGAGGATTATCGCATTCTATATACGGTTCTAAATTAGCTAATTTAAAAAGGTTGGAAAATAATTCTAAAGCACTTTCTTGTTTATATGAATCTTTAAGTTGCGTATGATTAATTTCCGGAGAAATTCCCAGAAAAATAGCCTTATTATCATTAGGATATAACTTATAGAACATTAGAGGAGTTCCATCACCATCTTTATAGATTGGAATGAGGTCTTTATCATTTTCGTTCTTCTCTAGAATAATCTGGGACTTTATTGCCTTGAATTCAAGTGTCTTATTAAAGAAAGAGAAGGGTAAATTCTTATCTAAATTTAATTCCAATTTTCTCATTCTTTTCTTTTTATTTATCCATTTCAAATTTCCAAAGATATTCTCTGGTAAAAAAGTATTGGAAGATATATAGGCAATTCGATTTACTCCGGAATGAAGAAAGGTTAAAATAGCATTTTCTGTCTTCTTTGATAAATTGTAAGCATTAGGTAAAATCAGTACTTTGTATTTTTCTAAATCTAAATCCTTAAGATCGATTGAAATAAAATCTACGTTTCTATGGCACATTTTAGCAAAAATGAAGGATGAAAAAAGAGCTTTAGAATGATTCAAGGTGTTTTCTTCCAGAATATCTTTTTCACTCTCGACTTTAATATACTCGTTAAATTTATCTGGAAGGATAATTGCTACTTTTGGTTTTTTCGCATAATAATTAGAAAGATCAAACTCTTGAATGAATTCAGAAAACTTTTGGAATGCTAAGCCTCCCGGCTTTATATTATATTCATCATCAACCGCACCAAAATAGAGTTCAAATTGTTTATGATCGTAGGGATTTCTATGTTTTAATTCAGGCAAAAAATCGCAAAAACCCCACGTCAATGCACCCGCATTTACCTCATTTAAAACTACACCCCATAAGGCAACATTGAAATATCCATAAATTAATTTATGTTTGGTTTCCTCATCAATGAGAGGGAAAAACATATCTGAGAGACCAAATTCTTGAAGCTGAATGGGCAAGGACGCTAATTTTGCCAAACAGCATTCATATGCGATTCTGTAGGAAATATAAAAATCCACTATGTTGGCCGTCATCGGATATAACCATTCCGGATACACGTGTACGGAGTAATAATCTAAATACTTAGCAAATCCTTCTTTTCCAAAGGAGATAAAACCAGAAGGTCCATCTGGTTTTCCCATCCCATAGGTAATAGGATGATTGGGATCGATATTCTTCATAAATTCTACCATATTTCTAACGTATTGTGTGCCGATCTTCGGATTTTTGGGTTCCATCCAATATTGATTCTCATTGCTTATATCCCAAGAGAGAATAGTCTTATTATTTTTATATTTTTCTAATAGAACCTTAAGTTGCAATTTACTATTTTCTACAGCTGTTATATCTGTATAGATATCTCTAATAAGACACTCCTCTTTTCCTTCGGGAGGTTTTCCAATTATCTGATACTTCACATCACTTCTTTCTTTCTCCTTCTCAGATAATTCGAGCCATTTGGGAAACCAATCCTGACCGGACATGTGTCCAATCAACAATGTTGGAATGAGTTTTATATCATATTTTTTAGCTCGCTGTATGAAATCATCAAATTTAGAAAATAAAGACTCATCAATTTTTCCCATAATGGGATTCAAGTCTTCCCATCGAATAAACATCCTAATACAGTTTGCGCCTAATTGAGATATAATTTTCATTTCTCTCTCAATAACGTGAGACTCATACTCTTTCCATAAATAAACTGCCATATCTCGCGGCCAATAATTAAAACCGAGTGGAAAAAAGAATTTATTGTCTACTTTAAAACTAGCTTTATCAACTTCAATGTTCATTTTAATAACTTTTTGGAAATTTTTTAAATTAAAAGAAATGGAAATTTATTTCAAAAATCTCGATTAATTATTTTTTTAACAAATTTCTGATATGCTTAAAGAGAAGATTAAGTTCTTCAGAGGATTTCTGTCCAGGTGCCCATTTTACTTGGCAGTTTGTCGCAAAGATATATTTAATATCGTTAGTTGCTTGGAGTAATTCTCTCAATTCATTTAGCGTTTTTTGTTCGAGTTCTACTTGGATTTTTACAGGATCAATTCCTCCGCATAATATTAGATTATATTTCTTAGCTAAATCCTTATTTTCAATTATATTAGGAATATTCAAGCCGATTATACCAGCTTCCTTCATAGGTTTCACCACCTCTTCATTAACTACTTGACTCACTTTATTTGCACAGAAATGGATCAGAGTGGGTTTATTTAACTCTGAAACGCAATAACGTATGATATTATTCATCGAATCTTGCACGATCTCAATATAGGAATTTTTCATAATGGTGCATTCGCTAGGTGCCAAAATGAAAAGGGTATCAACAAATTGGCTGATTAAGTTGGTATATTGCTTGATAATGGGGACGCTAAATTCCACAAGTGATTTTAAGTATTTTGGGTTAAATATTACTAGTTCAGATGCTGTCTGTAGGTCAAGTATAAGTGAGATTAATGTATACGGAGCGGGAACATATCCTCCTATATATCGGAAAATCCCATTTGAGTGGTCATGTAAATCCTTTAATACCCTATAAGTCGAAGATTGGTAGATATCTTCTGGAGATGTCGTTCTAAGGATTTCGCTTGGTTCAAATTTACTCCACTCTTTACTCTTTGAAATTTGTGCCTTTTTTTCTTCGGCATTCGAAATTATTTCAACATACTCATCTAAATCCATTCGGGGAAATGCGAGATCAAATTTATAAGTCCTCTGAAACTCTCGTAAGGCATTAACTTGACTTGCAGGGGAAATATTCAAACCCTTTGATTCCATATAGGCTTCAATCGCAAATAATGAAAACCAAGGATGTCCCTCTCGAAGATTATCAAATATGTACGAAATTATGATTCACCCGTTTAGTTTAATCATCTTTAATATCAGATCCCGGTACTGGAGCAGCCGCGGATGTAAGCCCTTCAGCTTCCATATAATCCTTTAATGAGCGAGATTCAATTTTTTCTAAATATTTTTGTAATTTGTTATCGATCTCCTCTGAGACATCAGGTTGCTTATGGCTATCAAGTATTTCCTCCACCTTTTCACCCGCTCGCTCAATAATATCTTTTGCACCCTTCTTCCACCACGTACTCCGTCTATTCCTATCAACTAATTTAGGCATATATAGCGAAGTTTTCATATTTTTAAGTGTATGCATTTCTCCCAAAAAAGTAGCCCCTTTTTTCTCACTTGTAGCGACTTTTTCAATAACATCGAGTGCTATTGTATCCTCATTCACTTTAATCCCTTCCAATGCTCGCTTTATCATTCCTACTAAGTCGTCATCAATTAATAAAAGCTCTAAAGCTTCAATTAAGGTAGCTTCGTATGTACCCGCACATGTGATATAATTGATGCCCGCTTGTGCTGCTAACATTAAAGTTTGTAATCGCTCAAATCCATTCTGTAGATCTAGGATTTTTGAGTCGGTGACACATCCCGGACCTCTTGAGGGATATCCGTAAAAATCAGCTAACTGAGCTACCCCCGTCGTTATCAATCCAGTTTCTATCGATCCCATTGCGGAGTTTCCTGTTTTCATATCAGTGATGTGCGATACCGTTCCATAAAAAAGTCTTGCACCGGGATTATAGATCTGAGCTAAGACAGCCCCACCGAGATTTTCTGCATTAGTCTGAGTCAGGAGTCCAGCGAGTGTGACCGGAGCAGATGCTCCCGCAAGAGCCTCTGGCGCCACGATGGTTGGCTGTTTATATTTTGCAAATATTTCTAAACCATTCGTCATAATTTTCGGGAAATGAAGCGGACTTGTGGTACTGAAAAACCCAACCAGTCGGGGCTTATTAATTAACTCTTCATCTCCTCCACATGCTATGGAGGCCATATTCATCATATCTTGACTTGGAAGTCCACCATAGCAACCTAAACCATAGGGTTTCCGTGTATTTTTAACCCATTGATACATTGCATGACCGTGTAGGGCGGTATATTTAACGTCATTCGGCCATACATCCACATGGGAACAATTTATATGATCTAAAGTATCAACTAGTCGAATCTGTTTAATGGTATCAGCTAAAACGGTTTTTCTGACCCCTTTCTTTTTAGAAGGATCATAGATTTTGACTGGGGTTCCAATGGTCGCGAATTGTGTACTGTCACAATTTACTTCAAAACTAAAGCTGCCGTCTGGTCCGTTTAAGGTAAATGATTTCGGAACTTTCTTGACCATCTCCATTACTAAGGACTCTGGTATTCGTACAAAATCCGATTCTTCGTCCACCTCGCAGCCATGATCTTCTAATAATTTTTGAGATCTTTTACAATCAATCTTAATCCCTACTTTCCAGAGAAGTTGGAGGGTCGCGGAATGAATTTCTTCCAACTCATCTGGAGAAAAGACTTGAATGTGATTCATTTTCATTTATTTAGACACCTCTTCTATCCTTTAGCGAGTAATTGATTAATTTTTGTTACCGCATCCAAAGAATCATCTCCCCAAGCATCAGCGTCAATCTTTTTCGCCCAGCCTTCAGAAGTGGGTGCTCCTCCAACAATAACCTTGTATTTATCTCGGAGACCTCTCTTCTTTAATTCCTCGATGACTTGTCTCTGAAAGTCCATTGATAAGGTCACCAATGATGATAGTCCAATCACATCGGCCCCAACTTCTTCAGCTTTATCAATAAATTCAGCTGCAGGAACATCGACCCCTATATTAAATACTTCATATCCGCTTGAAAAAAGGAATGAGGCAACCAGATCCTTTCCAATACTGTGCACATCTCCTTCAACCGTCCCAATAACCACCTTTCCTTTCGATTCTCGTACCTCTCCTTTTTCTCGAATAGCGGGATCGAGAATATCATCGATTACGGTTTTGACGATATTAGCGGCTACAATAAGCTCGGGTAGCATAAGCTCTTCTTTTTCGAATTTATCTCCCAATATTGTCATAACATCTCCAATTATATTCACGATCTCAATTGGGCTAATTTTATCCTCATTTATCGAAGAAGAGCATAAATTTTTCAGTTTATCCTCATCATACTCAAAAATCGCATCTTTTATTTTCTCTTGTAAATTCATTCTTAAAACCATTTAGTTTAATAATCTTTAATTTATATTATGTAATTTATCCGAAGAGTAAATACATTAATTATCCATTATACTAAAATAATATACCACTAAATCAAATTGATTTTCATATAAAAAGTTAACATATTCTATAAAAGGATTCGAAATATGAGACTTAATAAATTAGAAGTGCTCTCTCAAGATGAGATAAATCAGATCCACAATAAGACTTTGGGACTTTTGGAAGAGGTTGGGATAAAAATCGAAACAGAAGAAGCACGCTCTCTTCTCTTAGAAAATGGGGCGATTTTGGATTCCGATAAAAAGCACTATATCAAATTACCAGAGGAATTAGTTCTGGAACAGCTTAAAAACGTACCTGATTCTTTTACTTTATGGGGATCCGATGGAAGCTATAGTGTCGATATCACAACTGATACCACCAATTTCGCAACCGTCGGTACGCCCGTAAAGATGTTTGACCCAAATGAGAAAAAGGGTGTGCGAAAGTCGGTTATAGAAGATACCATAAAACAGATTCGCATCGTAGATAGTTTGAAAAATATTGTAGCCTCTCATGTGGATGTTTGGCCGAACGACGTTCCATTTACAGAACTACATTGGCACGCTATGTACGCGTGGGGTAAGAATAGTTCGAAGCCGTATGGATTAGGATGCTATGGAAGGACAGCTTCTCAAGATATGATGGAACTAGCTTCTATCATTGTTGGAGGGAAAGAAGAATTAAAGCAACGACCAAGATTAATAGCATTTTTTAATCCTACGAGTCCATTGACGTTAACCGCTGTGATGTTAAATGGGTTATTTCCGTTCGCGAAACATAAACAACCTATTATTTTGGCTCCCGCTGCGAGTGCGGGTTCTACTGCTCCAGTAACGTTGGCGGGATTATTAGTCCAATCAAATATGGAGATTCTTTCATCGATAGTGGTAACTCAATTAATTAATCCCGGGTGTCCAATTTTTTATTCTACAATGAATAGTATTATGGACCCTCCCACGGGGAATGTTGCATGGGGCTCAATTGAGACAGGATTAATTTCGGCTGCTCATGCGCAGTTAGCCCATCATTATAATATACCTTCTCGAGGGCCTGGATGCGTTACTGAATCTAAATGTTTCGACATTCAGAATGGATTAGAAAGATTTATGACACTATTCTTTTCGGCTAATGCGGGAATTAATTACATTACGTGCGCTGGAACCTATGAATCTTCATTATCCGAAGCATTAGAACTATTGGTTATAGATGATGAAATATGCGATATTATCAAGAGGGGGATGAAGGGAATAGATGTAAATGATGAGACCTTAGCAATCGAGCAAATTAAAAAAGTAGCAGAATCAGGAAAACCGTATTTGATGCTACGGCACACAGCGAAAAATACTCGAAAACAGATATTTGTCCCTGAGTTAATGGACAGAGAAAGACGGCGTAAGTGGCTAAGAGGAGGTGCGAAAGATATTATGGATCGGGCAAAAGAAAAAGTTAATCATATCTTAGAAACTCAAGAAGGTCCAGGATATAGTCCTGAGGTGGATAAGCAATTAAAAGAATATCTAAAAATCATCTCATCACGAACTATGGACGAATATCGCAAATTAGAAGGGATGGAAGGCGATGAAAGTTCCTTAAACGTGCCAAGCGGAGAAGAATAATAAGATGTGAATTAAATTTATAGAAAAAATAAAAGATATGTGAATGATGACAATGGATGAAAAAAAAAAGACCAAAGGTCAAATAGATGAGGAATTGAAAAAGAAGTGGGAGAAATTGGGTTTTGATACACAATTAATTAGTGCGGGAGAGGATCCATATCCTGAAACCTCCCATTCATTACGAACACCGCTCTATGCCACAAAATCCTATGTATATGATTCTCTCTCTCAACTACTTGAAAATCATTATTATTATTCAAGAACTGAAAATCCTACACTCTATGCCTTAGATAAAAAGCTCGCGACCTTGCATCACGGAGAATCGGGATTATCAGTCGCGTCTGGAATGGCAGCAATTCATCTATCTTGCATGAGTGTGCTTCAAGAACGGGTGGAACGAATTCGACCGAAAAAAATTAAAAAACTTTTTCCTCAAACTAATCCCGAAAAGATCCCAAATATAATAATTCATAAAAACCAATATACGGGCTCATTCCGTCTTTTAACAAAAATCTATCCGCAGATGGGAATTGAACCGAGAAGAGTTGATCTGAGAGATATTAAGGAAGTTGAATCTGCCATTGATGATCAAACAAAATTAGTTTTTATTGAAACTCCTGCCAATCCTACTGTAGATATTATTGATATACAATCTTGTGCCGATTTAATACATGATTATGATGGAAAATGTATTGTTGATAACACATGGGCATCACCAGCCTTACAAAAACCATTAGATCACGGGGCAGACCTAGTTGCGGAAAGTTTGACCAAATATATTAACGGACATGGAGATTGTCTGGGAGGGGCGATAATTGGGCCTAAAAACGAATTGAGAGATATTCGATATTATTGGTTGGAAACGCAAGGGGCAGTGTTGAGTCCCTTTAATGCTTGGTTAATTTTAAGAGGGATTCGAACTTTAGGCTTACGAATGGAAAAACATTCTGCTAATGCTATGAAAATTGCTAACTTCTTAAATTCACATGAAAAAGTAAAAGAAGTTGTTTATCCGGGATTAGATTCTCATCGAGGACACGCAATTGCTACGAACCAAATGGAGGATTATGGAGGGATGATTGGATTTGAATTATACTCCGTAGAGGAGTGTAATCAATTTATAGAATTATTAGACCAAATAAAAGTAGGAGTGTCTTTGGGCGATACAACCTCATTAATCGAATATACTTCATTAATGACAGGAATAGACCTTGCATCATGGGAACGCCGTAGTATGAATATTTCAGATACTCATTTTCGATTATCTGTTGGATTAGAGGATCCTAAAGATCTTATTGCAGACTTGAAAAAGGCATTTAATCAACTCTAAATAAACTTTATCAGAACTTCTTTTTCTACCTTTTAAGAAAAAATAGGAATAAAATTATTGTTAAAGGGATTTTTTATGATTCCCTAACTTTTTTCAATTTTTCTTTATGTAATTCTTCAAGCTCTTCCTTTATTTCATTTACCTTCTCTTTTGTAAATGGATAGTAGTATAAGCACACTAATGTAATTCCTAGAGCAATTCCAGGAAATAGTATAAAGAGAATCAATAATCCTATTGTTGGATTTATAGTAGGATCATATGTCTCCCATTGAGTCATATTG
This sequence comes from Promethearchaeota archaeon, assembly GCA_014730295.1. The sequence continues at coordinate 3,385 of WJIN01000085.1, read as the reverse complement.
AAAACGAATCCAACAGTGACGATTGATAATATCATACTTAATCTCATAAAAAAATTAGTAACTCCGAAATATGCTCCTTCTCTCCGTTTTCCCGTCTTTAATTCATCCTCATCAATAATATCCGCAATGATAAGATAAATGAAATATAACATACCGCCGAATCCAATTCCAACAAACAATGAGAAGACTATTGCCAACTCGTATTGTTGGAAAAGCATAATGGGTAAAGTTGAGATGAAATAGATTACAATGGAAATTGCATATCCTTTTCTACTCCCAATGGTTAGGTCTAATTTTCGCCATAAAACAACAGACACTGCTCCAATGATATACATTATTCCTAAAATAATCATAGTTGGAAATTCTCCAACTCCCCACACATATTTTCCGAATAGTGGCATAATAAGTCCCAAGAGGAGTAGAACATATTCATATAAGAAGAACATTATCGAATATAACTGGAAAGCCTTATTTTTAAGTGTATATTTGATATTTTCAAAGAACTTAAATTCTTGCCGATGATCTAGTTTAAATTCTTCTCGTTCCGTAACCCCCCATTTCAGAGACACAAGGAGAGAAATTCCAACAATAATACTTGTGACGACTCCATTTATGAGATAACCAAATGTTTCAGTTGAACCTCCAAACATATCTATAAATAATCCAGGTACAAGAGCAGCAAAAATTAGGCCCACAACAGATAATATTTGTTTTATGGTATTCACTTCAGATCTCTCCTCAACGCTAGTATATAATTCAGGAAATAATGAATCATAAGGTAATGCAATACATGTATATACAGTATCATAACAAAACAGCATTATTAGTAAATAGAGAAAATTAATCCAATTGTTCCCTGGATTTGGCAACCATACAACTATTTCAAGTATTAATAATGGAATTGTTGCAGCCATTATGAAAGGTTTTCTTCTTCCATATTTAGTATTTGTTCTGTCCGAGAGATATCCAATCAATGGATCGTTGATTCCGTTCCAAAGACTCCATATCACATAGGCGAGCATAATATAATAGGTACTTAATCCAACAGCTGTGAAATAGAAAGTAAATATCCAGATATTAAATGCTGAATTAATGAACCACTGGGCAAATGAGCCCATACCAAAAGCCCATTTTTGTTTTTTACCGAACTGCATTTTATCGTTAATATATTGCTTTTTTATATTTGACATGTGTATCATTAGTATATTAAATTAAGTTATTGAAAAGATCGAAACTAATAAAATTTCTCAAATTATAACCCTTCCACAAACTAATTAATAGCTTAAGAACAGTTAACGAATTATAATCAAATAAATAGATTTTTTTAGATTTTTAAAGCAGGATAATATATTGGTTTTATGATTTATTAAAAAAACAAATATTAAGCTTTAAACTCAGATTAATATTAGATTATATTCAAGAGATAGTTACAATGTCATTTACAGAAAGGGAAGAGAAAGTCATAAAAAGAGAAATGTCGAAGCTAAAGAGTGAGATAAACTTACACGTCTTTACCGACTATAAAACCGAAAAGGATGGTTCCAAAAATCGAAGTTGTTTGTCATGCAACTCAATGATTAATCTTTTAGATTCTCTAAAGGACGCTTCTGAAGGAAAATTAAAAATCGAAGAAAGATCAACTATAGAAGATGCGGAACAAGCAGAAAAATTTGATATCAAGCGTATACCCACCATACTTTTCTTAGAAGGAAATGAAAAAGAGCTGATTCGATATACCGCAACTCCAAATGGTAATCAACTTGTTCCATTCATCAAAACGCTCCAGTATTATTCGGGTGTGAGTCCATTTTATAAAGATCAGATAAAGACAAATATGAAAAACATCTCAAAATCCGATATCAGAATGTTTGTCACTCATACATGTAATTATTGCCCGCAAGTAATTCCCGTGGCAAATTTATTTGCGATCGTGTCAGAGGGAAAAATTAATGTTGAGATTATTGACATCAACGCAAATCAAGACGTTGCACAACAATATAATATCTCCAGTGTTCCCTATACCCTTATTAATGAGAAAGAACATTTAAGTGGAATGTTTACTCCGCAAGACCTGTTGGATAAGCTTACTAAGGGAAAAAGAGATTTTGGTGGGATGTATGCGTGAAACTAATTAAAAAATAATTAAAATGAGGTGATTAGAATAGCTTCAAATGAAACATATAAAAATATTGTTCGAAATGAGTTGAAAAAACTCTTCTGCCCTCTGTTTTTCCAAAAGCATCGTTTCTTTTGCAACTGATCTGCCTTTATACCCATTTTCCTGTTGGATCGTGAAACTTATTTTATAAATTATCATAACTAATCTAAGGGCATTATATGACAAGGATATAAAAAGAAAAAAATGTGGTTAAAATTCTTATTAGCATAATAGATCTACTAACAACTCCCCTTCAGAAATTAGTTCAAACGGGCTGATCTTGCTGTTTCGATACCAATTAAATAAGATACAATCCCCATACTGCGCTCTTTTCGCATTAAAACGGAAGCTTGGTATATATCCTCGTGGAGAGAGTCCGAACCTCTCAAATAAATGCTGATGCGGCGGATTATATGCGGATACATGAGCCTCAACATAGCGTACATTCAATATATCTGCTAAATGCCGAAACTCGCGTATGAAGAGATATAATTCCTCCAGAGATTTTACCTTATATTTGGATTTCTCAAAATTTTTTACTTGAGGAGTGTAAAGGAATTCGAAATAGGAATCGGAATTTGTAATACTAAATCGTATTGTTGTATATCCGAATTTATCCTTATTTTGTGTATGAGTTAGATGCGATTGCAGAGCATTAACTTTCTTATGATTGATTATTACCCTTGGGCTAATAAGACGATATGCTCCGAGACCATATTGTGTATCTGCGAAGATGAATGATCTTAAAACCGATGGGATAAAGCGTGGAGTTTTATGCTGCCGATATTGTCTAAGTACGCACTTATCATAGGCGATCATCATTAAATCAGACTCAACTCTGTTAAAAAAGATATCCTTATTCGGTAACCAAGCAATCGGGCGGACAGCACATTGTCTATTAATATATTGAGACTTGGCGTCGGCGGTGCGCGCCTCTCCCCACCAGATAAGAATCTCATCCCGAAAAAAATTCATCATCAATAAACACGCAGTAATATAAGCTTTTGAGGCGTCACAAACACCAAGCCACTCTTTTTTAATTACCAAACTTCGTAAATATCCTATTTTTTGTGTTAAATCGATTACAAAACAAGTTGAGCCTACAATCTCTCGCTCTTCAGTAAGAAAAACAATAAACTTATAATTTCCAGAATGAATCATATTTTTAATCTCATCTGGATCCTCCATCTCTTTGTACGGATATGTCCCATTATAATCGTCTCTTAC